>NZ_BJDZ01000001.1 GCF_005405405.1 Lactiplantibacillus plajomi
CTTCGGCCGTGAATTTGCTTCTAGGCATAGTAAAATCCCCTTAGAGTTGATAGACGAAATTATAGTTTTTCATCTGTCAACCTTAAGGGGACTATAGCATAGCGCCGTTTGGCTGACCCTAAAGGGGGATTAAATTTAGTTCGGATGGTGGTCGTGTTCGTGGTCATCCAATGGTGGCTCGTCCGAAGGCGTGGCCGGCTTGATGCCCGCCGGTAGTTCGGACTTCGCAATTTTTTCGACCTTATCGGTTTCTTCTTCGGCCACCGCTAACAGTTCCGGATCACGTAAAATTGGTAACTGGAAGCGGAAAATCGAACCCTGACCAACGACCGATTCCACGCTAATCTTGCCGTGGTAACCTTCAATTAACCGTTGGGCGATCGATAACCCCAACCCGTTACCACCCTTGTCGCGGCTCCGGGCTTTATCAACGCGGTAAAAGCGGTTGAAGACCCGGTCGAGGTTATCGGTGGCGATACCTTCACCAAAGTCTTGAACCGCCACCTCAACGTTACGGCGGTCAGTTGATAACGACAGGTGAATTTCCTTGCGACGCGTCGAGTACTTGACCGCGTTATCCAGCAAGATGATCAGCACCTGTTCTAGGTGGTTACGATAGATCTGCGCGTAAACCGGCTTTTTAACGTCGTCGTCAAAGGTAAAGCGGAAGTCCGGATGAATCATCCGAAAATCGTTGAACGCTTGGCTGACCTGTTTTTGAACGTCGGTCGTCTCACGGCTAAAGTTGATTTCCAACTGTTCCGCACGTGATAGGTCCAACATTTCCTGAACCAGACTTTGCATCCGCTTGGTTTCGGCCAAGCTGGCCGCTAACGACTCGGATAACACTTGTGGGTCATCCTTTCCCCAACGGTTCAAAAGCTCCATGTGGCCCTGAATAATTGCCACTGGCGTCCGTAATTCGTGAGAAACGTCCTCAACGAACTGCTGTTGCTGATTGATGTAGCGCTGCATTTGGTCCAACATGTCGTTGAATAACCGCGCGATATCGGATAACTCGTCATTTTGCTTCAACTCCGGTACCCGTGAATCGGTCTGCGGGTCCGCCTTAGCAGCATTAATGGTTTTCGTAATGTGGCGCATCGGTCGCAACAGGAACGCGGCTAAGAAGTACCCTAACAACGCCGCCCCAAAAATCGCAATCATTGTCATCACGACAAAGATCCAGATCAGATTGTGGGTCGTATTATGATAATCACTTAAATTATTCGTGACCTGCGCGTAACCGATTAGCTTATGATTTTTAGCCGCGCGAATCGGTGCCCGACCAACTAATTCGGTCGCCGACCCCCGGCCGACGCGGGCCACTTTACGGTTGGCATCCTTCTTAAATTCGTGACTATCCTTACGCGATAAATATAAGGTCGTCCCGTGCGGATCGTAGACGGTCACGGCTAAGTTGGTCCGTGACAGGGCAGTCAATTCAGAATCGGAAAAAATCGTGGTTTGTAACGCGCCGGTGCGGCGTTCATACATGCCGGTCGCCGGCTCAACGTTGGCTTCCGGTTGCAGTTTAGCGGCGACCGACTTAATCGTCAGCCCCGTTGATTCACTTTTCAACGACTGTTGGACGGTGGAAATCGCACTAATCACGTCGCGCTGTTCCTGGCGTAACAAGAGGTTCGTGAAGCTCTTATAAACCAGGGCTGAAAAGCAAATAAAAATGAGCGCGGTCCCAATTGCGGTCCCGAGCGCCCACTTCCATTTCAACGACCAGCGGCGACGCTGATTTTGCGCCACGTCGTTTTGAACCCGGTCAGTCATTAGGACCGAATCACGTATCCAGTCCCACGAACAGTTTGAATGTAACTCTTTTCACCCGGTCGGTCGATCTTATTACGGAGGTACCGAATGTAAACATCCACCACGTTGGTTTCAACTTCCGATTCGTAACCCCAGACTTTATTCAGTAACACGTCGCGTGCGAGCACCACGTTGATGTTTTCCATCAGCGTCAGCAGTAATTCGTATTCGCGCTTGGTCAAGTTAATGACTTCGTCCCCGCGTTTGACCACTAAGTTTTCCTTTTCAATCGTCAAGTCTTTATACGTGACGGTCGTTTGTTTCGTACTTTGTTGTTCACTTTCCAAATCAATTCGACGAAGCAGTGCCCGCAAGCGTGCAAGCAATTCTTCAATCGCAAACGGCTTGACGATGTAATCGTCGGCCCCGTGATCCAGACCAGAAACCCGGTCGATCACTGAATCGCGCGCCGTCATCATGATGATCGGCGTATTCTTAACTTCCCGGACCCGCCGGCAAACTTCCAAACCGTTTAGTTCTGGCAACATTAAGTCCAACAGGATGGCATCAAAATCTTCGGCTAAAGCGGCGTCCAGCCCCTTACGACCGTTATATTCAACTTGAATATCGTAGCCTTCGTGCTTTAATTCAAGTTCAACAAAGCGGGCCAGATTTTTTTCATCCTCAATAATTAATATACGACTCATTTACTTTTAGTCACTCCTAATGTTTACTTATCTAAGAACCGTGCCAAACCGGTTTGCTGGTACGGTCTCCGGTATCCTTATTATACAACATGTTATTTTAACATGAATATGGTAAATTTCATACCGCAGAATTTAACGCCACTCTTAACATTAAATTAATTTTATCAGGAAAGCGCCCTTATTTAGTTATTGATTATCATTTTCATTATCAAAAGCTTGATCATCATGGGTGCGGTGCCAGTACTTAATGGCCGCCAACCGCCGGCGCCAAGTTTGTTCCTGACCTTGATCAGTCGGCTGGTAATAAGTGTGGCCCACTAGTTCGTCCGGCATCGTCTGCATATCAGTTAATTTATCAGCCGTGTCGTGCGCATATTGATAATGGTCACCATAACCTAACGTTTTCATTAACTTGGTCGGCGCGTTGCGAATCTGTAACGGCACCGGTAAATTTCCGGTTGCTTTCACGTCGGCCTGAGCCTTGGCCTGGGCAACGTACAGGGCGTTCGACTTAGGCGCCAATGCTAAGTAGGTGACCGCCTCCGTCAAATTAACGTTGCATTCGGGCATCCCAATTAACTGGCAGGCTTGGTAAGCTGCCACCGTCAGCGGTAACGCCTGCCGGTCCGCCAAGCCGACGTCTTCACTGGCGAAGCGAATCAACCGCCGTGCAATGTACAGCGGGTCTTCACCACCGTTCAACATCCGCATCAACCAATAAATGGCCGCGTCGACGTCACTATTGCGCATCGACTTATGCAACGCCGAAATAATGTTATAGTGTTCCTCACCGTTCTTGTCATAACGTAACGACTTAGTATTGATCAACTGTGAGAGACCGGCCTTAGTGACCGTCACCTGCTGGCCATCCCGTTCACCGTTTAAAACCGCCATTTCCAGCGTGTTGAGCGCCATCCGACCATCGCCGTTAGCGAAAGCGGCGATCAGGTCAAGCGCGTCCGGTTGGAGGGTCACTTTTAAATTTGGAAAACCGTTGGGGTTAGCCAACGCCGCCTTTAAAATCGCTACCAGTGCCGTTTCCGACAGTTCCTTTAGTACCAGCACTTTACAGCGGGATAACAGGGCCGCGTTAATTTCAAACGACGGGTTTTCGGTCGTTGCACCGATTAACGTGATACTACCGCGTTCCACGTACGGCAAAAAGGCGTCCTGTTGCGCCTTATTGAACCGGTGGATTTCATCAATAAAGACGATCGTCTTTTCGCCAAAATCACGGTTGGCTTCCGCCTCGTCCATAATTCGCCGAATTTCCTTAATGCCGCTAGTCACCGCGCTAAAGGTGATGAAGTGCGACTTAGTTTGTTGGGCAATGATTTCCGCCAACGTAGTCTTCCCCACCCCCGGCGGTCCCCAAAAAATCAGGGATGGTAGCTGGTCTTCGGCAATTAGTTGCCGCAATAACTTACCACGGCCGAGCAGGTGCTCCTACCCCTTAAACCCATCCAAATTGGTTGGTCGCACCCGGTACGCCAGCGGACTACTGGTCGTGGCGTGCTGATTAAATAACGACTCCTGGCGCATGCAACCCCTTCTTTCTCGTATAATCTACTAAGTCTAGTTTATCACGAACGTACGTTCTGAACAATTTTTACTCCCACTAAAAAACAGCCCGTCCAGGCTGAGTGCCAGACGGGCTGCTACATTGTTCAAATTTAGCTTAAAATTATTGTTCTTCGTACCAAGTGTAATGGAAGTTACCTTCACGGTCGGTCCGTTCGTAGGTGTGCGCACCAAAGTAGTCCCGTTGGGCTTGTAACAAGTTAGCAGGTAAAACTTCGGCCCGGAATGAATCGTAGTACGAAATGGCGGCACTAAAGGCTGGCATCGGTACTCCGGCTTGGATGGCTAAGCTTAAGACGTCACGCGTTGCTTGTTGGTACTTAGCGGCGATATTGGCAAAGTAGTCGTCCATCAATAAGTTGTTTAAGTCCGGTTTCTTATCAAAGGCATCGGTAATGTTTTGTAAGAATTGGGCCCGGATAATGCAACCGGCCCGCCAGATTTGGGCTAATTCACCAAACTTCAAGTCCCAGTCGTAGTGCTTAGAAGCAAAACGTAGTTGTTCAAAGCCCTGGGCGTAACTCATAATCTTACTGAAGTAGAGCGCTTGCCGGATTTTTTCAACCAATTCTTCCTTGGCTGGTAATTGTAAGTCGTTCTTAGGACCCGCTAACTTCTTGGAAGCAGCGACCCGTTCGTTCTTCATCATGGAGATGTAACGGGCGTAAACGGCTTCGGTGATCACGGATTGTGGCACTTGGACGTTCAATGCGTCTTCGGAACTCCACTTACCAGTCCCCTTGTTGTTCCCACGGTCTAAAATCATGTCAACGATTGGTTTCGTCTTATCATCGCCTAAATCGTCCTTGCGTGATAAAATGTCGGCCGTAATTTCAACCAGGTAACTGCTGAGTTCACCCTTATTCCAGTCGGTAAAGATTTCGGACATTTCGTCGACCGACAAGCCGGCAACGTTACGCATCACATTGTAGCTTTCATCAATCAACTCTTCGTCACCATATTCGATCCCGTTGTGGACCATCTTTACGTAGTGGCCGGCACCGTTTGGTCCAATATAAGTGACACAAGGAGCACCGTCTTGGGGCGCCTTAGCCGCAATTTTTTCCAAAATTGGGGCAACTAGGTCGTAAGCTTCCTTTTGACCACCAGGCATCAACGATGGGCCTTGTAAGGCACCCAGTTCACCACCGGAAACCCCCATACCGATAAAGTTGATCCCAGACTTATCAAGCCGGGCGTTACGGGCCATCGTGTCGTTGAAATTCGTGTTCCCACCATCGATCAAGACGTCACCCTTATCTAACAGTGGTAATAATTCATCGATCACCATGTCGGTTGGCTTACCAGCCTTAACCATCATAATGATCCGCCGTGGCGTTTCTAGTGACGCCACGAAGTCTTCGATCTTATAACTTGGGACTAATTGCTTGTCAGCGTGGTCCTGCATCACCTTTTCGGTCTTGGAACCCGTCCGGTTAAAAATGGCGACCTTGTAGCCGCGGCTTTCAATGTTCAACGCCAGGTTTTTACCCATGACGGCCATTCCGATAACACCAATTTGTGGTTTTTCGTTACTCATTAGCTTAGAACCTCCCAATTTTTATTACGAACCTATCGTACCAAAAAAAGAACGCTTATTAAAGTAAACCGCTGTGAATTATAAAATTAATTTCATAAAAATAGTTGCACACCGAAAGTTTTTTTCATAAAAGTATCCCCACAATTGGGCGACTTTCAGTGTCCGATGACAGAAAAAGAAGTCGTGATTGCTCACGACTTCTTCCTAGGATAATCTTTAACGTTGAAAGTCCGGTTCCCAGAAACCGACCGTGTCCGCCTGGGTCGCACTGGCCACCTGGTCAAGCTCGGCCATTTCGGTCGCTGATAACGCGGTAGCCGCAACTTGCGCGGCTTGATCCACTTGGGCGACCTTGGTGACCCCAATAATTGGTAAGGTGCCCTTAGCAACCGCCCAGGCCATCGCCGTCTGGGCCGCACTCAGCTGATGCGCGCGCCCAATTGTCGCTAGCTTGGCGACTAACTTAGTCAGTTGGGGCAGTTGGTGATTGTAAACCTTGGCACGTGAGCTAGTTGCTGGAAACGGGTGGTCAACGGTATACTTGCCGGTTAACGTGCCCTGTTCTAGGACCATGTAAGCGAAAAAGGTCAGCCCATTTTGATGACAATAATCCAACACGCCTTCACGCGCGGACGTCTGGTCCAATAAACTAAAGTGGTTCTGAACCCCCGACAACTTAAAGCCGGCCGCACCTAAAATTTCTTGGACCCGCTTAATTTCTGGCAACGTGTGATTCGACACGCCAACGTGCTTGACTAACCCCTGCTGGAGTAAGGAAATCAGTTGCGGCGTCCAAGTTTCAACGTCATCATCGTGATGGATCCAGTAATAGTCAACGTAGTCCGTGTGCAGCCGCTCCCGGCTACCCGCAAACATCGTCGCGACCGGATCAACCGTCTTTGGTGCCATCCGTGGGGTAAACTTGGTTGAAATCATAATTTGATCCCGCGGCGTTTTGGCACTGACCCGTCCTAAAATCTTCTCCGCGTTCCCGCGACTGTACGCGTAGGCGGTATCAAAAAAGTTCAGCCCATCCTTTAACGCTTCATCGTAGACCGCTTGAAAGTGCGCCGGGTCGTCGTGATTGCCAAAGTAATTATCAGTATCACCCCACGCCCAAGTACCTAACACAACGTTTGGTGTTGTCTTCATGTCAAATTCCTCCATTATTATACCCGATTAACTGGTCATGACCAGCTACACCCTCAGTGTAGGGCACCAGCTACCGCGACACCATTTAGCCGGTTTATTCGGAAAGTTAGCATTAACGGGGGAAGTCGAAAAAAGGGTATTAAAAAAACCCGCCTAAGCGAGTTTTTTAAGATCGTTTTGTTGTAAAGAAAAGTGCCATGCGCCATGGCCGCAATGGCGTTTTTCATCAACTAATCGGAATTAGTTGTTTACTTTAACGACTTGCTTGCCGTTGTAGAAACCACAACTTGGGCAAACACGGTGTGATACACGTAATTCACCACAATTTGGGCATGGTGCCAAATTAGGAGTAGCCAATTTAATATGACCACGACGGTTGCGTTTACGAGTCTTAGATGTTCTTCTTGCTGGTACAGCCATCAACCTACACCTCCTTCAAAGGGATTCACAATAATGTGAGTTTTGATGCGTCGGGCTAAACTAATCCTTATCTTCCTGATCAGGGAACAAGTCTTTTAATTTAGCTAAACGCGGATCAACAGTTTTAAGTTCTGCAGCTTGGTCAGCGAGGTCGTCTTCACTTAAGACTTCCCAACCCTTACCAGTCGGCATGGGTTCGCCATTCAACTCAGCTTCAGAAAGAATCTGCATGGGGATGTGAATTAAAATGTTATCCTCTACAGCGACGTCAAAATCCAAAATATCGTCTTCCGGTAAGATGATCACCGTATCGACTTCTTCGTCGAAACGGCTGAGATCAGTCCCCTGCGGAACGTAGTATTCTGTCATTTGAAAGGCCAGCGGAACGTCCACCGGCGTCAACGACCGACTAGAAGGCAACGTCAAGGTTGCTTCAACGGCCGCTGAAATTAAGACGCTATCCTTATCATAACTAGCGATTCCCTTAACGTGAACCGTCTTAACGTCCATGATTTCAGAATAACGCGTCATCAGGGGATGTTTTAAATCCAACGCTTCATCAAACTGAAGTGGTGTCTCACGGGTGCTTTTCAGCTGTGAAAGTGACCATTTCATTTAAAAACCTCCTAATGCAACGTGATAAATTATACCTGTGTGAAAATCCTTTGTCAATGTTTTTTCCTTGACAGTCTAAAATGCGTTAACTCCACCACTTTAACAAGAAAGTCGGCTGCGGTCAACCATTGCGCTAAAAACGCCACGGCCGTCGGTATAAATCTTGCGATTGACCGTTAACCAATTCGTAGACCCGCCCCGCCCGGTAGTCCAGGTTCATGGCGTGCTGGCGTAGGTCCTTGTTAATCTTCGTGTATAGTGGCCATTCTAACTGCTTTTTGACCTGATGTAAATAAGTCTGTCCGGTCGCGTTAAACCCTAGCACCCGAATGTACGGCTGCGCCTGCGCGGCCTGCACTTCGGCCTGCGTCAGTTGCAACAGCGCCGCGGTCGCGACCCGTTGCAGGCGGGTGTAAGTGTAACGTTTTGACTTGACCTGGTGAATAAAGTCATCAAAATCGGTGGCGGTCTGTGCTTTTTCCCGCATCCGGTACTCCAACCCTTCCGCCATCTGGTCATACTGACCGCTTTGCGCGACGCCGACCGTCAGTAGCTGGTACTGTAAAAACGGCCAGAAGTCCGCCCAGCGCTGCAGCCGTTGCCGTTGTAACTGGTCAAACGTATCTGCCGGAACAACCGGTTGAATCGTCGTCCACTGCCGAGCAAACGCGGCCTCACGAATCGCCGTGCCACTGGCAAAGTGGCGGTCGTCAATCGTCGTGTCGGCGTGATCCGCCCGTTGGCGTTGAATCGGTAATAATGTCATCGGCCGTGGCAACTGCTGATTCGCCACGTAATAACAAAAACTTAGCATGTCATTAGCGTGGGTCAGGGTCACCCCGGTAGCCGCCTGCAAAGCCGCATTGAACTGGGTGGCAAAGGTCGCGTTATACGCCGAAAAGTCGGCCCGTTGTTCAGCCAGCGTTCGGGCTAGGCGCGCAAAGTCCAGTTGCGGGTGTTCGGCCCCGAAGACCAGGTGGCGGACCCCCAGCGCGCTCAACAACGTCACGCCGCCGCGCGCAAATAAGTGCGCCGGCTGGGTGGCAAAGTAGACCGGCAATTCAATTACGAGGTCGGCCCCGTTTTGGAGCGCAAGCTTGGCGCGGGTCCACTTATCTAAAATCGCCGGTTCACCGCGTTGTAACCAGTTGCCACTCATCACCACGACCGTGCAGTCGGCCCCAGTCAGCTGTTTAGCCGTCTGGATATGGTAACGGTGCCCGTTATGCAGTGGGTTATATTCAGTTATCAGTCCAACCGCGCGCATCCGGCTCACTCCCTATTTTAACGGTGGCATTCAAAAAACCAGCGGGTCGTCTGTTCATCGGGTTGTTGCTGGCCAAAATCAGCCGTGACCGTGACGCGGCTGAACCCGGCAGTGGCTAACGCCTGCCGGTATTCCGCCAGTTCGTAAGTCCGTTCCCGGTGCAGTTCGCTGACTTCATCAAACGCTTCTTTTTGATCATTATAGATGAAGAAACTTAAATCGTGTTCGGCACTGTGGCCGTGTTCACCGGCGTAACTGGTCCACATAAACGCTCGCGATTCATCGCGATAATTATACATGTAACCGGGATACACCGTATCGGTCTGGTACGGCGTAATCACGTCAAACAGGAACGTACCGTCCGCCGTTAAGTGTTGCGCTACCTGCGTAAAAGCTTGTTGGACGGTCGCTAGGTCCGGTAAGTAACAAAACGAATCGGCAAAGCAGGTCACCGCGTCAAACGTCCCGATTTCGCTGAGATCCAACATGTCGCCCTCAATTAGCGGTAAGGTCACCCCGGCCGTTTCGGCGTGCTCCTGGGCCAGGGCCAGCATATTCGACGATAGATCCAACCCGGTGACGTGGTAGCCGGCCTCAGCTAATAAAACGCCTAAGCGCCCGGTCCCACATGCGAGTTCCAGTAATTGGCCGTCCTTGGCCGGTAGTTGACGACGCACAAAATCCAGCCACTGTGCGTACAGGGCTGGATTGAAAAGTTCGTCGTAAAGTTCGGCAAACGTTTGGTAGATCATCTAGGCGTTTACCCACTGTTGGACGTCAACTAACGGCGCATCCGACCACAACTTTTCCAAGTTATAATGTGCCCGGGCATCCTTTTGGAAGACGTGGACGATCACGTCACCGGCGTCGATCAGGACCCAGTCGCCAGTGGCGCGGCCTTCAACGCTCTTAACGTCGGAGCCGGCTTTACGAATGAACTCCACCACGTTATCGGCGATGGCTTGGACTTGCCGCTTAGAATCGGCAGATACGATCATGAAGTAATCCGCCATCAGACTAACCTTCGCCACGTCCAACGCGACAATGTCTTCACCGCGTTTGTCATCGGCACCTTCAACGGCTAATTGTAATAGTTCTTTGCTTTCCATGTAATTCTCCCTTTTATTCGTGATAAAGTGCGGGGACCTTGCCAACCCACGCGTTATAAGTTGCTAACGTTTGGGGGTAGACCGGGGCCCCTTTTTGAACCAGGTAAGCCAAGGTATGCTGGATTTGGTAACGCACACCGTCGGCTAAGGACTGCTTGGTCAACTTGCGGGCCACGTCGACCCCCAGAAAATCGCGGGCCGGTTCAATGAAGTCCGCCATAAAAATAATTTGTGCCAACTTCGACATGACCGGGGCCCCGACCGTGTGTTGCCGGACTGCGGTTAAGATGTCTTCGTTGGTAATTTTTAATTCATCTTTAATGAGTTCCGCACCCACAACCCCATGCCAGACCCCGTTGCCATAAGAAACTAGGTTAGGATCCAAACCGCGGCTTTTAATTAATTTGATAAACGTCTTATCCGACCGTTGCTTCGCATAGTCGTGTAATAAACCGGCAATCCCTGCCAGTTCAACGTCCACGTCGTTGGCCGCAGCTAGTTTCCGGGCCGTCGCTTCGACCCGCAGACAATGCTGGTAACGCTTATCCGTTAATTGGGCGGCCACTTTGGCCATTAATTCTTCGTGGGTGTACGGCACAATGTTTTCCTGATAGTTAATCTTGTTGCTCATAAAGATGATGCTCCTCAATATAAGCGGCCACCGCGTCGGGAACTAAGTACCGCACCGTGTGACCGTGACTAATTTTTTTGCGAATCTGGGTGGAACTAATATCAATCAGTGGCGCGTCGACCCAGATGACCGGGTACTGACTGGTCGTCGGGTAACCGGTCCGTTTGATGCCAACAAAGGTCACCAACTTTAACAGGTCGTCAATGCGGTACCAAGTGTGCAAGTAGTCGACCATGTCACCACCGATAATAAAGTAATACTGGGTATCCGGGTGAGCGGCTTTGAGCACCTTCATCGTGTCAAAGGTGTAGCTTTTACCGCCACGCTTGATTTCCGCCGTTTCTAAACGGAACAACGGGTTATCAACGATGGCGGCTTGCACCATGTTCACCCGGTCACTGGCCGCAATTGCGGTCTTCTCATCGACGTGCGGTGGCTGAGCGTCCGGCATAAAACGGACCTCATCTAATCCCAACTGATCACCCACCTGTTGGCCCATAATTAAATGGCCCAAGTGTGGCGGGTTGAACGTCCCACCTAAAATACCGACGCGGCGGTGCGGATAATCCGTCACCGTTTCCGCGACGACTTCCGTCGCTGTCTGACTAACCGTGTGCACCCGTAATTCCTCCCTACATCTTTTCGACTTCTAAAGAATAGTGCCGATCGTCTTCGTGACTGGCCGGCAAGTACAACACTAACACCCGCCCGATCGTTTGCACGACCGTGATCGGGGTGTGACTTTCAACGGCGGCCTTAACGTCCGCCGTTGTCACGTCCGCGTTTTGTAAAATATTAATTTTGATGAGTTCGCGCTTATCGAGCGCCCCCACTAGTTGACTTAACCATTCGTCGGTCAACCCATTTTTACCAACCGCAAATAGCGGCCGCATGTTATGGGCTTCAGCCCGTAGGTAGCGCTTTTGTTTTCTACGTAAATTTTGCATACTTGATTCGGTCTCCTATTTCTTGTTAATCATTGCTGGCCGCGTAACGACGTCCACGCCCCGTGGTGCCCAGCCGGCAACCCGGGTATCAGCACCGACCGTCACCCAACCGAGTCCTTCGAAGACGATGTCGGTCACGGCGGTCGTCTTGAACTCGTGCCGGACTAACGGTGGAAAATCTTTGACCGCGTCGCCAGTTGGTGGCGTGATCAGCTCGCCGACGTGCTTAGCGTAAAAGTTTTCGGCGTTTTCCGTCTTGGTCCGGTGAAGCGGTAAATTATTATCCACGTAGACCGTCCCAGTCGGCTTTAGCGCGTCAATAATGTCTAACCGTGCCACGCCCCCGAGGAACAACGTTTGACCGTTGCCGAGTTGGTAACCCTTGGGCCGGATCTCTCTTTGTGGTGAGACGAGTTTTAAGTCGTCACCACTGAGGACGTGGGCCATTTGTTCCGGATGAATGATCCCCGGCGTGTCAACCATTTTCTGACCGTCATCCAGTGGGATCTCGATCTTATCCAAGGTGGTCCCTGGGAACCGCGACGTCGTAATCAGGTCTTTTAAGCCGGTGTTATTTGCGATAATCCGGTTAATTAACGTTGATTTCCCAACGTTGGTCACCCCAACCACGTAAACGTCGCGACCGCGGCGGTACTTTTCAATCAGCGCTAACAGGTCGTCGATCGAATGACCCTTCTTGGCACTAGTCAACGCGACGTCGACCGGCTTAATGCCCTGAGCCCGAACTTGTTGGTTCATCCATTCACGGACCTTGGTTCGGCGGATTTGCCGTGGTAAGACGTCTTCCTTATTACCGACCAACAGGACCGGATTGTCACCAACGAACCGTTGGAGTCCCGGAATGATACTCCCGTTTAAATCAAAAATATCGACCACGTAAACGACTAACGCGGTTGCATCACGAATCGCCGCCAGTAAGTGGCGGAAATCATCGTCGGTCAGACCGACCGGCACGATTTCGTTGTAGTGGCGTAAACGGAAGCAGCGTTGACAATATAAGTCACGGGTATCCGTCGCCAGCGCCTTTTTTAGCGCACTTGCCGGCGTATAACCAGCCGCTTGCGGTGCGGTCGTTTGAATCGCCGCCCCACAACCAATACAGTATAAAGTTTCCTGAGTTGATTCACTCACTATTTAAGTTCCTCCTGAAAATGCATCTCTGGGTACAAATGTGCCAACCGAACTTTAATGAAGCGTTCAAAGAATCGGTTAATACGGGTATTCCAAGCATCGGTCGTCACCAGTGGCCGGACTAAAATACTGCGCACCCCGGCTAAGTGCGAGGCCCACATGTCCGTAATGTATTGGTCGCCGACCATCACCACTTCTTCGCGTCGCAGTCCTAACTGCTTACGGGCTTTACCGATACCAAGTGGTAATGGCTTCAACGCCCGCGAAACGAACGGTAAATCTAACTTTTCCAAAGCCTTGGCGATCCGAGGTTCCGAATTATTCGAAACGACCACCAACGGAATTCCCGCGTCTTGCAAGCCGTGCATCCATTTCTTTAGCTCCGGGGTCCCGTCCGGATTATTCCAAGCAATCAGCGTGTTGTCCAGGTCGGCAAACACGGCCTTGATCCCCCGTGCGCGTAACTGCGCCGGTGTGACGTTATAAATTGCTGGTATCATCCAGGTTGGTTTAAATTGCTTAATCATTACGATCCCCTTTACTTCTCACTAAATTATTGCCGCGGCAGTAGTACTCTTTCCCATTTTAGCATATCCGGTCCGCAAATACCGTGTGCCGCTCGCACCCGTTAATCAAAATTGTGTCATCATTATATATTAATTTGTTTTCTAAAAATTAGCAACTGTAATCATTAGCCGGATCCAGCCAACGCCGACCGCCACGCGCACCACTTTTATCGTATAATTGGGATAAATTATCAATCACGGAGGTATCCCCATGAAAATTAGCAGCGTTCAAAATCGCCCCGCCGCGTTAATCAGCCAACTATTAGCCGTCTGGGAAAGCTCGGTTCAAGCCAGCCACCATTTCTTATCTGCAGGTAAAATTGCAAGCATCAAAACAATCGTTCCACAAGCGCTTAAAGAAGTGCCGCAATTAATTACTATTGAAAATGATCAGCACGTACCGGTCGGCTTTATGGGCATCGCCGAACACCACCTTGAGATGCTCTTCATTGCCGCTAATGAACGCGGCCACGGCGCCGGAAAAGCGTTACTTCAAGCCGGCATCGAGCAATACGGCGTGACCGACCTAGCCGTCAATGAACAAAATCCGCTGGCACGGGGCTTCTACGAACACATGGGGTTCACCGTTTATCGAAGAAGTGCCCGTGACGAGCAGGGCAACCCCTACCCAATATTATATATGAAGCGAACTTAACGCCGGTTCGCCAATCAAAAAGGGCCGCCACCCGAAGATGACGACCACCAGTTGACCCAACTTACCGTGTCGTGTTGAACGAGCGACGTTAAATCGGAATTATTTCAAGTTAATTAAGCAAGTGCCTTTTTCGCCGTGTCAGCTAATGCCTTGAAAGCATCGGCATCGTTAACGGCTAAGTCAGCTAACATCTTACGGTTCATGTCAACGTTAGCAACCTTTAAACCGTGCATTAATTGGCTGTAGCTAATGTCATTCATCCGGGCTGCGGCGTTGATCCGGGCAATCCAGAGACGACGGAAGTCACTCTTACGCTTCTTCCGGTCGCGGAATGCGTATTCGTATGACTTCATTACTTGGTCCTTAGCAACCTTAAATTGGATGTGCTTAGCACCACGGTAACCCTTAGCTAATTTTAAAATGCGTTTGCGACGCTTACGTGTTACAGTTCCACCTTTTACTCGAGCCATCTTATTTCCTCCTAGATTTAACTAAAACGTTGTGAATTATTTTTGTAATAACTTGTGGTAAGTTTTAACCATTGGCTTTTCAATGATAGCCGTACCACGTAATTGGCGACGTTGTTTCTTAGTCTTACCATGGAAACGGTGACTAGTGAAAGCGTTGGCGCTCTTAATTTTACCCTTAGCGGTTACTTTGAAGCGCTTAGCAGCGGCGCGGTTTGTCTTTTGTTTTGGCATAATCAATAATCCTCCTAAAAATTACTTATCAGTTTTTGGTGCAAGGACAAGGAACATGCTGCGGCCGTCCATCTTAGGATAGGCTTCCACGGATGCGTATTCCTTTGTCGCTGCGATCATTCGGTTCAGCACTTCACGCCCAATTTCTTTATGGGTAATCGCGCGACCCTTAAACCGGATGGAAACGCGAACTTTGTCACCCTTCGACAAGAACTTTTCAGCGTGTTTCAGCTTCGTGTTAAAGTCGTTAGTGTCAATCGCTGGGCTCAAGCGGACTTCCTTGACGCTGACCACTTTTTGCTTCTTACGCGCTTCACGTTGCTTCTTTTGTTGTTCGAAGCGATACTTCCCATAATCCATAATTCTGGCAACGGGTGGTTTCGCTTTCGGAGCAACCAGTACCAGGTCTAAGCTGGCTTGTTCAGCAATCTTCATTGCGTCCTGTCGTGACTTGACACCTAATTGTTCACCATCACTGGCGATCAAACGCACTTCGCGAGCACGGATGCCGTCATTAACCATTGAATCTTTAGCTATGGTAATTCACCTCCGTAAAATTTTAGAGAAATCCACAAAAAGAGCGGGCGCATAAAACGCCCGCTCAACCCCGTTAATGGGAATTAATTCATCGTTCATCTGCCCGATGACACTGGTCACCAAGGCGAGAAGCGGGTGCTTCTGCTTTTTTTCTCAACTTCAATACTATAACAGCATTAACCATCACTGTCAACTAAGTTTTAGAATTACTTGCTGGCACCGCGGCTGTAGTGTTGAATTTCTTGGGTAATGGCGCCGATAAACATGTCGACCCCTTCAGACTCAGTCCGTTCTTCACCGTACTTGCGGACCGAAACGCTACCGTTGGCAACTTCTTGATCCCCAACGACTAATAAGTAAGGCACTTTCTTAGTTTGTGATTCGCGGATCTTGTAGCCCATCTTTTCGTTACGGTCATTGATGCTGACACGTACGCCGGCAGTTGCTAAGCGGCGACGAATCGTTTCAGCATAGGCACCGTGAGCGCCGTTATTAACCGGAATGATTGTCACTTGCTTAGGTGCTAACCAAGTTGGGAAGGCTCCTTTGTACATTTCAGTTAAGTAGGCCACGAACCGTTCCATCGTTGACACTAAGCCACGGTGGATCATCACTGGCCGGTGTTCTTCACCATCGGCACCCACGTACTTCAAGTCGAAACGTTCTGGTAACAAGAAGTCCAACTGGATGGTCGATAAGGTTTCTTCACCACCGAGGGCCGTCTTGGTTTGAACGTCCAACTTAGGACCGTAGAACGCGGCTTCCCCTTCAGCTTCGAAGTAATCTAAGCCCATGTCATCCATGGCGGACTTCAGCATCTTTTGGCTCCGTTCCCACATAGCGTCGTCATCGAAGTACTTTTCCTTGTTTTCAGGATCACGGTAGCTTAACCGGAAGCGGTAGTCGGAAATATCGAAGTCTTCGTATACTTCAACCATCAACTTCAAGATCTTCTTGAATTCGTCTTCGATTTGATCCAAAGCAACGAACGTGTGGCCGTCGTTCAAGGTCATTTCACGAACCCGTGATAACCCGGTCAAGGCACCTGATTTTTCGTAACGGTGCATCATCCCAAGTTCGGCGATCCGCAATGGTAATTCACGGTATGAGCGGATGTGGTGGTTATAAATTTGAATATGGGATGGGCAGTTCATTGGCCGTAATTCAAGTTGTTCGCCATCACCCATGTCCATTGGTGGGAACATGTCTTCACGGTAGTGGTCCCAGTGACCAGACTGCTTGTAAACGTCCAAGTTTGCTAAGACTGGCGTGTAAACGTGTTGGTAACCATTAGCAACTTCCTTATCGATAATGTAACGTTCGATTTGGCGACGAATCGTGGCACCGTTTGGCATCCAGTAAGGTAACCCGTTCCCAACCTTCGGATCAACAAAGAATAAGTCGAGTTCGTTACCGATAACCCGGTGATCACGTTCGCGGGCTTCTTGGCGCCGCTTTAAGTCGGCGTCCAAGTCCTTTTGCTTTAAGAAGGCCGTCCCGTAAATCCGTTGTAACATTGGGTTACTGGACTTGCCTTGCCAGTAAGCGCCGGCAACGGACAATAACTTGAAGACTCTGACTTTACCGGTAGAAGCTAATTGCGCCCCGTCGGATAAGTCAACGAAGTCACCCTGCTTGTAAACGACCACTTCGCCGTTGTTGGCGTCGGCACGTTCGTTAACCAAGTCTTGTTGGTAAGGATCGTCACCAACCAAGGCTAAGGCGTCGGCCTTAGATAAGACTTCGCGGCTGATCGGTAAGTTTTGCTTGATAATTTCGTTCATCTTCAAGCTGATGGCTTCTAGGTCATCCTTGCTAATCTGCTTGCCGTCTTCGGCGGGGTTATCCGTATCGAAGAAGAACCCGTCAGCATTACCTTCACCACTGCCAAAGTGGATGTTTGGGAAAAGTTGCTTAATCGCGTTTGCCAAGACTTGAGCAGCGGTTTGCCGTAAAACGTTCAGACCGTCTTCACTGTCGCCCGCAATAATTTCAATAGAACCATCAGTGGTTAAAGGTTGACGATAATCGACGATCTGGTCATTGAACTTACCCGCAACTGACCGCTTAGCCAATGAAATACTGATTGACTTAGCAATCTCTTCCGTCGTTACGCCGGCATCAAATTGCTTTTCAGCACCATCTGGGAACTTAACATTAATACTTGCCATAAATTTGACACACTCCTTAAAAATTTACCCACTCACCAAAACACCGCGCCGGGACGACAAAAAAGTCCCTAATACCAGCATAAACTAGTATTAGGGACGTCAATGACGTGGTTCCACCCGATTTTTCGGCCCGTTAAACGGACCGACTCATTAGCGCTAATAACGGACGCGTTCCGGCTCATTTGAGCATCTTCACAAAAGTGGTATCTTCGTAAACCTGGTTTTCGGCTTCCAGAACTAGGCCGAAATCTCTGCAATCACAAGTAAACAAAGCGTGTCTTTTGCATCTGTTTTCATTAAACCACTTTTCATTGAAAAGTCAACTAGTAGCCGTAAAACTTTTTCACGCCCACTTAGCCGTCCGGATTGAGCCGCCGGTTACGACCGACCATCTCAATTTCCGTCGCCAGGAAGCGAATCCTTTGCATGATTCGTTGAGCCTTGACCGGTTCTTCGTCACCCTTTTGTGACAGCGTCAAGTAACCGTCCTGCAGTTCCTGCATCGAGAAGTTCGATGAAAAGCAGGTCGGCAACTCTTCTTGCATCCGGTACTCTAACATGACGCCTAAAACGTCGTCACGAATCCAGGCTGACGAGGCATCGGCGCCAATGTCATCGATCATCAATAACGGTGACCGCTTGATCGCATCGACCTTATCCGCCGTCGTATTATTACTGATTGACCGTTTCATCTCGGTCGCAAAGCTTGGAAAGTGAATCAGGGTCGTTTGAAAGCCCTTGGTTGCCAGCTCGTTAGCCATGGCCCCCAGTAAGTAGGTTTTACCGACCCCGAACGAACCGTAGAGGTACAGTCCTTGATGGAACTGCTTTGGTGCCTGGGTATACGCGTCAATAAAGTCCAGTGCCCCCATTAATGCCGTCGCCCGGTCACCGTCCTGATCATAGGTCGACAACTTGGCGTGTTGAATACTCTTCGGCATACTGATCGACCGTACCCGTTGTTGCAGCTCGCGGGCAGCCTGCGCTTCTTGCAGCTGGGGGGTCGGTTGGTACGCGATATCGATCAGGTGGTTACTCATCACCAGTTCCGGTTGGTACCCCGGTGCCTGGGTCGGTTCGTGGCGGGCAATTTTGCGCTTTTCTTCGCAAAACTCATAGAGCTTCGCTGCGGACCGTTCCAACGCGTCTTTTGACAAGTCCTGCTGGTGGGCGGCCAAAAATTGCCGGACGTCCGGATCTTGATAGACCGCATCCATCAAGGCTTCGTAGCGATGATTTAAGTTACGCCGATTCATCAGCGTTTTTAACGTATCGGATACATTCTCCATCCTTAGTCCTCCTGACCTGAATTTGATTCAAGCTTGGCGATTCGGTCCGCCAACTGCTTGCGTTGTGCTTCCGTCAACTGTTTAGCGGCCGCCTTAGATTTCGGCGCCGCCCCCGCTTGTTTTTGAGCCCACTTCGGCAATACTTCCTTACGCACCGGTCGCCCGTTGCGCCGCGGCGTCCGTGGCTTTTTCGGTTGCTGGCGTTTCTTAATGTAAGTCAGCGCGTCCTCGGGGGTCGTCATGCCCTGTTGTTGCCAATCGTTAGCGACCGTTTCCAATAAGTTCCGGTTCAAAGCGGCCAAGCCCCGATTTTGCAACAGGTAATAAATCAAAATGTTGATCACGGCGTTCGATAAAACACCCCGGCCAACTAAGTCGTGTAATAAGCGCTGTTCGCCAGAAGTGACAAAACCGTGCTTTTCCGCCTTTAACGCGTTCAAAAAGTCATTCGGCGCGGTCGCCCTGGCAAGGTTGACTAACTGTTGTTCAGCCGGCGACAACTGCCCATCGCGAGCCGGGGCCGGGGTCTGTGGCGCAGTTGTCGTATCCGGCGTCGTTACCGGCGCACTCGGTCGTTCGTAGCGGCGGGCAATCAACAGCTTTAACTGGTTTTCGTCAAATTGACCGGTCGTTAAACTAGCAACTTCCGAAATTAACTTAGCCATCTCGATCTCACTGATACCGTAGACCCGGCTCTCCGTGATAATCAGTTGCCGCAAACCGGCAATTTGCTTTAAGTCAACGTAATTTTGTTTGAGCACCTGGCCCAGCAGTTGCCAGTCAAACGCGTCCTCACTAATCGTCGTCGGCGCACGCGTTGCCGGGGCGTTAGCTGCTAACTGGGCCCGCGCTGATTGCACGGCGAGCGGTGACTCGGTCACCTTTTGACCATCCAAATGAAAGACGTCTAGTAAGTTAGCCGTCACCCGCTGCGCCTTGGACAAGCCGATTGCCGGCGGGGTGAACTCGTCGACTAACTGCTGGTAGCGGTGTTCACCGACCGTGTCCAATAACAGGACGCTGAGTAAATCATCCGCAAAAAATTGGATTGCGGGCAGCGGCGCCTGTAATTGATAAATATAAACGGCGCCAATCTGGTCTTCTTGAAAGTAACTTTGAAGCAGTCCGGTTGCTTCCAGCTTACGGCGCGCCGTCAACACGGTGGGGAGATCGACCCCCAGCACACTAAGCAACGCCGTATGGCTGCGCCGGTTACTCAACTCATTTTCAGTTGTTTGTAACGACCGCAACGCGGCGTACAGGCTATAAGCCAGCGGCCCGATCAATGGTAAATAAAGCTTGGCTAAGGCCGCTTGTTGCGCAGCGCTTAACGCGGGGGCCGCCGCAACGACCAGCCCGGTTTTCGGCGTTAATTCTGGTTCCTCGTTCATTGCCATCGCCTACACCATTCTTTAATCTTTTTTTGGTTTAGGGGCGTGACCGTCCTTCGCCGACTTTGCCAGCTTGACCTTGTCACGCGCCATCATATCTTGGAGTTCATTTAAGAAGACGTGCATGTCCTTAAATTGCCGGTAAACACTGGCGAAACGAATATAAGAAATTTCATCGATATCCGCTAATTTTTCCATGACGTATTCACCGATAACCTGACTGGAAATTTCGTTTTCGCCAAGCGCACGAACCTTATTTTCCACGTCGTCGACGATTCCCGTCATGGTTTCCATGCTAACCGGACGCTTTTCCGCGGAACGAATAATGCCCCGCAAAACTTTTTCACGGTTAAATTCTTCACGCGCACCATTTTTCTTGATCACTAATAACGGGGTGGCTTCGACCCGTTCGAACGTGGTAAATCGAAAGCCACAGTTTTCACATTCACGGCGCCGCCGAATCACGCGACCGTCGTCGGTCGGCCGACTATCGACGACCCGCGACCCGTTATGATGACAGTGTGGACATTGCATAGACTTCTCACCTCAATTTGCTAGTAACGATAAGTTTTAATTTAACAATTAATAGTTTTTAGCCATTTTAACACGGCACTTCTAGTTTTTTCAATATCCGCGCCGTTGTCAATGACGACGTCCGCTTGGCGGACCTTGTCCGCCAACGGTATCTGGCTAGCCATCCGGGCCAACGCATCGGCTTCGTTCAAGCCGTTACGCGCCATTAACCGCTGCAAAATCACGGCGTGCGGCGCGGTCACGACGACCACCTGATCACAAACGTTTGGCCAGCCGCTTTCAAAGAGCAACGGCACGTCTAAAATAACCGCTGCCGGGTGGGCCTTGCCCGCCGCAACAATTGCTTCAAACATCGCGTACTGGATTGGCAAACTAGTCATTGCCGTTAACGCCGCGAGCGCCTGTTGATCGTCAAACACGTGCTTGCCTAACCAGGCGCGGTTTAGCGAACCATCGGCAAGTAAGGCTTGCGGCCCAAAGTACCGGGCAATTTTCGCCGTCGTTGGCTGCCCCAGGCCTTCGACCTGCCAGGCAATCTTATCCGCATCAACGACGGGCAACCCGGCCGCCGCCATCATTGCCGACACCGTTGACTTTCCACTGGCGATGCCGCCAGTCAACCCAACAATTTTTGTCATTTGATCACCTATAATTGTTGTTCGTGGGGACAAAAATGGGTCCCACGCTGAGCAACCTTAATCTTTTCGATGATGGTGCCGCACCGTTCGCAAGGTTCACCCTCACGACCATAAACGTGCAAATGATTTTGAAACTGACCGGCTTCACCAAAAGCAGTTGAGAATGAGTGAACGGTCGTCCCGTGCCCCTTAATGGCCATCGCCATTTCATCAATAATGTTCTGCCGTAACGTCTCAATTTCATCTTCAGTCAGCGAGTTAGCCGGACGCATCGGGTGAATCTTACTCATCCATAAGGTTTCGTCCGCATAAATATTGCCGATACCGGCAATTTTACTTTGATCTAACAGCAACGGTTTGATCATCTTCTTCGACTTACCGAAGATTTCCGTCATGTAGGCGGTCGTCAGCTGATCAGCAACCGGCTCCGGTCCCATCGTTTTCAACCCGCCGACCGTATTTTCCTCACCAGTTGGTACCAACGTCATCCGCCCAAATTTCCGGGTATCGTTATAGAGCAAGTCGCGGTCGTCAGTAAGGTGAAAGACGACGTGGGTGTGCTTAGTCTGCTCCTGACCACGCGGCACCACGTTATACTTACCTTCCATCCGTAAGTGCGAAACCATCGTCAGGCCGTTACCGAACCGGAACAGCAGGTACTTCCCCCGCCGGTCGATTTTTTCAATCGTTTGGTTTGCCAACCGTTGCTTAAAACTATCGATATCGTTATTAATAATTTTTGGCCAATAAACGTCAATGCTTGCAATCGTCGCACCCTTAACGAGCCGGTTAAGCCCGCGGCGGACCGTTTCAACTTCTGGTAATTCAGGCATTCTGGTTCCCCCTACTTTGCATCGTACCAAGTATCGCCAAAGTGACTTTCGACTTTCAGCGGCACATCCAGCTTAACCGCTGAATCCATCACGCTTGGCACTAACTTTTCTAACACCGGAATTTCTTCCTTCGGTGCTTCAAAGATCAATTCATCGTGGACCTGTAACAACATCGTGGCCTTTAAGCCCTCCGCCTTTAAACGGTCCTGCATTTTGATCATCGCAATCTTGATAATATCGGCCGCACTCCCTTGAATTGGGGTGTTCATCGCGGTCCGTTCCGCAAACGAGCGCTGGTTAAAGCCCTTCGCTTTGATATCTGGTAAGTAGCGCCGCCGGTGGGCAATCGTTTCAACGTAG
The DNA here is from genome assembly GCF_005405405.1 of Lactiplantibacillus plajomi. GTDB lineage: Bacteria > Bacillota > Bacilli > Lactobacillales > Lactobacillaceae > Lactiplantibacillus > Lactiplantibacillus plajomi. The sequence continues at coordinate 22,561 of NZ_BJDZ01000001.1, forward strand.
CCCTGCTCGCGCGCCGTCTTCACAATATTTTCCATGTAAGTCTTCACGCCGGGATATTCACGGAAATAAGCGTCAATAAAGCTCTTAGCCTGTTTCCGGGTAATGCCGATATTTTGCGACAACCCGTAATCACTGATTCCGTAGACGATCCCGAAGTTGACCGCCTTAGCTTGACGCCGAATATTCGGAGTCACGTCCGCGGCTGACGGTAAGTTGAAGATGCGCATGGCCGTGGCCGCGTGAATATCCTCACCGTCCTTGAAGGCCTGCTGCAAATTATGGTCACCGGTAATGTGCGCCAGCACCCGTAATTCAATCTGCGAGTAGTCGGACGAGAAAATCTGCCAACCCGCGTGACTCGGCACGAAAGCCTGACGAATTTTACGCCCTTCTTCCAAGCGGACCGGAATGTTTTGTAAGTTCGGGTCAACGGAAGACAGCCGGCCAGTTTGCGTCAAAGTCTGTAAGTAGCGGGTATGCACTTTCTGGTCGGACGAATGAATGGCCTCCAGTAGGCCTTCCACGTAAGTCGAATTGATTTTGGAAATTTGACGGTACTGCAAAATATTGGCGACGATTGGCGCTTGCGGCGCTAACTTTTCGAGCACGTCGACCGCCGTGGAATAACCGGTCTTGGTCTTCTTAATAACCGGCAACTTCATTTCTTCAAACAAAATGTGACCGAGTTGCTTTGGTGAATTAATATTAAATTCTTCACCGGCTTCCTGGTAAATCGTCTGTTCGATTTCACTCAGTCGTTCCTTAAACTGACTGCCCATTGCTTTCAGCGTCCCGCTGTCAACGGAGACCCCGGCCATTTCCATCTGAGCGAGAACGGTCGCCATCGGCTTTTCAATGTCGTCGTAGAGGCCGGCCATTTCGTTTTCGGTCAATTCTTTCAAGAGTTTCGGCTTCAGGGCGGCAATTGCCGCCAATTTATGGGCTAAATGGCTAAAGAAGACCTGGTCGTCATCCGGAATCGCCCGTTTGACCCCCTTACCGTAAACGGTTTCGTCGCTTTGAAGTTCGGTGTAATCGTGTTGTTCGGCCAAACTACCGAGATCATTACTATTATCGTTGGTATCCAGCAAGTACGACACTAGTAGCAAGTCGAAGTCGACCGCCCCCAGCTTGATTCCGAGTCGGTTCAACCCGACCATCGTCCGCTTCATGTCAAACACATCTTTTTTTACCGTTTGACTACTTAAAAGCGCCTGGACGTTTTCAGCCAGCAACAATTCGACGTCCCTGCTAATGAACCACTGACCGTCCGCACCGATTGCAAAGCCGGCAAACGCCGAGGTGTGGTAATTTGGTGTTGGCATTTCTAAATAAAAGTCTAACTGCTTGCCATCCTTAAACTGATCTAACTGGGTCAAATTATCACGGGTTAAAACGGTGTAATCAATTGGTTTAGCCGGTTCATCAGTCGCCACGTGCAGTTTTTTTAAAAACGACTGAAAGCCCATTTCGGTGTAAAAATCGGTTAATTGGTCAACGTCCGGACCAGAGTAGTTCAAATCTGCTAACCCGACCGTCAACGGCGCATCGCGTTTGATTGTCGCTAAGACCTTTGCGCGCGTCGCCAAGTCGTGATCCTCAATCAGGTGTTCCTTCATCTTGCTCTTTTTCATGCCGTCGACGTTCTCGTAGACACCCTCAATCGAACCGTAGGCCTTTAACAACTTAATGGCGGTCTTTTCACCAACCTTAGTGACCCCCGGATAATTATCCGAAGTATCACCGGTCAGTCCCTTCATGTCGATAATTTGGGTCGGCGTTAGTCCCAACTTTTCCTGGACGTGTTCCGGGGTATAGCGTTCAACCTCGGTCACCCCTTTAACCGTCACCGCAACGGTCGTCTGGTCGGTCGTTAACTGGGTCAAATCCCGATCCCCAGTCACCACGGTGGTCGTGTAACCGGCCGCGTCGGCCTGACCCGCTAACGTCCCGATAATATCATCGGCCTCGTAATCCTTTAATTCGTAATGTTGAATGCCGTAAGCGTCCAATAACTTTTTAATGTAAGGCATTTGTTCAGAAAATTCACCGGGGGTCTTCGCGCGACCACCCTTGTAATCATCAAACATTTTAGTTCGAAACGTCGTTTTACCGGCGTCAAACGCCACCAACATATCGGTCGGCTCAACGGCTTTGATCATCCGGTCCAGCATCGTGTTGAACCCGTAGATGGCGTTAGTGTGCAGGCCGTCCGCATTCGTAAACCGCTCTAGCTGATTATGCAACGCAAAGAACGCCCGAAACGCCACGCTGTTACCATCGATCAATAAAAGTTTTTTTGCCATGTGAATTGCTCCCCGTCTTTCTGTTATCGCGTTAGTTTGATTTACTGGTTCGCTTACTTTTTTTGGGTGGCTGCTACTCGCTTGAAAACCGGGCGCAGTCAGCCATCATACATACTTAATTGTACCAAACTATCCGTGAAAACGGGAGCCCCGCCCCCGACTTCACGAGCAACTTTTACCGGTTAGTACCGGATCCTCCCACTAGCCGTTTTCAGTGGCGCAAGCTCGCCATTGCCCCGCAAAAAAACGACCAGCCCGTGAAAGCTGATCGTCAAAATAACGTCATTCAATTTGCTTAGTCGCGACTTGAACCTGCAAAGATTTGCACGAAATACAAGAACAAGTTCACGAAGTCCAGGTAAAGTTGCAAGGCCCCGGTAACGGCTAACCCGGTCGAAGAAACCTGGTCACCGTACTGCAAGTACATCCGGCGCATGTTATTGCTGTCCCACATGGATAAGCCGGCAAAGATAACCACCCCAATGTAGGAAAAGATGTAGGTAATCATGGCGCTACCTAAGAACATGTTGACGATTTGCGCAACTAATAACCCGATCAAAGCAGCGAACAAGTGGGTACCCAGGCTGGAAATATCGCGCTTAGTCGTATTCCCAATGACCGCCATCGTTCCGAAAACGGCCGCGGCGGCAACGAAGGCCCCACCTAAGGTTGCTTGGGTGTACAGGCTCAGGGTAATTGACATTTCAACCCCGAAAATCACGGCAAACAGCATTAACAAGGTAAAGCTCATCGCCGGGTTGCGCGTGGCGTTGCGTTGGATGCCCCCGATCATCACGAACATGCTAATGATAAAAATCAACAACGCCCAGATTGGGTGTGCACCAAACGCGGCTTGAATTTGCGCCGCAAAAACGGTCATTGATACGTAAGCCGTAGCGGCCGAAACCAGTACGGCTAACGCCATGAACCCGTACATCTTGGATAAGAACGACCGCAGCCCAACTTGGGTATTGATCGTCCGTGGTTGTGGATCATTCTGGAAATTATTCATACGTCTCCCTCTTTCACCTAAAATTTAACTATTAAATAACTGAGTCCGAGTTAAGAACCCGTTGAGCGGTCGCGGACCGCGCGTGGAACGGCGACTAACTAGCAACCATCCCGCTCCCGTTAGGGCAATTTTTCAATTAAGCGCAACCATCCGTGCATCTCAACGTGTCACCTCAACTTTCTTGCTATCTAGTTTAGCAGATTAGTCAGGGAAGGTAAAACAGTTTGTACGTGAGAATAAGATAAGATTTTCTTATGGTTTGCCTGCTAGTTGCGAACTGAAAAGATAAAAACAGCTGGCGGTTGGCCAGCTGTTAACTGTACACACACCGATTAACTCAGTATGGTACTTGATATTTGTGAAGGCTAATCCTTCATTTGTTCTTCATAGCGCTTTTCATACTTCTGAATATCGCCGGCACCCATAAAGACCACCACGGCGTCGTGGTAAGCTTCAAGTGCGGTCATGTCGTCCATCGTAATGATTTCACCACCGTTTGGCAACTTCGCCGCGAGGTCCTTGGACGACACGTCGCCAGACTTTTCGCGGGCCGAACTAAAGATGTTGGTCAAGAAGACGTGGTCGGCCATACTCAAACTCTTGGCAAAACCGTCCATTAAGGCCTTAGTCCGTGAATAAGTGTGTGGTTGGAAGACGGCCAGAATCTGCTTGTCCGGATACTTTTGCCGGGCAGCGTCTAAGGTCGCCTTAATTTCGGACGGATGGTGGGCGTAGTCGTCAATCAACATCATCCCGTGACCAACCTGGTGTTCAGAGAAACGGCGCTTAACGCCACTAAAGTTCAGCAGTTCACGCCGGATTTCATCCAAGTTGACCTTTTCAAAGTAGGCCACGGCGATAACGGCCGTACTGTTTAAGACGTTGTGTTCCCCAAACAGCGGAATTTCGAAAGTCCCGAGTGATTCGTCGTGGTACTTGACCTCGAATGAAGAACCACGGGTCGTCCGTTGCACGTTGACCGCTTGGAAATCGTCACGATCCTTAGTCCCGTAATAGTAAATCGGCGTCTTCACGTCCAAGTGACGTAAGCTCTCGTCGTCACCCCAAGCGAAGATGCCCTTCTTAACTTGGCTGCCGAACTGTTCAAAGGCCGACTGGACGTCCGCCAAATCCTTGTAGTAATCCGGGTGGTCAAAATCAACGTTGGTCATAATGGCGTAATCCGGATGGTAAGCCACAAAGTGCCGCCGGTATTCATCGGCTTCAAAGACGAAGAAGCGCGCGTCCAGCGTCCCCTTCCCAGTCCCATCACCGATTAAGTAACTAGTTGGGGCAATGTGACTGAGGACGTGGGAAAGTAACCCGGTCGTCGACGTCTTACCGTGCGTCCCGGCAACCCCGATACTGGTATAACCTTCCATCAACTTACCCAAAAATTCGTGGTACCGGTAAACCGGCAGGCCCATCGCCCGCGCCTTTTTGATTTCTGGGTGGTCATCCGTAAAGGAGTTCCCGGCAATCACCGTTAACCCCTCGTGAATATTATCCGCGGAGAAAGGCAACATTTTGATGCCAGCAGCCGCCAAGCCCTTCTGGGTAAAGGTGTACTGTTCAATGTCTGAGCCTTCCACTTGAAAGCCCTTATCGTGCAAAATCAACGCGAGGGAGCTCATCCCCGAACCCTTGATCCCAACAAAATAATAAACCGTTGCTTTATCCATTATTATCTTAATCTCCCATGTTCACAATTCATCAATCAAACGGTGAATCGGTCTTATTTGTAGTTATGAATTGGCTTGTAACTGAGTTAAATCATCCGCTGTAAAGTAGACGTCGCGCGGTTTTGAGCCCTTGGCCGCCGAAACGTAGTGCCGGTGTTCCAAGTCGTCAATAATATTAGCCGCCCGGTTATAACCGATCGAGAAACTACGTTGCAACTTCGAGGTTGAAACGGTGTCTTCTTCGGCAATGTAGGCCAACACTTCCGGCATCAAATCGTCCTCATTTTTAGCCGCCTCTTCGTGTTTCAACAGGCTATCCGGTTGGAATTCGTACTTAGGGGCCGCCTGGTCACGCACAAACTGCGTAATGGCGTCGATTTCTGAATCCACAAAGGTCCCCTGTAGACGAATCGGGTTACTCTGACCGTTGCCTAAGTACAGCATATCACCGCGCCCTAATAATTGCTCAGCTCCGCTCGTATCTAGGACGGTTCGTGAGTCAACTTGACTTGACGTCATGAACGCGACCCGCGTCGGGATGTTGTTCTTGATCACCCCGGTCACAACGTCAACGCTTGGCCGTTGGGTCGCAACTAGTAAATGAATCCCAGCGGCCCGTGCCTTGGCGGTAATCCGAGCAATGTAATCTTGGAACTCGCTGGACGCGACCATCATCAAGTCGGCTAACTCGTCGATCACGATGACGATGTACGGCATTTTCAGTCCTGGTTCATTATGTTCATCGGCTAAGCGGTTAAACTGCTCGATGTTGCGGGCACCGCCGGCCGCGAGCCGGTCGTAGCGGTTATCCATTTCATCGACCGCCCACTTCAAGGCAGCCGACGCCGCTTTCGGATCGGAAATAACTGGCGATAGCAAGTGCGGAATATTATTGTACGGCGCAAGTTCAACCGCCTTCGGGTCAATTAGCAACAACTTAACCTGTTGCGGATTTGCCCGGTACAACAGTGAGACTAGAATACTATTGATGAAAACCGACTTCCCGGAACCGGTCGAACCGGCAATCAGGCCGTGCGGCATCTTCCGCAGATCAGTCACTTGGGGTTGTCCGAATAAGTCGACCCCTAACGCAACCGTTAACGGTGACTGGCTTTCCTTAAATTTCTTCGAGTTTAAAACTTCTGATAACATGACCGGGCGCGACTTTTCGTTCGGAATTTCGATCCCGACCGTGTTGCGACCCGGAATTGGTGCTTCAATTCGGAGCTGCTTAGCTTCAAGCGCCATCTTAATGTCGTCTTCGAGGTTGGTGATCTTGCTGACTTTGACCCCAAGATCCAATTTAACTTGGAATTGGGTGATCGTCGGTCCGACCGTCCAATCAACAACACTACCGTTAACTTTAAAGGCGTCGAGCGTTTCTTCCAACGCGTTTTCTTTCTGCTCGATCCAGTCGTCCATTTCCGATTCGTCTAAAACGACCGGCGGCTTCAAAAGCGACATCGGCGGGAAGTGGTAAGCGGCTAGTTCCTTATCGGTCAGGACCGGTGCCGCGGAACCGCCGGTATGCATTGGTGTTTCGGAAGCCGGTGCACTAACTTGACTCGTTGGGGCACTCGACACCGTAGCTGGAGCGGGTTGCGGTGCAACTGGTTGATCAACCACTGCCGTTGAGCCCGCCGCCTGGGTGGTTTCTCGTTCAGCAGAAGCTACTGCCGAAACTGGTTGGCTGGCTGAAGTTTCAGTCGCCGCGTGGCTGTTCGGATGCATACCCACCGGTTGGTAAAGCTCCTCTTCCGCAACTGCGGGAGCGCTGGAGGCCGCTGGACGCTGGTCTGAAGTTGGCGCAGACGTGACCGTACTGTTAGCTGGTACGTCCGTGACGGCCGCACTTTCAGCCGCAGCCGACGCCGGTTGATCCTTAAATAATGCCAAGTCCGACTGGGCGTCGTGTTCGGCGGTCATAATATCGCCAAGTGAAATACCCAGGCCGTGGCTTGGACGGGCGGGTTGACTAGTTGCTTCGGCATTCGTTGCTGAAGCCGCTTCGGCTGATGCAGCCGACTGCGGCGCAGCGCTGGTTGAATCAGCTGATTGGCTGTCTCCCCCACCCACTGCCGACTCAGCTGCACTGGCTTGTGAAGCTGATGCAACGGGTGCCGGACGATCAGTCGCTGAATCAATCGAACTAGTTGGTTGTAGCGCCTGGGTCGGCTCAAAGACAATCGTTGGGCCGGCGTCGGAACTAGCAGGTCGCGCCATGACCGGTTTGGTCGGCTCGAACACTTCGGTTGGCGCGCTAGATTGGGCACTTGCGCCACCACTGCTTGCTGACGACTCATTAGCCACTGCTTCACTGGCCGCCGGTACTTCGCTGTTTGCCGACGTCTCACTAACCGTTGGTGCTTCACTAGTTGCTGACGTTTCATTAACTGCCGGTACTTCACTCGTTACTGACGCAGCGGGAGTAACTTCATCCGCCGCCCCCGTACTCGTCGCGTTAATGTCCGCACGAACGACCGGTGCCTGTAAATCAACCACCGGTTCGTTGCTATCCAGGTCACTTGCAAATAGCAAGTAACTGTCAGGCTGCTTATGCAAACTCGCTTCGATTTCGAGATAATTAGTTGTATCACGAACAATGGCGGGACCAATCGCTTGACGGTGCGCCAACTGTGACGGGACGTGCGACGGGTGAAAACTCCCGTGGGTGCCACCGCTAAACAGTTCGCGCGCCGATTCAGGTTTGGCCGGCGCGGGTTGGCGCCGTTTCTTGGGCTGCGGGCTGGGCGTCACGTGCGGCTGAACCGCTGGCTTGGCCGCCGTGGCCGACCGTTCCGCAGCAGAAGGTGCAGGAGTTGATTGACTGGCCGCTGCGGAATGATTCACTTTTGGTGTTTTAATATGGTACTTCCGGAAAAAAGCCGGGCCATCATAATGGTTCATTTTCAATCATCCTAAATTTATTGAGATCGTACGGTTAAGCCGTAAATAACGTCTGGGCACGGTCAAAATCGAAGGCCGCCCCCACGGGTTGATAATTTTCAGGTAAAATCAGGGCACCCGGCCGTTGCGGTGCGTTCGGTAAGTGGAGTTCACGGCCAGAAACGATCATGCCGTCGCTTTCGACGCCCCGTAATTCGCCCGGCCAAATAATTAGACCATCGGGCATCATTGCACCGACCTTGGCTACAACAACTAAAATGTCGGCTTGCATGTTGGGCGAGCCGCTGACAATTTGTAACGGTTTATCGAGGCCGACCTGTGTCTTGGTCACTTGCAAGTGATCGGACTTCGGGTGGGCTTCCGCCGACTCAACGTACCCGACGACGAATTTCGGGTCCGTATCAAGGACTAGTTCCGGTTCAAAATCGTTGGCTTTTAATAAATCATTTAATTGGTCGACTTGGGCCTGCGTCAAGTGAACCTGGCCGTTAGCGTCCAATTGGCCGAGCGTCTTCGAAACATCAAAGAAATTATAGCCGAGGGTCTGGTCGTTAGCCGCATCACTGATGCGCGTCACAGTGGCGTGCGTTTCGATCTTCTGATCCGCGCTATCCGGACGTAAAATTGCGATCAACGTATCGCCCAATTCGGTTGGATTATAACTTGTAATTAACATAGGAAACCCCTTTACTCTCGTTTTAAGCGTTCAATATATAATTATAACGTATTTCTCCTAAATCTTACTGATTAATTATGACTTTTCTTTGTATTGTCGTCAATCATTGGTATACTAAATTTGAATAAAAGCTAATTTTTAAAAAAAGTTGGTCGAAAGGAGTACGCAACATGACTAAACAATTACAATATGGCGGCTTATTGGCAGTTGGCATGGCTGGCATCGCCGGGGGCTTTTCCGTTGGCGGCCTGCTCAAGCGGTTGCGCCGACCAACCCCCAACCAAATTTTGAACCAGGTCAAACGGGCCTTTCTCAAGGAAGCCCCCATTGAAGGTTCTTGGATTGAAATGACCAAGGCACCCTTACAAAAATTCGCGGTGCGCACCGACGTCTACCATGGCGGGATTACCCGTTACGAAGACGGCACCTTGGTTCAATACGAGTTCTTAGCGGACGCCAATACGGGCAGTATCTTAGATATTTACCGCCTTTAATCGTAAAGCGCGTTCCAACTATTATCGTTCGAAAACGACAAAACGGCTGTGACCAACGTCACGGCCGTTTTTTTATGCAGTTTGATATTCTGGTGCGTCTTGCGGTAAGTACCAGTCCCGGATTTGACGGGCGGTTTTACTGTCAATAAAGCGGGCTTCCACCGACTTATTGTCATTACCGGCACGTACTTCCAGCGTCAGGTGAACCAGATCACGCCGTGCCATCCAGACACTCTGATTGATTTCTAGTGATTGAACGCAGCGTCGTGGAATCAGGTACTGTTCGCGGCTAAACCACGCCCCATGCTGAACGCACACCACCGCGGGCGTTGCTAACGCCACCCCCGTCTGGCGGGCCGCGTAGTTCCCCTGCGCTACGGCTAGCGGCAACCATAGGAGCCAACTGGCGAGGTAAATCGGTAACCCCTTAGGTAACTGCCACCAAATAAAGCCGCCGGCCACCAGGAGCGCACCCAGCCAAACTAGGACGCAGTTCCGAATAAACAACCAGCGGGCGGCCGATCGCACCCGCTTAATCGTTGGTAACCGGTCTGGCAGCCAATCGATAAAACCACTCACGGTCGGCACCATCGCCGAACGCCGTAAAACCGGTAGCAAGACCAGGTTATGGTCACTCTCGGATTTTCCCGCTTGATCCGCGGTTAAAACCTGGGCCGTTACTAGCCGGGCCCACTGCCGAATCAACGTCTGCTTAAAGTGCACCGCCTGAATCCGCTGCTGATCGACACTAACGCGGCTGCGTTGGAAATAGCCGCGCGCCATCGTCAGGGTGCTGCGCTTCTTCGTCAGCGTAAAGCGGTAATAGCGCTGGATAATCGTCAAATAAGACGTTAGCAGGCTTAGGACTAACACTGCCACCATTAACGCAATTTGCCACCCAATTTGAATCACGTTCAGGTGTTTAAGCGCATCGTCAACGACTTCATCAGAAAAGATCGTGGTTAGCTTGTCGTACAGCCAGAAAAAGGCCAGTAAAATCGGCACGATGCCCATCGAGGTCAGCGCGTATAAACGCAAGTCGTGGCGGTTGATTTGAAACTGCCGCTCGCCGGGTCGCGCCGTCGTCGTAGTGGGCTGGTCAGTCGCAACCGTGGGATTCGTTGGCGCCCGCCGATATCGGTCAATTTGCTGGCCAACCGTGACTGGTACGACCGGTAACTCCCCTTCCGGCTCATCATCGGTCTTCCCGGCCGTCTCAATGGTCAGCCGTTCTAAACCGAACGGCCGTAGGAAAAACCACTGTTGGCGTTGAACCGTCTGAATCTTGGCGTAGGGAATGTGCACGACTTTACGTTCGAACAGTCCCCGGTTAATGGTGATACCCGCCGGTGTAACGGCGTAGGTAAAGCGCACGTAGCGAATGACGGCCGCCACAATGGTTGCAACCACCACGACCCCCGCTGCCAAGAATCCCCAGAAAGCGGCTTCACCGGTTAGGCTGCGCCAGCTAAAAAAGACTAGGATCACTAACACCAGACTAACCAACTGGCGTACGGCCCGCGCCACAAAAACGAACAACGCCGGCCACGCTAAGTGTTTATGCGTCATCGCGGGCCTCCCTTGCAAGCTGTAGGATTTGATCACGCAACCGTTCCGCGACCGGGACGGTTACCCCGTTGATCGAATAACGGGTCGCCGCGGTATCGACGGCGACCTCCCGCAATTGCTTGAATTGCAGCAACGGACCGGCCGCCAAGGTCACGTTTTGAATCCGGTTAATCGGCACCGCAATCTCGTGCTTGAAAAAGACGCCGGTGCGGACATAGACCGCTGTTTCCGTGATCCGGTAACGCGAAAACGCGTAGCGGTAAGGAATCACGGCTAATTCCACGATGACGTCTAACAAGCTTAGACCGACCGCCGCTAACGGCAACCAGAACCACCAGTTCAAATAAACGTGGGTCAACCATAGCGCGACGCTGATCAACAACCCAACGCCACCGGAAATCAGCGCTGAGTAGGTCCACACCGCCTTAATTTGCGACGGTAACTGTTCAGTTTGCATTCATTTCACTCCAAAATTAATTTACTCTTAGTCTACCATAGGTAAAATAACGCTCAAAGATTGCTTTCCCCTTAACTACAAAAACGGCCCGGCTTACGCCGAACCGCCCGCGCCACTATAATTTACGCATTATTTTAGCCACCAAAAATCAAAATTTCAATATTGGCAACTCAAAAAGCGACCCAGCTCCTGCCAGGTCGCTCATTACGCTACTTTTCAGCTGCTGGAAAAGTCGCAATAATTTTATAAATCGGGCCCTTCGCACTGAATTTTTGTTCGTACTCGGTTTCCACGTTCTCTTCGGGGGTGACGACCGCGTGTAAGTCCAACCAGACCTGTTCAAAGTGAAGCCCGTAGTTATTCATGCTGGTTAAGGAGAATTCAAACAGGCCGCGATTATCGGTCTTAAATTCAATCTGCCCGTTCGGCTTCAAAACTTCTTGGTACGCTTGCAGGAAGGTCTTGTACGTCAAGCGCCGTTTTTCGTGCCGAGACTTTGGCCACGGGTCCGAGAAGTTTAAGTATAACCGGTCGACTTCGTGCGGTTCGAAAAACGCGGTGACGGCCTGCCCGTCCGCGTGCGCTAATTGTAAGTTCGGTAACGGCTCAGCGACCAACTTCTTCAAGATGACCGCAATCACCGACGTTTGAATCTCAATTGCCACGTAGTTGATTTCGGGGTGGCGCTTCGCCATTTCAATAATGAACTGGCCCTTACCACTGCCGACTTCAATTTGTAACGGCTGCGTCTTTTCGAAGCGGCTTTGCCACTGCCCCTTCAACTGGGTCGGGTCTTCCGTAATTAATTCGGGATGGGCCGCAATCAGTTTTGGCGCCCACGGTTTGTTTCTAACACGCATATTGGTATAAACTCCTTATGATTTCAATAAAAGGGCCGCGAATTCCGACGGGGACTCGCGGCGCTCGGTAACTGTTTTCGATTAAACTTCGTACTGTGACAATTCTTCTAAGAAGATGATCTCATGGTTCATTTGGTGGTACTGATTACGATAATAATTGTCTTTAATATTAAGTAGTAAATTAACCTTGGCGTACCAGACCACGCGGGTGCGCATGGCGGCCGTCATCGTTTCGCCATAAGCTTGGAACCAGCCCTGCCAGTCCTTAAGCGGTACGTATTCGCACAATAACAGACTAATATCGGAAGCGGGGTCCGCAAAGCGCGCGGAATCCCAGTCGACCAAGTAAAGTTGCCGGTGATCAGATAGTAGCCAGTTCTTATGGTTCAAATCACCGTGGCAAACTCGGTAATCAGCCACTGGTAACTTGGGTAGGTGCCCTTTTAGGGCCGTTAACGTCTTCGCCATCAGCGGGTGGCGCCGTAAATCATCGGGCAGATCTTGTAAATACTGACCGATAAATTCTTGCGGGCGGACGACCTGGCCGCCAACCTTGGTTAACATACGATGAAGCAACTTGGAATTGTGCACACGTGCCAATAAATGCGCCACTTCAGGCAGCCGCATTTGTTGCTTGGTTAAAGTTTGACCATTCAGCCATTCTTGGGCCGTCAACGTATCCCCACTGGAGATGCGTTTCGTCCAAATCAATCGCGGGGTAATTTCTTCCATCGACAGCGCCGCTAAAAACGGCGAAGCGTTTCGTTTTAAGAACAACCGTTGGTGATTTTTTTTGCCCATGAACGCCTTGTTCGTATTACCATAAATCGGATATATGTCCCAGCCGTCATCAAGTTCGAAATCCATCAACCCCACTCCTTCCAAATAAATTTACCGTTCATAATTGACTTAACAATCACATTTTAAAGACCAAAACGGCTCGCGTCAAGTCCTTTTTAAACGTTGTGGTATCGGCGTTTTAAGCCAATCTGACCTTCGCATATAAAGCAACTAAGAGATAGATTTCAAACGCGTTGATCAACGTCAAAATGCCGACCTCAACTAACGATGCGTTGCTTGCCCAGAAGGCAATTAAAAAGATAATTGCCGTGACGCTCAACACGACCGTTAGTAACCGTTGAAAGTTCGCTAACCGCCGTTTTAACGCCACCGGATAAATGTGCGTAAAAACTATATTATCGTAACGCTTGTAAAACGGCAACAATTGGAACCCAATTAAGTAAATAAATAGCACGTCTAAGGCCATTGCTAACCAGCCGTGACCGCTAAAATAGAGCAGTACGGCGCCGATGACGGTCAAGCGGGCAACTAAGTTACTGAATTCGGTGCCACGGGCCATCCCGCGGCTAAATAGGTACCCGAACGCGTGCCGTTGGTCAGCGGGCAACCAGCGGTAAACCCAGTCTAAGTACCGGCGGCGTTTAACGGTTCCCTGCACCATCGGCACGTCGGTGAAGAGGTTAAAGAAACGGTAAATCCCGAGCATCCGGTTAGCCTCTAGCTTAACGTCCGCCCGCCAAGCAACCGTAATGCGCGGTTGCAACCAGCGGAACCAGAAGCGGAACCCAATTGCCAAAACTAGGCTACCTGAGAGCCCCTCCCACGGTCCGGCAAATAGGGTCAACCCAACGCCTAGTAGACTGACGACCCAGGTCATCCAACTACTCCAAGGCGCCGACCATGAGGACTTAAATAACTGCCGGGTCGCCGCGGTGGTATCGTACAGTCTGATCATGCTAACCGTCAGTTGGAAATCTTTTAGTAACACCTGGGTTAGAACCACCATCACGAGGTCAAGCCCCGAAAAGTGGTCAACCAGCACTAGCAGTGGCATTGTTAGAACAACCAACGCCACCTGCACGAGCTGTGCCAGCCACCAGCTGTAACGCCACGCGTGGCCAAGGTACTCTTGAAAATCCCGTTCCCGCGGTAACAAGAAGACCGGGTCGGCCGGTTCGATCAGGGTCGCGATCCGTCCGATCCGTAACCCCAGCCACAAAAAGGCACCGATAACGAATAAAATCCAAGTATCGCGCGGACCAACCGTCTTCAACCAGTTTGAGTAAGCCAGCCCCAAGCCACCGACAAAGAACATCAGGGCAATGACGAAGTGGTCGTTAAAGACTAGCCGTAAGTATTTCAGCATTTGCCGTAAGTGGCGTTGCAAGCGCCGTTGATAAAGCTCATTCATCGCGGGTCACCCCAGTCAAGCTCAGATAAATGTCGTTTAGTGAGTCCCCCGCATCCGGATAGTTCGCTTTAATTTCAGTGAAGGTTCCCTGGGTCTTGACTTCACCGGAATGCAACAGCACGAAGCGGTCACAAGCCTTTTCGGCGGTATCGAGCACGTGAGTCGACATTAGGACGGCGGCACCGCGTTTTTTGACCGTGGCAATCAGGTGCAACAAGTCGTGCACGGCAAGCGGATCAAGCCCTAAAAACGGCTCGTCAATGATGAACAACTTTGCGTTGGTCATGAAGGCGCAGACGATCATGACTTTCTGTTTCATCCCCTTGGAAAAGTTCGCTGGGAACCAGTCCAATTTATTGGCTAAGCGGAACGTTTTTAATAATTCAGTCGCACGTTCCCAGGCCGCTGCGTGGTCTAACCCGTAGGCTAAAATCGTCATTTCTAAATGTTCTTTTAACGTTAATTCTTCATATAATACGGGCGTTTCTGGAATGTAGGCAATCTGAGCCTTATACGCCTGTGGATCTTGGGCCAGCGTCACGTCGTTGAGCGTGATGGTCCCCTTCATCGGCGTTAATAACCCAATAATGTGGTTAATGGTCGTTGATTTCCCCGCGCCGTTTAAGCCAATCAAGCCAACCAGTTCACCGGGTTGGACGTCAAAACTAATATCTTTTAGTACCGGAATTTGTGAATAGCCACCAACTAAGTGGCTGATTGTTAATACCATCGGACTAACCTCTTTCTGTTTCATTTCAGTGCGTCTATTATAGCATAGGGCTAGCGGAGAGGTCCGCAACCGCTACCAGTTGCTTTTGATTGCGCTACCGTGATTAGTGTATAATGGTCACAACGTAATTAATGACCTAAATCTAAACTAGAAGGTGTTCTGCAATGACAGCTTTTGAACCGAATTTTGATGACGATTGTATTTTTTGCAAAATAATCAAGGGGGATATCCCGAGCTACACGGTCTACGAAGACGACATCGTTAAGGCCTTCCTGGACATTTCACAAGGCACGCCCGGGCACACCTTAGTGATCCCGAAGACCCACGTCGCGGACATTTTCGGTTACGACCGTGACCTCGCCAGCCTAGTCTTCGCCCGGATTCCTGAAATCGCGCGGGCTATTAAGGCGGCCGACGACCGCATTATCGGCATGAACATCGTGAATAACAACGGTGCCGTGGCCTACCAGTCGGTCTTCCATTCCCATTTCCACTTAGTGCCACGTTACAGTGACAAGGACGACTTCCGGATGATCTTCAAGGATAACGCTAAGAAGTACGATGAAACCGACTACGCCCGCCTTCAAAACGCCATTAAGGCGGCGCTGTAACTAAGGAGGAAGCGGTATGGCTAAATTCATTCGTAACGGTCTGATTGGGATCGGCCTGAGCGCCGGCGCTTACATGCTGATCAACCATAAAACTCCGGCCGCATTGTACCGGGATATTAAGAGCTACGTTCAAGACGTGCTAGACGCCGCTGACGAGGTGCAGTCGGCCCGCGAGTCACTCAGTGATAATTCGAACAACGTTTCGCTAGAGTTTGCGCACGCCGCCGAGGTATTCGACGATATTCAAACTGAAATCGATAAATTTCAATTTCAAATCGAACCACACCTCAAATTGTTAAAGCAGCACAGCGATCATTTACAGGCGACCCTCGATCACCTCGGTCAACCCAAGCAATAAATAATCACGCCCCCAATCAGCTTTCGGTGGTTGGGGGTTCGTTATTGCCCCCATTCTCTTTACAATGTAAATATCTAGCAAGCGAATTCAGCGGTCAAAGCCGCGCACGGACTTGTAAATAATACTAAAATGATGTCAAACCAGCTATACTTTATGAAGGCGTTGTGAATTCTCTGAAAATTTTGTAAAGATTTCCAACGACCTGCAGAACTTCAGATAGTTATGGTATAGTAGTCTGGTAAGTCTGCAGAGGCAGAAGATTTCAAGAATAGGATGTGTTTTTGGTATGAAAAAATGGCTTATTGCCCTTGCCGGCGTCTTAATGACGTTTACGTTAGCCGGCTGTGGTAGCAAGACAGTTGCATCAACTTCTGGTGGTAAAATCACTGAAAGCCAGTATTACAGTAGTATGAAAGGAACTTCTTCAGGTAAAGCCGTATTACAACAAATGATCCTGAACAAGGTTCTTGAAAAGGACTACGGTTCCAAAGTTTCTTCAAAGGCCGTTAACAAGCAGTACGACTCTTACAAGTCCAGTTACGGTAGCCAATTCTCAACCGTTTTATCACAAAATGGTTTAACGGCGAAAGCCTTCAAGGAACAACTTCGTTCGAACTTGTTACTTAAAGAAGCCGTTAAAGACAAGGTTAAGATTACTGACAAGGCTTTAAAGAAGCAATGGAAGTCTTACCAACCTAAGGTCACGGTTCAACACATTTTAGTGACGAAGAAGTCTAAAGCCGACGACGTTTTAGCCGAATTGAAGAAGGACTCCAGCCAAGCTAACTTCACCAAGTTAGCCAAGAAGTACTCCGCTGATACGACCACTAAGAACAAGGGTGGCAAGATGGCCGCGTTCGATAACACCGATACGACCCAATCCTCGAAGTTCTTGAAGGCCGCCTTCAACTTGAAGAACGGTGAGTACACGACCGAAGCCGTTAAGACGACTAATGGTTACGAAATCATCCGGATGATCAAGAACCCTGGTAAGGGTAAGATGTCTGATCATACCAAGGACTTGAAGCAACAAATTTGGGACAACGACATGAGCGACTCAACCGTCCTACAAAACGTGGTTTCCAAAGTGCTTAAGGGTGGGAACGTGTCAATCAAGGATAACGACTTGAAAGACATCTTGTCACAATACCTTTCAACTTCATCAACCACTAGCTCAAACTAGTCATTAAACGATAAGGCTGCGAAAAATCTGATTGATTTTTCGCAGCCTTTTTTATTTTCTGGATTGCCAACAGGTCCAAATTATCTGGCCGTTAATAACCAGCAATGCCAGTAACACAAGTTCACCGACGATTCCGATCGGCCAGTGCAGCTGGGTTAAGAAAAAAATCAACGCCCCCATCGACACCAGCCAACCGTACCGCCGTGCAAATGGAATCACCGGCGCATCCGGATGGCGCTTGCTCAAGCCATAAAGCACGCCAATTAGAATCAAACAGCTAAAGAATGCTCCGTTTTGTGGCATGATTGCCCTCCCCGTTGCGGGATTTGCTGCCCCGCTTTGCTTAGTATCAGCCCTAACGGTTACCAGCTTAACGCCGCTGATCACGGCCGACGACCACGGTTGCGTAAATATTCGGTAAAGGCATCAAAAAGACCTAAGCACCGTTAAGTTGGATGCTTAGGTCTTGATTTATTTACGCGGTTACTTTATTGCTTTGCCATTCACATGACGGGCTACCATCATGATCCTTCCTCTAACAACTCAAACATCAAATTCACAACCTCAGTGGAAATATCATCTGCCGAACCAAAGTTTGAACTGTGAAGTCCATACTTATTACGGACCCACAATCCCAAACTATAATGTTCTAAAAAGGCGTTCCCCCGCATTGCCAAGACTTCACCGCGTTCTTTTTCGGATAACCCATCAATGATATCATAGGCTAAATCGCTTACATATTCTTCAAATTTTTCATCTTTCGGTTGACTGAAGCCACAAGCAAAATCCACGGATAAATCATCCAAACTTTCAAACTTTCGAAACGCAAAACTAAACCGACACTCACTGGTATCGTCGACTTCCAAGTATGATGGTAACTGGTGCGCTTTAAAGTCACCACCATCTTCCCAAAATTTTCCGGTGTCGCTTGCACTTTTACTATCCCAATTAGACGTATAAACGGCGGTACCAAATGTAATTTTAAAGTCCTCATCCACGACATCGTAACCATAGACAAATTCATCAGAGATAATATCATTCTGCATAAATCTCGAGAGGTTGATATTTGTTTTCAATTCTAATTTATCAATTCTATTATTGGGAACACAATCGGTTTAAACACTTTTCTATCGAGAACCTGATACCCCTTATAGCGTATATCTTTTGGCTTAGCAATTAACTTGAAGGGGATTCTTATGCCGTCTGCCTCTAGCCAAAAGTCACCAATTTTTGAATGATAACTATCCATAAGTATCAACGCTCCTTTGTTAACATTATAGCGTAATCGGGTCTGATTCAAGTTGGATTATTCAATTATGTTTGCCATACGATATAAAAGCAGCCTCACCGCAACAGAATATGGCAATGAGACCGCTTAAGCCACGTCCAAAAGTTATACCATTTCATCTGTCAACTTGACAAGAACTAGTACAGAACCTCAAGAGTTAGTGATAGTTATGTTAACTTGTTTTTTTCGTTAGAAAATCTACTCGATCCTGACGTTTCTTAGCCATCGCTATTGGGTAACAATGGTCACAATAAGCTTTTCGGGTACGAAGAGAAGCAAACTGCTGACCACATCGAGCGCACATATTTTGGTAAGTTGGCTCACGCTCGAGCACATATTGTGCTGAGCGCATATCAGCAACTTTCAAGTCAAAAATTCGTTGTTGTCTTTTTTCTTCAGCATTCAGAGCTTTACATTCATCACAATATTTTGTACGGTTTGAGCGAGCTTCAAAAATCCGGTGGCAACGCTGACATCTATTATGATACACACGAGTCTTACAACCAGCAATCATTTTTACATCAGTACCTCGTTTATGAAACCCCACAATTCTGCGACAATCCGCGCAATATTTGGTACTATTTGACTCATCAGTAAAAATCAGACCACAATAAACGCAGGTGTATGAATACCTACGTTCTCGCATTTTTTTATACCAACTTTCAGGCATTTGGCGGGGACGTCACATCCGTTGCTTAGCCCGATCAGACATTACCCTTCCTGTAAAAACTTTTGATAAATGTCTTTTGGCATTATTTGACATGTGTTTGCCATAATTTGCATTATTTTTACCACTATTAGCCCTGCAATCCTTTTCACGGGCCGCCACCGACATGTGTTTCCCATAATTAGCCCCAGTTTTTCCATACATTCCATTGCCAACACCTGAATTACAATTACGTAATTTCGCCTGATTTTCAGGACGTTTCATCGGATTTTTGGCGCCGGCGATGGCCGTATGGTTACCATAATTCGGATTGCCCATTCCTGCATTATTAATTCGCATTTTAGCTCGTACTCGAGCTTTACCAACAGGATCATTACGGAGTAAATCACCGCCATCACCCCCACTGGCAATATTGTAACCGTGTCCGTACTGAAAATTAGATTGATACTTTGCAATCGCATCAATTTCAGCTTGATTCAATGCCTCCAAGGTCTGATAATAGCCTAACACATCGATTGTAAAGTTTTCCAAACCATATTTTTTTATTGCGCGCTGGATTAGTTTACCACTGCCAAAATAGGTCTTGACAAATACAGGGCTTTCTTTTTTACCAATATATATTTTTCCGTTTATCTGATTAGTTATTCTATAAGTATAGCCATAAACATTCTTCATAACTTTATCTTATCACCAAATTAATCAAAAAACATTTGCTAAGAAAAAGGGATGGGTGTGTCAAAGTTTTGTGTAGAACTCGTCTTTGTATGATTTGCCTCAAACATTGAGTCGATATACCTTGGCGAATACGTACATCGTTTAAACGGACTAGCATTACTTTTATTAGCTATTTTAAAAAAAGCCAAAGGAGAATACCATTTAGTGCTTTTCATCCGCCCCAATATTCGCTGATAAACGCCTCAAACCATACCTCTTAGTTTCCAATTAAAACTTATCAATCTGTAGCAAATTATTTTCCGTTCCTAACAGATATAGTGTTTCATACCACGATTAATATTACCTTTCTGATATCACCACCACATTTTGCTGATGCGGCTTAGTTATGGCTAAATCGTCACCATAATCAACGACATTATCCGTTAATCTTTTTAAATTTTTGCATACCTCTGCGAGATTGACTACGATTGTTGCCATATTGTGTCCTCTATCTTGCCAACGCAAAAAACACCAGTCATCAGCATCCCCGCCAATAACCAGTGTCCCTTCATCATTTTAATCCAGCACCGGCCGCACAAACGGCAAACTGTCGCCGGTATACTTACGGTCATCAAAAATCAAGGTGGGCACCGTCGCCACGCCGTTGGTCACCACATCGTTGGCCACCGCCGCCGCGACTTTTTTCGCCGCTGCTTGGGAGTGCGCGTCAAAGTTCGTAGTTAAGAACCCCGGCACCGCTTCTGCTGGTAATTCACGTAATTCGTCCTGGTGATCAAAAACCGCTTGGACGTAACTAAGTGCGGCTTGTGGTTGCGTGTAGTCGATGGCGTCTTGGGCTAAGTTGCCGTTTTCGAGCGCCGGCTTGGGCTTGTTCCAAAACTTGAGGTGGGCTTGTAGCCGGCCCAATTCAACCATTTCATCAATGACCGGCCAGTTGGTTTCCCACCACCGGCGCGTGTCGGGACAAACTAAATTTAAAACCGCAATCAAGGTATGCGGTGCGGTTGTCGAACCGAGGTTAAGCGTCGTTGCGTCACGCAAATCAAAATTATATGCCGCCATGTGAGTGCCTGCTTTCTATTTGTTTACGCCTAGTATAGCCAGCCCCATTTTATCCTGTCAAAAGAAGACCCATCCCAAGACTAAAAAACCAGCCTTCCGTAACAGAAGTCTGGTTTACTCGCTTTTCAAACTGGTTGGGCGGTCACTGGAATCGTCAAAGTCCGCCGCGGTTTCTTAATTTTTAAGTTACCCGCCTGATCGTACGTTAACTGGGCCGCATAGTGTTCGTTAACCCCGTGCTCGTACAGCAGCGTTTTGAACTGGGCAATCCACGCGCGGTAAACGTCGGGGTGGTGGGTCGCCAACTCGAAAACGTCGCTACAATCATACTTGTCCATCAAAGCTGCAAGGTGCCCATCAACAAACGCCTGCCAGAACCGGTTGAACGCTAACCGCTCCCGCGCGGGTAAATTCTGAATAACCTGATCAAACTGTTGGCAAACCGTTACTTGAGTCATAAGAAGTCCCTCCGTTTGATTCATTTCTAACGATTATACACCCATTTGTGGTCAGTTGAACAAACTTTTTAAAGCGTTTTCATGGACCCCCGTTCAGTTTTACCTTCAAACGCAAAAAAGTACCGGCATTCCGTCAGAATCCCGATACTTTTTAACTATTGGCGTAATATTTTAGCCAGTGGCCGTCCCTGCGCTAACTCGTCGACCAGCTTATCCAAATACCGAATTTGGCGCATCAATGGATCAGCAACCGTTTCGACCTGCACGCCACAAACTTTGCCGGTAATTAAGTGCGCGTTAGCGTTCAACTGCGGCATTTGTTCAAAGAACGTCGCCACCGAAACGTCATCGTCAATTTGAGCTTGTAGCGTTGCCGGTTGGTACCCGGTCAGCCAGCTGATCACCTGAATCAGCTCAGCTTCACTGCGGTGTTTGCGGGTCACTTTATTAACGTAGGCCGCGTAAATCGTCGCAAACGGCATGCTAAAAATTTTTGGTGTTGCCATTGAACCACCCCCATTATTTTTCTTAAGGATAGCATGGTCACCACCATTTGCCGATTAAAACGCGCTGATTAGAGTGCTGCCGGCACCGGAACCCCGTAGGCTTGGCCAATCGCCTGCATTTCAGCGATGGTCTTGTCATCGATCGACACACCCTGAACCAGATTTTCATCGTAGTGCTTATATTCGCGGTCACCCGGAATCATAATTTTAGTGCCTGGTAAGTGCTTCAAGTGGCGAATCCGGTCGAACATGTCCGAAACGTTGGCCGTCAAGACGTCCAAGTCGCCGAAGACGGACGGATCGATAACCATGAAGAACTGACTGAAGTCGTGCTTTCCGACGTTCGTGTCCGCGGATAAGGAACCCTGCGCTAAAATCCCGGTTAGGATTTCGATGATCAGCGAGTTACCAAAACCTTTATAGTTCGAATTGACTTCGTCCTGACCACCGAGCGTCAAAACGCCACCGCCTGGTCGGTGGGCGGAAAAGGCAATCGTGCCTAAATTATCTTCCACCTTCTGAGCATCATGGAGCACGTGGCGGTTTTCGTCGACCGCCCAGTCACCGGGGATTTTTTCACCCTTCTTCGCCAAAACTTGAATTTTCCCACTGGAAACGACCGAGGTCGCCCCGTCAAAAACGAACGGGTGTGGCTTTGCCGGAAACGTAAACGCAAAGGCGTTTGAACCCAAGAACGCTTCTAACGCGTTAGTTGGTACAACCAGCGGACGGGTGTTGGTCGTTGAAATCCCAATCAAACCGTGCTTGCAGGCCATCCGTGAGTAATAGCCAGCCGTCCCGAAGTGGTTCGAATTGCGGATAACCGCCATCGCAAGCCCCATCTTCTTAGCCTTTTCAATCAACTTATTCATCGTAAAACCGGACGCAATTTGCCCCATACTCTTATTAGCATCGACCAATAAGCTCGTGGCGGTTTCCTTAACCACTTCCGGCTGATGAGTTGGTTCCAACACGTGGTCCTTCATCATCCGGGTATACCAGTCTAACCGTTGAATCCCGTGTGAGGAAATCCCCCGCAGGTCGGCATCGACTAAGGTATCGGCTAGTAAGGCGCCGTCCTGAGCATTAAATTGTTGGGCCTTAAAAACGGCCTCTAAAAATTGACGTTCCGCTTCCGCACTAATTCGCATTGACGTTCCCCTTCTCAATCCTATCGGCCCACTCAGTCTAACCATTCCTTAATATTCAGCGGTCAACTTAGCCGATAGCTTTTTAATCTTAATTTCATCATCACTTAAACTTAGCTGACGTTAACAGAAGTAATTATGTCGCTTTTAATGAGAAAATTCAAGGGAAAATTAATGATATTCACATTTTTATCAGTGTTCAATTAGATTAACGTTTAATTAAAAAAGTTACGGCTTTTACCGTAACTTTTCAAGCAGTCAATGAACGTTTAAACTAAGCCTCGAACCGCTGCCAATAGTCCGCCAAGTAACGACTCGTCAGCCCACGTGGTGCTTGAATCAACGCATGCGGCGTCCCTTGCGCCACGATTTGGCCGCCACTCGCACCGCCGCGCGGTCCTAAGTCGAGGATTTCATCCGCGTTGACGATCAAGTTGAGGTCGTGGGTAATCGTGATAATCGTCGCCCCACGGTTTAATAATTGCTGCATAACGTTGACCAGCGTTTTAACGTCGAGTGGGTGCAAACCAATCGTTGGTTCGTCAAAGACGAAGAGCGTCGTCGCCTGATTATGGTTGAGATGCTTAACCAGCTTTAACCGCTGGGCCTCGCCACCGGACAGGCTTGGCGTACTTTCACCTAAATGAAGGTAACTCAAACCAACCTCTTTTAGCAGTTGCAACTCCCGCTGAATTTTCGGAACCGTTGGGAAAACGGCCAGCGCTTGGTTGATGTCTAGCTTCAAAAGGTCAACGATCGAATAGCCGTGCCACTTAACGACCTGTACGGCCTGGTTATACCGCTCGCCGTGGCAAACTGGGCAGACCTGTTGCATGTCGGGTAAAAATTGAATGTCTAAGGTCACAACCCCGGCACCGCCACAGTTCGGACAGGCGCCCTGTTTATTATTATAAGAAAAATAACTCGAAGTAAAGTGTTTCTCTTTCGCCAGCGGTTGACTGGCATACAGGCGCCGCAGGTTATCCATAATACTGGTGTAGGTCGACACCGTTGACCGCTGGGTTTTACCGACCGGCGAAGCGTCCACGCTAACGACTTCCTTGATTGGCGACGTCAGCGCCTTAACTTGCGCGGGGAGCGGTTCGCCCTTGATTTGCCGCCGAATCGCCGGTACTAGACTATCCAAAATCAAGCTAGTCTTACCGGCACCGGAAAAACCGGTCACGGCGCTCATCCGGTTGACTGGTAAACTGGTCTTTAAATCCTTCAAGTTAAAATAGTCTGCCACTTCAAAGCTTAACTGGTCGGCGGTCTTTAAACTAGCCGGGCGACGGGCCATCAACTGGGCACTGCCGTTCAAGTACGGGCCGATTTTAGATGCCGGGTTCGCCGCAACGTCGGCCGGCGTCCCCTGAGCAATCAGCTGGCCGCCTTCCGCACCGGAACCGGGACCGACTTCCAAGATCCAGTCAGCGGCCTGAATAATGTCAACGTTATGGTCGACGACAACTAACGAATTTCCCTGATCGACCAAGGCCCGCATAATTTTAAGCAGGCCGCTCACGTTATCCGGGTGCAAACCGATCGACGGCTCGTCCAGTACGTACAGCACACCGGTCGTCTGGGTCCGCAACGTCCGCGCGAGCTGAATCCGTTGCAACTCACCAGTCGACAAACTGTTCCCGTTGCGCGAAATCGTTAAGTAGTCCAGCCCTAATTCCAGCAGTGGCCGTAAGTCGTCTTCAAATTCTTTGAAGAGGCTCCCCGCAACTTTACTCATATTGGCTGGTAAACTCGCGAGTACCCGTTGCTGCCAGTCGGACAACTCACCCAAGGTTAATTCACTAACCTCGGCAATGTTTAGTCCCCCGGCTCGTTGTACCAGTAATTCTGGCTTTAAGCGCGTACCGTGGCAGACCGGGCAAGTCGAAAAGTGGAAGAATTCGGCGATCCGCTTCTGGGCGCGCTCGCTCTTGCTGCTTTTCGCCGATTCCAATACCGCGGCGTGCGCGTTTTCATACAACGCGTTAAAATCGTGGAAAACGCGACCGGTGCCAGAAACGAAATCCATCTTATATTTCTTTTGTGGCCCGTTCAGCACAAAGTCCTTTTCCTTAGCGGTTAAGTCGCGGTACGGCACGTCGATGCGGACACCGGCTTGAGCCGCCACCGACGGCATAAAGTTCCGTCCCGGTAGGTGCCAAGACGCCACCGCCCCTTCTTCAAGCGTCAGGTGGTCGTCACCGATCAGTTTACTTTCATCCAACTCACGGACTTTCCCGGTTCCTTGACATTCCGGGCAGGCCCCGTCGGCGTTAAAGGCGAAGTCTTCGGCACTGAAAGCGCCAAATTGTACCCCACAGGTCGGACAGGTCAACTGTCCCATTTGAAAGCCATCGCGAGCCATCGCCTGGGCAATTTCCAGACTGGGCTGCAACCGGTGCCCGTTCGGACAAACTGGTGCCCCGAGCCGTGAGAAAATCAATCGAATCACGTTAAACAATTCACTCATGGTCCCAACGGTCGCCCGTTCAGACGGCACCGCCGGTCGTTGTTTCAACGCCAAGGATGACGGGATGTGCTTCACGCTCGTCACGTCAGCCTGGGCGCCCAACTTAATCCGTCGGCGGGTGTAAGTCGATAAGGCCTCCAAGTAACGACGCGAGCCCTCTTCGTACAAGATCCCCATCGCGAGTGAACTCTTTCCCGAACCGGACAGTCCCGAAATCGCCACGAACTGGTGTAACGGAATGTCAACGTCGATATTTTTCAAGTTATGGACCCGTGCTCCCCGGATCTCAATTTGTGTCGGTAATTTTGATACCATTCAAACAACCCCCAGTAACTCATTTTTTTACCGTAGCCGCATCCGCCCACACCACTTCTAAGAATGTCCAACCAATCAAAACTAGCCGTTAGCTATCAGCTAACCAAGCGGTCGTTTGTCAACTTGCTAAACCAAGTGGGCAACAACCTTAATCCTTTAAAGATTACAGCTGGTACGTCCGCACTACGCATACTTCACACAGCGCCAGTATACCACACGACAACTCAACCACCGGCTGAATTAATCACCACTTTTTTTCGCCAAAAACGCCGGCTGTCAGAAATTTCCGACAACCGGCGTACTAATTTTCATGCACTTGATTCACTAATTGGTCAGACTACCGCCCACATTACGAGTGCCGGTGCCGGCTAGCCTTGACAACCGCCTTCATCGCACTTTTACCGCCAAACATCCGTTGTAGCTTGGCCTGTTCACGCTGACGGGCGTCTAAGCCCTGATAACTCAGTTCGCGTTGCAATTTCTGATAACTTTGCAAACGCTCAGTACTCAGTTGACCAGCCGCCACGGCAGCCAAAACCGCACAGCCGGGTTCGTTAACGTGCCGGCAATCGTTGAACTTGCAACCGCGGGCTAAACTGGCGATGTCTTCAAAGGTCTTCGCCAAATCACCGGTATACAGTTGTAAGGCCCGCATCCCCGGCGTATCGATGACGACCCCGCCGCTGGGCACAACGAGCAGTTGCCGACTGGTGGTCGTGTGACGGCCCTTATCATCATCCGCCCGAATCTCCCGGGTACTGAGTAGCGGTTGCCCAACTAGCGCATTAATCAGCGTAGATTTACCGACCCCCGACGACCCGACAAAGGCCACCGTTTGTCCCGGCTGAACGTGGTCCGCAATCAGCGCCATCCCGTCCGCGGTTTTAGCCGAACACACGATGGTTTCGACGCCGACGCTGACTTCCGCTAACGCGGCTAATTTTTGGGACACGTCCTGACAAACGTCGGCCTTGGTTAGAACCAGTACCGGCGTCGCCCCGCTTTCCCAGGCCATCGTCAGGTAGCGCTCCGCCCGCCGCAAGTTAAAGTCGGCGTTTAGCGACATGCAAATGAAGACGGTGGTTAAATTTGCCGCAATCAGTTGGGCCTGATTGCCAGCACCGCGCGCAAGGACGCTGACCCGCGGGAGCACCCGTTCAATTTGGGCCTGGTCACTGGCCACGTTGGTCAGCCAGACCCAGTCACCGACCGTTGGAAAATCAACGCTGGTACTCAGCTGATGGCGCAACTTACCACTGACCGCCGCGGTAACGGTACCGGCTTCGTAGACGGCTTGGTATAAGTCGCGGTGCTGCGCCGTAATTCGTGCCAACACCACCCCCGTTAACGTGGGCATTTGGGTGGCAAAGGTGGTCGTTAATCCGTATTGTTGTAACGTTAAATTCAATTTAATAATCCTTTCGCAAGTGCGGCTTTTCCGCTAACTCACGACAAAAAAGGCGTCGTTAAACGACGCCCCACCGAATCGGTGGGTGTCGGAGGTGGTCTATTAACCAGGATGGAAATTGCGCGCACTTAAACAAGCAGCCCTAAGTCTGCTAAGTGGCATACAACCAAACTAGTTATTGACCGACATCCGACAACCCTCCTTCAATATAGTGGCATAAGCATAGCACACCCACCGATACTTAGCAACACTACGTCTGTTTCAACGGTTGCCTCAACCGGGCCAGCCCGTATGTCAAAATCGCACCAATCAAAATTCCAGTCGCGTTAGCCAGCACGTCGTTAATATCACTACTGCGATTGATCAGACAATTTTGCGGCAGACCGTATTGAACGGCTTCAACCCCGCCACCGATCAACCCGCCGACCACCGTCATTAACGGGAGTGACCGGGGTAGCCAACGACCGATCAGCCACCCCAACGGTACCGTTAAGCCAATGTTTTCAACGAATCCTAAGCTGGTGACGTTTAAGTGGGTCAAGTTGACCTGACCAACGCCGGCCGGCATCACGTAAAGGGCAGAACCATCAAAAGAAATTGGGGTAAACACAATCATGCTCAAACCGACGAAGTAGCCTAACCATAATAAACGGCCCCACCGATGCGATCGTTGCACCACACCGTAACTAAGCGCCACCAAAATAATGATGAGAACTGGTAACCAGCGCATCCAACCACCCCTTTCCGAGCGAATTGGGACCTAGCTTAACTGAAATCGGCGCCGCCGTGTTGGTTTCAAAGCGACCTTTACCCTTTCTTCGGTAATTTAAGCTTTCTTAGGAAAATTCATATAAAAATTTTTATACATTTTGGCAACTCACAAGCTGTTAAAGCCTTGCAGCTTATCGGTTAATCGGCACTAGCTAATATTCAAATTATGCATAAAAATTTATTTTTATCAATTTTTATTGTATTAATAATCATTCAAGACTATACTAACCGTAATTTGAAACGGGGGCAGTCAGGATGAAACGACTAATCACACGAATACTTTTAATCATGGGGCTATTACTAATCGGCATTATTAGTAATAATCCATCCGCCCGGGCGAGCGACCAGTCACTTGCCACGGTCAAGGAGAAGGGCACCTTAGTCATGGGGACGTCGCCGAACTACCCACCCTACGAATTTCAGATCAACCAAAACGGGCAGTCAAAAATCGTTGGTATGGACGTTGAAATCGGTAAGCAAATTGCCAAGGACCTTGGCGTCAAGCTGGTGGTTAAAAAGCTGTCGTTTGATTCGCTATTACCAGCGCTCTCAACCGGTAAAGTCGACATGATTTTATCTGGGATGAGTCCGACCCCAGCGCGGCGGAAAAGCGTCGATTTCACCGACATTTACTATACCGAGGGTGAATCGATCCTACTGAATAAGCGCGACTTAGCCAAGTATCCCAATAAAGCCGCCTTCAACGGCAATAAGGTTGCCGCCGAAACCGGGACCTTGCAATACGACCTAATCAAAAAGCAACTACCAAACGCCAAGCTGGTCGGCATGAGTAGCGCCGCTAACCTAATTCTGGCGTTAAAGACCCATAAAGTTGACGCGGTCGTTAAGGGCACGGCTTCCGCTACCGCCTACGCCAAAAATGATCCTAGCCTGGTTGCCATCAACGGTCACTTTAAGACCAGTAGTGCTCAGGCCGGCAATGCGATTGCCCTTAAGAAAGGTTCCGGCCAGTTAAAGAACGCCATCAACCAGTCGCTCACCAAAATTAAACGCCACGGCTGGATTCAATCACGGTACTTAAAAACTGCCGGTAAATACTTAAAGGTCAACACCGCCGACACGTCAATGTGGCACTACCGCGGCTACTTCTTAAAGGGCTTGAAATACACCCTCCTGATTGCAATCGTCGGAATCATCGGCGGTAGCCTCCTGGGCTTACTGCTCGCAATTATCCGCTTTGGTGCCGTCCGGCCGTTACGCTGGCTAGCGACCGCCTACGTAGAATTTGTCCGCGGGACGCCGCTAATGGTCCAAATCATGTTCGTCTACTTTGGCATCGGGATTATCATCGACGTCGACGCCCTCAGCGCTGGGATGATTGCCATCGTCCTTAACAGTGGCGCCTACCTCAGTGAAATTATTCGCGGTGGGATTCAAGCCGTCGATCCCGGTCAACGTGAAGCCGCCGCTAGCTTGGGCCTATCCCGCGGTGCGACCTTGCGCTACGTGATCTTACCGCAAACCGTCCGCATTATTTGGCCGTCACTGGGTAACCAGTTTATCAACCTAATCAAGGATACCTCGATGGTTTCAATCATTGGGGTCACCGAGTTGATTTACCAACTAGGAATCGTTCAAGCCGACACTTACCGCGGCGTTGCGCCGATTGCCATTGCCATGGTGATCTACTTCGTTATCTGCTGGCTACTAACGCGGTTGCTCGCCTACTACGAACACCGCTTCAACCACGGCCAACAGCGTCAATTAGGCTAAAAAAAGTCGCCCGCAAATTGCGGACGACTTTTTGGTCGTTACTGTTTCAAATAGACCCACTAATACTCTTCTAAAAAGAGCGTCGGGGTGGTTAACTTCTCGGTAGATTGTAAAAAGGCGGCTCGAAATTCTAAGTTATCCTGCTTAATAGCAATCCGCCGCAATTCATCTTCGGAAAACCGATCAAGAAAACGCTTAAGATCAAGCGCCGTTAAGTGCCGTTTATCAGCATTTTTAACCTGGATTAACATACAATTCCCCCAATATCTAATAGTCTCAGTTCACGTTGTAAGAAGCGACACGGACCGCTTCTAATGACGTGAACTCTTCCCGTCTCAAACGGACAACCCATATTATGGCACTAAAATTCGAATTTTGTTTGAATTTTAAGTGACTAACTTAAATAGACGCCCCCCTTAACTGCTTCCAACCCCATTAACCAACCCAATCCCGTCATTATGGATATTAATTATCTAATAACTAGCTTGTACGAAGCGGTATTTGCTTGTTCCGCTTCCATAAAAAAACGACGACCCGTAGCGGATCGTCGTTTTTGATTAAACATCTATTTTGCGCTAACCACTAAGTGTTCATTGACAAAGGCGTCAAAGCCAAGCTTGTAAAGTTCGCGGCCGTAGCCGGAGTTCTTGACCCCACCGAATGGTAATTCCGGAACGGAAGCCCAGGCGCGGTTGATGAACGTCATCCCAGTTTCAATCTGGCTGGCAACCGCCTTGGCGTGGGCGTCGTCTTCTGAGAAAATCGCACTCCCCAACCCGTAGCTGGAATCGTTAGCTAACGCGATGGCTTCTTCTTCGGTGTCGACCTTATAAACCGTGGCGACCGGCCCGAACAGTTCTTGATTATAGGACGGGTTATCCTTGGTCACATCAGTTAAGATGGTTGGCTGGAAGAAGGCGCCTGGTAAGTCGACCGGTTGGTTGCCATAGTACACCTTGGCACCAGCGGCGACCGCCGCGTCGACCCGCTTTTGTAACGTGTCGCGGGCCTTCATTGATGATAACGGCGCTAAGGTCGTGGTTGGGTCAAGTGGATCACCCATCTTAACGGCGGCAAAACTGTCCTTTAAAATGTCG
Organism: Lactiplantibacillus plajomi; assembly: GCF_005405405.1. GTDB lineage: Bacteria > Bacillota > Bacilli > Lactobacillales > Lactobacillaceae > Lactiplantibacillus > Lactiplantibacillus plajomi. Next base: position 53,220 of record NZ_BJDZ01000001.1, read on the forward strand.
AGGACTTGTTGGTACTTGTCCGCCATAACGATGAAACGCTTAGAAGCAGCACAAATCTGACCAGCGTTTGATAGCCGCGATTGTGGGGCCCACGCCTTAACCTTATCCATGTCAGCGTCATCCAAGACGATGAACGGGTCGTTACCGCCCAGTTCAAGCGTGGACTTCTTCAAGTTAGCACCGGCTTCCTGAGCAACCGAAGCCCCACCGCGTTCGGAACCGGTCAGGGCAACCCCGGCCACCCGTGGATCGGCGATGGCTTTAGAAACCTGGTCGTAACTGATGAACAGGTTGGTCAAGCTACCCTTTGGTGCGCCGGCTTCTTCAACTAACTTGACGAAGGCTTCGGCACTGCTTGGCGTGTTGGACGCGTGCTTCAAGAGCAACGGGTTCCCAATCATGAAGTTCGGTGCGAAGACCCGCATGATTTGGTAATACGGGAAGTTCCACGGTTCCACCATCACGAGGATTCCCAACGCCTGTTTTTCGTAGTGGGCGTCACCGAGCGCCGTCGTTAACGGCGTTGGCTGTAAGAATTCCGTGGCATGATCGGCAAAGTAATCGGCAATGTCGGCACACAGGTCAACTTCCGCTTCGGATTCCGCAATCAGCTTCCCCATTTCCTTAGTCACGATAACGGCTAAGTCGTGTTTTTGCGCCCGTAAAAGCGCTGCCACTTTATGGAGCGTTGCTTTCCGCGTTTCGGCTGGTTCGCCACGCCATTGCTTGTAAAGTGCGTGTCCAGTCGTTAAAGTTGCTTCTAATTGTTCGTCGGAAGCGTTTTCAAATTGTTTTAAAACTTGGTTGTTGTACGGATTAATTGTTTGATAGGCCATATAAATGCAGACTCCTTTTCTATACCACTAATTATTTTTGGTTGTTTGATAACAACTACCCGAATTATACTTTACCGCAACTACTGGGGGGGTACGCAAGCTTTTTGTTCCAATTTTTTCATATTTTTCTAATAAAACCAATTAAAATCCAATCCTAACGGTGTTTATCAGTCCTTTAAAAAATAAAAAATCCTTCTATCGGTGTGTTGCCACCCCGAGAAGGATTTTTGAGTCATTTATTGTGCGCCAATTGTTTGGCAGCGCGCGTTGTACGGCGTCCCACGTGTCAGTTGATCGAACTGGGCTTCCGTTAAGCGTGGCAACCCACGCGCCCGCAACGCTAATGCCAGCGGGTCGTTAACCGTGATTCGGTAAGCCCTGGCCCAGGCAAGTAAGGCCGGTAACAGGGTCAAGTCGGTATTCAAACAACGAAAACTGCCGCTGCTAGTAACCAGGGTAATTTCCAACGTATACCGCCAGGCCGCGTGGTGGCCGCGGGGACCGAACTCGCGCCGTTGCGAGTGCCACAAGCCGAGGTCCAAGCTGACGATAGCCCCACTAAACAGTGCAAAACTTTGAAAAACGCGGCCCGCCTCGTCTGCCAACTGGAGCTGGTTGGTCGAAATCGTCACCCGTCCGTGGGCCGCCGCCCCGGCACTGAGCGCTTTCAAAATAAACGGCGTGTGCTTACGCGCAGTTGAGAACTTCTGGCCGTTAACGACGAACGTCATGTAAGCAGCGGTTTGCGGCATCCGTTCACCGATGGCCGTCACCGCTACGGGAAGTAATTTGGTCATCATTACGCCGCCCCGTTAATCGTGGGACGGCGCCGCCCCCTTGGTCTGATCGTTACTTGGGCGGTAAAAGTTACGGCCGTCCATCGCAAAGATGCGTTCGGTATAGGTTCCCGGTTCCGTGTGACTAAGCGACGTCTGCATCATTTGAATCGACGCATCCAATTCATCCAAATCGTGGAGAATTTCCGCTTCCATGACGTGTGGTCGCACCGGCGAGCCGTATTCCAGTAAACCGTGGTGGGCTAAAATCATGTGCCGTAAAACGAGGACCGATTCGGATTGCTCGTCAATTTTTAACTGCTGGCAGGTTTCGACGATTTTTTCGTCAATTAAAACGATGTGCCCCACCAAGTTACCCGCCAGTGTATAGGTTGTCGAGACCGGCCCCGACATTTCAATCGTTTTACCCATGTCGTGTAAAATTGCACCGGCGTATAACAACGGCCGGTTCACGTGCGGATACTGGTCCGCGACCGCTTTAGCCAACTTCAAAATCGATAATGTGTGGTAGGCGAGCCCGCCCGCGAACGCGTGGTGGTTTTTCTTAGCTGCCGGAAAACTAAAGAAGTCGGCGTGCAAGTCATTCAACAAGTGACGGACGATCCGATTCCAATTTGGTTCGGTAATCGCAAAGACGTAGGTGTTCAGTTGTTCCTCCATCGTACTAGTCTTGAGCGGTGCGTGCTCCACGAACTGTTGAACCGACTGTGGTTCGCCGGGACGGGTCAGACGCATTTGCTGAATCTTGATCTGCGGGTTCCCCTGATAGTTCTCGCGCTTACCCTTCAAATGGATCACGCACCCCGCTTGGAAATGTTCGATATCCTGGTCACTGGCGTCCCAGAACTTACCGGAAATTTCACCGGATGTATCCTGAAAATTAATCGCCAAAAACTTTTTACCGTTCTTAGCGACCCGTACCTCGGCGTCTTTCAATAAGAAAAAGCCGTCGACCGTTTCATCTAGTTGGTAATCAAATAATTTTTTTGCCATCGTTTTTCCCCCGTTCAAGCTAAGTCCAGGACGGTCGCATCCGCAAACTGGGTCCGAGCCGCCGGTTCATTGGTGAAATAAATCAGTTGGTGCTCTTGGGCAATTTCAGTCAACAGTGCCCAGGCCGCTTGCCGGCGGTCGGCATCAAAGTTGACTAGGCCGTCATCGATCATCAACGGTAACGTGGCCCCGGCACCCAAGTGACTAATTAACGCCAACCGAATCGCTAAGTACAACTGTTCCTTGGTTGCCGTCGATAGCGCCGCCGCGTCGAAGCGACTCCCATCGATCGTTGTCACCACCAACTGGTTACCGTCCAAATTAATTTTATTATACCGCGCCAAGGTCAAGCGCGCGAAATTTGTCGTAGCGCGTTGTAATACCGCAGGCAACTGCTGATCAGTTAACCGTTGTAGCGCCGTTTCAATCCACCGGGCACCCAGTTGCCGCGTTAGCCACCGCCGCGCTAACACGGTGATGGTCGTCTGTAAGTTAGCCTGTTGCTGCCGTAACTCGGCGTAGCGGCCATCTTCGGTCAAATGCCTTAATTCTGTCTGGGCACTGACCAAGTCCGCGGTTTGGCTGGTCAAGGCCTGCTGGGTTGCGGTCAAACGTTGACGCACATCCCCGATTTCAGCCTGCAAGGCGGCCAAGTTGGGATACCGCTGCAAGTCGGCGTAGTCGTTCGCTAACTGCCGCTGTAACTGTTCGGCCGCCGTTACGTTAGTTTGGCGCATGTCCTGGGCGTCAATTGCGGCGGTCAACTCATCGACATCCGCCAAACCGTTGTCCTCAGCTAGTTGTTGTAACTGGTTGGCGACCGAACGCAGCTGTTCGGTCAACTGCTGCACCTGACGTTGCGTGTAGGCAAAGTCCGGACCGGCCATCCCCTGCTTTTGTAACAACTGGTGGACGTCGGTATAAAACCGTTGCACGCGTTGCACACTTTGCGCCAGTTGCGCCTGCGCCACCGGAATCCAGGCGGTCGCAAACCGGTATGCCTGTAACGACTGCCAGACCCGTCCCGCTTGAGTGGTGGCGTGTTGTTCCGCCGAAGTCACCGCCGCCTGCGCGCGCTGAAGTGCGGTCAGCTGTTCTAGGGCGCTGCGGGCGTCGTTAACGTCCAATTCGGCCGCTAAACCGGCTGCGCGCAGTTGGGCTTCCAGGTCGGGTTGTGGGGTTGCAGTCGCTACGGCCGGTTGGTTGAACTCGTCGTAACCAAACCAACCCACTAAGCCGAAGCCCGCTAACGCTAACACCCATTTAAACGCCCCTAGTGGTAGGAACAGGCCGGCGACAACCGCAATCCCACCGGCAATCAGGCGCCAATCGATTTGGCGCTGTTGCTGATGTTGTTGCCGTGATTGCGGCTGCCAGTTGGCGACGGTCGTTCGTAACGTCCGAACGGCGTCCTGGCGTTCCGGTGCGAGGCACGCAACGAGCTCGGGATGCGCCGCTTGCTGCTGACTTAGGTCCCGCTGCGCCTGGGTGACTTGATCGGTGAGCGCCTGGTACTGACCGTACGCTTGTTGCAACGTTGGTAACTGGGCTTCGAGCGCTTCGAACTCGGTTTGGTGCTGCACGTAAAAGCCCAACAGCCCACGGGACTGGTCATCAACCGGCTGCTGACTTAACTGCTGCCGGGCACTCGTCAAGCTCGGCTGTAACTCGGTTTGACGGCGCAATAAATCCTGCGTGCGCTTAACGGTCGCCGGCGTCAGCGTTTGGGCTGTGCGGGGCGTCTGCGCTTGCAACTGTTGCAACTGCTGATAAACCGGCCACTGGTTACGCAAATTTGCGAGCCGTTGCTGCTGGTCGGTCAGCGTTTTTAACGTTTGCTGGTACTGGATTTGTTGATCACTCAGCGTCGCGATTTTCGTTTGGAGGGCCTGGTACTGCGGGTACCGCACCCGCGCCGCTTCGACCTGGGCACTCAACTCGCGGTACTGGTGCAACGCCCGGTTTAATTCCGGCTTGCGGCCGCGCGGTTTATACAAGTCTTCAGCATCGTGTTGTAGACTGGCGGCGGTCGTCCGCCAAGGCGCACTGCCGACTAAGCCAACTTGTTGTAGCTGGCGGTTCAGCTCTTGGGCCCCCAACGACTTCAACGCCGTTAGTTCCGCCTGGTTAAACGTAAAGAGTTGCTTATACTGGTCTAAATCATAGGGCGCTAACCAGTGGTCCAGTAAGGATAACGGCTGCGCCGCTTGGGTCGCTAAATCGATTAGTTGGGCTGGCTGATCACCGAGCCGGGTCAGTCGGTAAGTCGTCCCGTTGACCATCAGATCCAGGCTACCCCCGTACTGACTAGTGGCTTGTGGCTCATAGCGCTCTAGCGGGTGGCGCCGGGACGGAAAACCAAATAACATTCCGAGGATGAAAGCCCGCAGCGTTGATTTGCCGGACTCATTATCCCCGTAAATCACCTGTAAACCGTCGGCCAACTCAAAAACTTGTTGCGTAAACTTCCCAAAGCCAGCAATTTCAACCCGTTTAATCCGCATCCTGATCGCCCCCCGTCGTTAAGTGGTATTGTTCCGTTAATAGTCGCATCACCTGGTCTCGCCACTGTTCAGCGGACTGGTCTTCTAGTAACGCCTGGTTTAAAAAAGCCTCGTTGAGCAATGAATCCGCTAAGTCGGCAATCGTCTGGGGCGTCACGACCGCTTCACCGGCAGCGTCCCAGGTGGCGCCATTCAGCCCGAAAAGTTGCGGTTCAGCGGCGGTCCCCATTTGATGCAATCCGACCGGCCACCAGGTTGTGCCGGCGTTGGCCTGCAACTGTCCCAGTAAGCTACCCTGGTTCAAGGCTAAACTGGCATTGGCCGCCAACTGTGCTTCCGCTGGTAAGGTCACCGTGACCAGTGTCAGGCCGCTTTGAAACTGGGCGTTGAGTTGGTCAGTTAGTTGCCGCAATAAGTCGGCACGGTCACTCATACCACGTAAAGTCGGCTGCCAGTCCGTCCAAGTCACGTCCGTTAAGGGGATGAATTCCGGTTGTAAGCGGTGGTCGGCGGTACTGGTTACGATTAGGCAGCCCTTGGCCCCTTGTTCATCGCGGTGCCGCCCCTGAATATTTCCGGGGTACATGATTGGCGGGGTCTGACTCAATGCTTGGCGTTGATGAATGTGCCCCAACGCCCAGTAATCGTAGTGCTTGGCCTGTAATTCGCCGACGCTAAACGGTGCGTAGTGGTCACCGGGACGGCCGACCTGCCCGTGTAAGCACCCAATTCGGTAATCGACCGCGCTGGTTTTCAACGGGTAGTCCGTGACCATGTCGCGCTCGACCCAGCGTTGCCCGTAACTAAAGCCGCTGATGGCAACCCGCTCCTGCGCGGCGGTCGTCAGCGTAACCGTTGTAACGACGTTACCAAGCACGTGCACGGTGCTCGGAAAGTGCCAACTGCTAAGGTCCGGCTGAAAATCATGGTTTCCAAAGGACAGAACGACCGGAATTTGGGCACGAGCTAAGCGGGTCAGGTCACTCATCAAAGCCGCCTGGGCCTGTACACTCTGAGCCGAAGCGTCGAATAAGTCCCCGACCAATAGCACGCAGTCGACCCGTTGATCCAGCGCCAGGTCCGTTAGCCGTTGCAAGGCCTTGATCGGTGCTTCGACGAGTCGCCGTTGCAACGCGGGCGAGACGTCACTCAACCCGCGAAACGGGGTATCTAAATGTAAATCCGCAGCGTGTAGAAATTTCATTCTAACCTCCATAAAAAAAGAGAACAATCACGAAATAATTCCGTCATTGTTCTCTCCACCTTCAATTGAACTAGTCGCGGTAAAGTTCTTGAACCGGCTTCGTGATGATGCCGTTCAAATCATTCATTAACTGGTTTAAGCCCCGTTCTTTGCCCATTAAATTCTTAATTTCATCAACGTTACCGATTTTATCGGCTAAGTCGTGAGCCTTGTTAACTTCATCATCCGAAAGGTCTTCACCGTTCATTTGTTTTTGAGAAAGCTGCATTTGAACTTCCTGGAAATCCTTGAAAAGCGCGTAGGCACTTTCGTTCGCCTTCATAGTTTCATAAGCAGCTTGTAATTCCTTGTATTCTTTAGTTTGACGCAGATCTTGTTCTAATTGGTTCGCAGTATCGTAAATATTAACGGCCATCATCAGTTCCTCCTCGAAGTATCGGTCAATATTATTTTAGCATGTTTAACCTGCCTTGAATAGCGCCAGTCCTAGTTACCAAGGAAATTCTTCGCCTTCGAGAACCAGTCCTTTGCGGTATCCTTAACGGCCTTACCCACGTCGCCGGCACCCTTTTCAACTTCTTTCCAAACCGACTTGCCACTGCCGGAAGAACTATCGCTATTATTCGACTGGTTCGCCAACGTGGCGGCGTCCTGGGTGTCAAAGCTGGTATTCTTCGTATTCGGCAGGATATTTTGCAGCTCGGTCTTAAAGAGTGATGAGAGTTGGTTTTCGGACAAACTCTTCAAGTAATGGGTGCTGTTCGTATTGTCAAAGCCAATCCAAGTTGTGACCACGATATCCGGGGTGTAGGCGATCATCCACTGGTCCTTCGTTCCGGAACCGGTATCGTAATCGGCCTGGGTACTCCCGGTTTTCCCAGCGACCTTATAACCGTACGGCTTAGCCGCCGCCCCGGTCCCACTGTTGTAGACGCCGAGCATCATACTGGTCATTTCCTTAGCGGTACTTGCTGACATGACACGCTTCGTATCCGTATCGGTATTGTCAACGACCACGTTGCCGTTCGCATCGACGATCTTCGTAATGAAATGGGTCGTGGTCTTCTTACCACCATTTGCAAACGCCGTGTAGGCACTCGTCATTTGCGCGGGCGAGACCCCGGACGTTAAGCCACCGAGGGCCAACGCCAGGTTCTTATCGGACTTAGAAACTGGTAAGCCAAACTTCTTAACCGACTTGTAACCCTTATTAACGCCGACCTTGTTTAATAACCAAACGGCCGGAATGTTCATACTTTGTGACAGGGCGGTGTACATCGGTACCGATTCCGAATAGACGTTGTCGTAGTTATGCGGGGCGTACTTGTTAGCTCCGAAGGTTTGTTTCTTATTCGACAAGTCAGAATCGTAGGTGTAGCCGTTTTCGAGCGCCGGCGTGTAGACGGCCAGCGGTTTAATGGTTGATCCCGGCTGCCGTTTGATCTGGGTTGCGCGGTTAAAGCCGCGGAAAACGTGCTTGCCACGGCCGCCGACAACTGCTAAGGCGCCCCCGGTCGACGGGTCGACCGCGATTGAGGCCCCCTGCACCTTGGTTCCGTCGTCCGCGTTGGCGGGAAACAGCGTTGAATTCTTAAAGGCGTTTTGCATCTCGGTCTGGTCATCCTGGTCGAGAGCCGTATAAATCTTATAGCCCCGGTTCATGATGTCCGATTCGGACAAGTCGTACTTATTAATGGCCTCGCTGATCACGGCGTCGAAGTAGTACGGGTAGTTATAACTACTCTCATAACTGTAGGCGTCGTTTAAGGTCATCGCCTTTTTCGAATACGTCTGGTAGTCCGCCTGTGACAACTTCTTGTTGTTGACCATGTTGTTTAAAACAACGTTGCGGCGGGCGGTCGAGGCCTTCGGGTGATTGATCGGGTCGTAGCCGCTCGGCGAGCTTAACATCCCCGCCAAGGTGGCGGCCTGGTCGACCGATAATTCCGCGGCGTGCACGCCAAAGTAGCGCAACGACGCGTCTTCAGCGCCCCAAACGCCGTGACCAAAGTAGGCGTTGTTCAGGTACATCGTTAAAATTTCTTTTTTTGAATAAACGTTTTCGACTTCGATCGACAGGAAAATTTCCCGTAATTTCCGGGTAAACGTCTGCTGCTGGGTCAAATAAGCGTTTTTCACCAGTTGTTGGGTCAGGGTACTCCCACCACCGCTAATGTAGTCGCGGCGGAGTAGTTTATTAACCACCAACATGACGGCGGCCCGGCCCATCCCCTTGATTGAAAAACCGTGCTCGTGGTAAAAATTACGATCTTCCGTTGAAATAACGGCATTTTGTAGGTTCGTCGAAATGCGGTCTAAGTGCACGTAGGTCCCCTTTTGTGAGTAGAGGGTCCCCGCCTTCTGCTTATCGTGGTCGTAAATCGTCGTCACCTTTTCCAGTGACGCCTGTAAGTTACCGACCTTGGCCGTCTTGGCTTCAAACGTCAAGTAGGCGCTCACGACTAATATCATGGTCAAAAAAAGTACGATCAACCAGCGGGTCAACTGGCGGCGGTGCCACTGATAGCCCACCGCAGCGGCAAACCGTTGCCAGTATGGGTGTAACCAACGACCAATCGCCCGCAAGCCGGACTTGATCGTCGCCCAAAATCCATTTCTTTGCATAATCTTCCCCTTGTTCAGCCGGTGTTGCAACCAAGCAAATTGGTTGCACGAGTTATTGACACCCGCGTTACTTGTTGCTAGCTTTCATAATTGTATCATAAATCTAGCCGAACTTAGTTGCCGGCCGTAAGCTTGGAAAAATCTTCAGAATTTTAAAAAAGGCGGTGACTTTCCGTTGATTGGAAAATCACCGCCTACCGAGCAGTCCGGTTACTTGCGCCGGACTCCCCGGCGATTTGCGTTTAATTCGTTTTGTTGCCGCTTGAATTTTTCAAAGGTCGCGTCCCGTTTCTTTTGGTTTTGACGGGAAGACCGTTTTTTGGTGTATTTCATTTTCGATCCCTCCCTAACTTATGCTGTCCCTTCTATGATACCTGCTGAAAGCGGGGCTTGTAAACTAAAACGGCGGCCAAGGACCGGCCGCCGGCTTTTATAAGTCGTCTTCATTTGCAACGTGGCGCATTAAGAGTGCGTGAAACTGCTTAGCGACCGTCACGCTCGGGCTAACGACAAAGATGGTGTCGTGCCCCGCCAAGGTTCCGGCAACTTCCGGCATGTTCAGGTCGTCAATAATCGCTGCCAACAGGTTTCCATTGCTTGGTAACGTGTGAATGATATTCATGAATTCGACCCGGTCAACACCGGTGACGACGTCGTGTAAACTTTCGAACAGGCGGTCCTGTTCGTTCTTACTGGTCGTTTTGAAAATCGCGTAGTGCGCTTGGCCGTGTTCGTCGGGCGTTTTGACGATTTGCATTTCCCGGATGTCCCGCGAAATGGTGGCCTGCGTCGCAGCAATCCCCTCCGCCTTTAATTTAGCCATTAGTTCTTCCTGCGTGGCAATCGGGTACTGGTTGATCAGTTGCTCAATCGCCGCCTGCCGGTCAGTCTTTTTCATTGCGGGACCCCCCTTAATAAATATGAGTACATTATAGCAAATATTCATTACCTAAACTACGCTGATTGCACGAAAAAAGCATAATTTCCCCGTTTGTCAGGAAACTATGCTTATTTTTAATTGCATATATAACCGGCTATTAATCTAACTGGGCTAAGTAGTCACCGAGTAAGTGCAAGCCGCGCTTTAGCGTCGGCGTGTCCGTACAGTAACCGAGGCGGGCGCGCCCTGGTAAGTCGAAGCGACTCCCCGGCACTAATAGTACGCCGGTGTCACGCAACAGGTTCAAACAAAAGCTTTCGTCGTCCATTGGTAAATCGAGCTTAATGCAGGCGACCGAAATCCCCTTTGGCATGATCAGGCTGACCCGTGGTTGCTGGGCGATCCAATCCCGAACGATTGCCCGGTTACGGACCACGATTGCCCGGTTGCGCGCCCAGATCTGCTGGCGGTGCTTTAAAATCAGCACGGCCAACTGATCGTTAACGACCCCGCCACAAATCATCGTGTAGTCGCGGTACTTGCGGAATTGGTCGACGACCGCGCTGTCCGGGGTGGCCACCCAGCCGATCCGCACGCCGGGCGCTGAATAGGTTTTGGACAAACTGTTAACCGCAATCCCGTGCTCGTAAAGGTCGGCAATTGAGGTAAACGGCGTCCCGTCCAACGGCTGATAAACTTCATCCGCCAAGACGTAGGCCCCGACTTCACGTGCTAGCGCAACGACCGCGCTTAACAACGCTTTATCCATCAAGCCGCCGGTCGGGTTCATCGCGTTATTCAATAAAATCATCTTGGTGTCGGGGCGGATTAACCGCCGTAATTCCGCGATGTCCGGTAACCACTCGCGGTCTTCACGTACGTGCCAGTAATCGACGGTTGCGCCTAGTGACCGCGGGATGTCGTAAAGTTGCTGGTAAGTTGGGTACAGCGCAATCACGTGGTCGCCGGGATTGATTAAACTATAAATCGCTAAGTAGTTTGCACCGGTCGCCCCGTTGGTTTGTAAGACGTTTTCTCCAGGCACCCGCTGATACAAGTCACTCACGAGTGCTTTAAAGGTCGGCGAACCCTCGATCCAGCCGTAATCCAACCGTGCCTGGTTTAACTGCTGATAAAAAGCTTGTCCCTTTTGGCCGTCCATGGCAGCGATTTCCGCCATCGTTAGGGCAACCACCGAACTTTGACTAATATCGGTCGTTGCTTCGCGCTCGTGGTCGTTCAACCATGATTCGACCCCGAATCCCGCAATTTGCATGCTATCGTTCCTCTCAAATAAAGTCCAATAGTTCTAGCATACCGATTGTCCGGCTGAACCGCAACTAAATCTTGGTGACGAAGGTTGCCAGTAATTTCACCCCGTACAAAATAATGATTGCGCCACAAACCCGGTTGATCCAGAGCAGGACCCGCGGGCGCATCAGGTGCTTGAAACGACTAACCAGGCTCGTCAGGCTAAAGAACCAGATGATCGACGCGATGATGACCCCCGCTATAAAGAAGTGGGTCAACGCGGCCGGAATCGACACCCGAAAGGCCGCTAACAATACCGAGCCGTCGATAATCGCCTGCGGGTTCAACCAGGCGACCGAAAAGGCGGTGACGACCGCCGTCCGGTAAGAAAACGGCGCGGTCACCGTACCCATCGCTTGCTCCTGCGCGCTGACTAGTCCCCAACCAATGTAAAAAACTAACAAGCTCCCAACCAATAAAACTAACAGTTCAAGCCACGGCCGCGCCTGCAACAGTTGCCCCACGCCGTAAAAGCACGCTAGCGACAGCGACGCATCAAAGGCAATGACAATCAACGCCACTCGTAACGCCCGCCGGTACGGCTGTTCGATGGCGGTCGAAACCACGAATAAATTTTGCATCCCAATCGGTGCAATGTAAACAATTCCGAATAATAACCCTTGTAAAAAAATCGACATCCTTTAATTCCCCCAAACCCAACTAGTTCGGTTCGTCACCAAAACTGATTTTTAATTCAAAGACGATTATAATGGGGGTATTCAAAATTGTCCCCAACCAATTCAGTGAAAATTACCCAACCACTAGGAGGAATCGCCATGGCCACTGTTACCATCGACTGGCGTCCGGATAAGTCCGCGGACACGCCAATCTACCAACAAATCACCAACTTTTTTCAACACCAAATCGCAACCGGTAATTGGCCGGTCGGAACGAAATTACCCCCACAACGGCAGTTAGCCAGCCTGTTCACCGTCAACCGCAGTACCGTGATCACCGCCCTCGACGAGCTGATGGCGGTCGGCCTGATTACCAGCGTCCGCGGCTCGGGAATGGTGGTTTCCGGTAACCACTGGTCGAGCTTACTGGCCGAACACATCAACTGGTCCCAGTACGTGAAGGCCGGTCAGTTCAAACCCAACTCGCGGGCGTTACAAAAAATCAACCAGTTCGAAACCGACGCCGTCATCCGCTTAAGCACCGGTGAACCCGCTCCCGAGCAGTTCCCGCGGCCACTGTTTCAGCGATCCCTTAGCCAACTGGGCGAGCGGCTCACTAGCCTAAACTACACCGAACCGGCCGGTATCCTGGCGCTACGCCAGCAAATCGCCCGCCACTTGCAAAAGGTCGGGATTCAAACGACCGCCGCCAACATTTTAATCACCTCGGGGTCGTTGCAGGCCTTACAATTAGTTTCGATGGCGCTATTCCCCGCCAACGCGACGATTTACACCGAAGCGCCGACCTACGTCAAATCGCTGAACGTCTTTCAGTCCGCCAAGACCCACTTAGCGGGCGTACCGATGGACAGTCAGGGCATGGCCTACTGGCAAATGACGCCGCCCACCCGCGACGAGCACGCCATTATCTACACCATTCCGACCTTCAATAACCCGACCGGAATTGTGATGAGTGCGGAACGGCGTCAACAACTGTTGCAGTACGCGCAGGAGCACCGCTTACCGATTTTGGAAGACGCCGCCTACCAGGACGTCTGGTTCGACCAGCAACCGCCACAGCCGCTAAAGGCCCGGGATAGCGCCGGTAACGTCATCTACTTCGGCAGTATCTCCAAGTCACTGGCGCCCGGCTTAAGAATCGGTTGGACGGTCGCGGCTAAGCCGGTGATCGACCGCCTGACCGACGTGCGGATGCAAACCGACTACGGGGCCAGTTCGTTGTCACAACTAGTCTTAGCAACCATTTTAGCCGATCCCGAATACGAGACTTACCAAGCCCACTTCCGGCAAGTGCTACGCCAAAAAGCGAGCGCTGCCCAAGCGATTTTACAACGCTACTGGGGCGACTTTGCGACCTGGCAAGCGCCTACCGGTGGGTTCTACCTCTGGGTCCACTTGAGCGATAAGATCAACATTACCAAGCTATTCGACCTGGCGACCGCCCACAACGTCCTGTTCAACCCTGGTAGTATTTACGACTTTCAACCGAACCATTACATCCGCCTGAGTTTTTCCTACGAAACCAGCGACCGCTTTGAACGCGGCATTCAGCTACTGACCGAGTTAATCCACGCCAATTTTGACGTCTAGTTCGGACATTTCCAGAACGGACGCCTTTACTGGGATTCGCCGGCGCCGCGGTTTAAGCTTGCCAAGACGACTTGCCAAGCAGCAGCGTCAAACCAGTAGAAAGCGGGTCAACTAATGATTCAACTCATTTTAAAAACGTGGCAGCGTCACCGCCGCATCTGGGCGTACCTAATTTTTGGCGGCTTAATGACCGTCGTCAACTTTGTCTTATACGGTGGCTTAACCGGGTGGCTGCAATGTCCCTACCTAATCAGCAACGTCATCGCCTGGTTCGGGTCGGTGCTCTTCGCCTACGTCACCAACCGGCGCTGGGTCTTTACCAGTCATGCCGACAGCGGTCGGGCCCAATTACGCGAAATTGCCAGTTTCTTCTGGTACCGGGCGCTAAGCTTAGGCGTCGACGAACTGATCATGTTCGTGGGGGTCAGCTTACTAGCTGGCAACGGACTGATTGTTAAACTAATCGATCAAGTCATCATCGTCTTACTGAACTGGGTCTTTAGTAAGTACCTGATTTTCAAGAGGCCGACCAATAAAGCCACTGACCGTTAAAACGGCTCGTTACCAAGCGTTGCGGTCACCCGCAATCACCATATTTGTGTTACGCTAAACGTGTTCGTTATTAAATCACTAGGGGGATCAACAACATGGACGACACAAAGGCAACGGTACTCTCAATTTTACAAGACTTAACGGGTGAAGACGTCTCGGCCCACATGGATAGTAACTTATTCGATGAAGGATTACTTGACTCGATGGGGTCCGTCCAACTATTACTCGAACTGCAAAACCAATTAGGAATCGAAGTGCCAGTATCGGAATTTGAGCGTTCCGAATGGGAAACGCCCGCCAAAATCGTGGCGAAGGTTGCGAGCTTAGAATAAGTCGCCCCACCACTTTCAACCCGCAAAAAACAGGTTGCTTGACTAATCGCCAAGCAACCTGTTTTTTATGGGTTATTTTTTGAATCCTGTCGCACCGCTACCAGCGCGGCGGTGGCAAACACGCTGCTCATCAGCAGTGCACTGAGCCAACTCCGACTCAGTGTCTGGGGACCGTGGTACTGCACGACCCGCACCATTAAACTCGGGTTCGGCCGAGGCGTGATTCGCCCCGTTTGGAGGTTATACGAGGCGATTGCCGCACCGTACGCAACTGACCGCTGACCCACGTTTTTAATGACGACCCGCAAGCCCCCGGTGGTCTGCGGATAGGTCAACTTTTTCAGTTGCCCGCTCCGTCCCTGCCGATTGAGCAGTGGTCGTTCGCCACTCATTAGGCGAATATGCACTTGCTGCCGCTGCCCGCGTACCGGGCTTAGGGTGAGTTGATCACTCGCTGCCAGCGGGTTAATCCTAAGCGTAGTTTGCTGACCGGGACGCAACTGTAGGCTGGTATGTTCAACGTAATTGCCGTCCCCCTGCTCAGCCACGACAGTTTGGCGACTGACCGACTGCTGACTAGTTTGCCAGATACTGATTAGTGCGAGCACCCCTAGCCCAACCAAGGCCAGTGCACCACCGCGCCGCCAGTTTGGCTGCCACTGCCAGGTTGGCCGGTCAGTCAAGCCAATTGCCGTCAACAGCAACAATCCTGGTAATAACGGTAATGCATAGCGCGGCTCGACTTCCCAAAACAGGACGTGAAACGCCGTTAAGCCTAAAATCGTGAGTGCAATGAACTGACGGGCCAATGCTGGCGTGGTGGTCCGCATCAACGTGCCACAACTTTCCAATAAAAGCACTAAGTAGCCGACCTGCGCCATCAGGACCAACCAGAACTGAAAATTACGTTGGTAAAGCCGGTACGGTCGCAGCGCCCGGAGCCACTGGGTCGTCAACTTAAAACTGTCAAAGTCGCCGGTCGCCCAAAAGACCCGCATTTTTTTGGCAAGGTGGACCGCTAACCCGCTGATGCCAAAGCGTTTCAGCCGGTGCTCAATCAACGCTTTAGCCCGCCGTTGCTTCGCTTTGGCGGTTGGTTGGTCGTTAACGCGCGCAAAGTCCGGTTCATTATATTGCCCCGCGTAACGCGGGTTCAGGCTCATGGCGATCCAACTGGTGGCCGGCAACTGGGCGTTGGCGTCACCGCGGTACCCGGCGTGCTGCCGGGCCACGTTTGCACCGCCCATCACGAGGAGTAACGTCACCACCAGGCTAGCGAACCAGAGCAGCGCCGTCCGCCAAGTTAGTCGCCGAAGAGCAGCCAAGCCGATACCAATCAGGACCAGCGCCAGCCAAAAAACGATCAAGTTGGTTTTAAACCCGACCGCCCCGCTAACTAACAGCATCGTCAGTGGCAGTACCCACCAACGTTGCCGGTGGGCTGCCCAGTACGTTAAACCGGCTAAGGTGTTCAAGGCGACTGGCAAAACTAAGCCATCGGTATACGCAAACAGCCCGTAAGCGTAGATGGCCGGGCTCAGTAACCAAAATAGTAATAGCCAAAATACGCCGGGCTGGGCCCGCCGCCACCACATCAACAAGTAAATTGCGCTGACTAGCGCGGTATCGATCCAGGCAAAGCGCAGGACGTTCAGCAGCGGCCACGGCGTCGCCGTTAACGGCTGCAATAATTTTAGTAAGCCCGCTTCCAGCAACGTAAAATTAACGTTATTCGGGTAAATCAAAAAGTAACGCGACCACGTCAGGTGACCCTGGGCAAGCAAAATTGCTTGATTCCGCACGTGAAAGGCGTCCGCCCGCG
This sequence comes from Lactiplantibacillus plajomi, assembly GCF_005405405.1. GTDB lineage: Bacteria > Bacillota > Bacilli > Lactobacillales > Lactobacillaceae > Lactiplantibacillus > Lactiplantibacillus plajomi. Next base: position 69,304 of record NZ_BJDZ01000001.1, read on the forward strand.
CCACGTCGACAAAGGTCAGCGCCACTAATAACTGCATCAAGATGATTGTCACGCCTAGACCCACGCAGACGCGCCAGTAGGTCTTAGGCTGCCACCGCTTTAGCCACCGGCGTAACCCGTTAATGATTACAATCACGGCGAAGGCCAGACTACCGGTCACCAGCGGCGTAGCGACGTCGGGATTACCCAAAAAGCGAACCGGCGCTAACCAGGCTAGTAGCACCGCCCACGCTAATACCGCGACCGCCAACCCCGGAATCAGCCGTGCGCCCCACCGCATTAGCTGTTGACCCGTTGCTTAGTCAGGACGGCCGGCTGTTCTGAGGCCGTATAATCATTGGTTTCAATAATGTACCGCGGCCGGTGCTTGACTTCCGCAAAGATCTTGCCAACGTACTCGCCGACAATGCTAATCCCAATCAACTGGACCCCGCCTAAGAACCAGAGGCTGGTCATCAACGACGCCCAGCCATCGACCGGGTCGCCAATCAGCCGCTCGATCAGCGTTAATAACATGACGAACAGGCTGGCAGCACTAATGAAGACCCCCACCGATAAAATCGCCTTAATCGGTGCGATGGAAAATGACGTGATGCCGTCCATCGCAAAGTGCAGCATCTTTTTCAGCGGGTACTTCGAGGTGCCGGCAAACCGCGGCCGACGCTTGTAATAAAGCTTGGTCGTTGGAAAGCCGAGCTGCGGGACGATGCCGCGTAAAAACAAGTTGGTTTCCGAATATTCCATCAACGCACTGACCGCCCGCTGGCTAAGCAACCGAAAATCGGCGTGGTCGGGCACGAGTTGCACCCCAATTTTGCGCATCATGCCGTAAAAAGTCTCGGCCGTCCACCGCTTAAAGCGTGAATCGCTAGACCGGTCGTTGCGGACCCCCAAAACGACGTCGTTGCCGGCTTTAAAACGCGCCACCATTTCGGGGATCACGTTCGGATCATCTTGCAGGTCGGCATCGATCGTAATAATTGCGTCCGAAGTCGGTCCCGTGACTTGCATCCCGGCCATCAACGCGTTTTGGTGACCAAAATTACGACTGAACTTCAGCCCGCAAAACCGCTCGGACTGCCCTTCCAATTTTTTAATAATCGGCCAAGTCTGGTCGGTACTACCGTCGTCTACAAAGAGGACTTTACTCTCCCGGTCGAGTTGGTGACTCTGAATTAATTTTGTCACGATTGTCCCCAGCACCTTAGCGGAAGTTGGTAACACCTCTTCCTCGTCGTAACAAGGTACGATAATCGTTAAACGTGGCTGTTGCATGCTTAAATTTCTCCCTTTCAAGCTACTCGCCGACTACGCGAGTCATAGTCAGTATACGAACTGCAAAATTGAAAGACTAGCTTTTGACCTTTCGGCTTTCCGCCCCTACCCGTACCGCGCACTGTGACCTCCCGTCACGGCGGGCATCCGTCAGCTTTCACCCTAATAAAGTTGAGCTAGCAAACTTTGCGACCCGCTAGCGGCTAAGCGGTCGGATTAAGTCAATCAACTTACTAGTACCGTGACCGTTGTGCATCGTTACTCAACTACGGATGGCGCATTAAATCGCGTTAAACCGCGCTCAATGGGGTGAACACCGCACCGTGCTGGTCCTAAAAATCGCACTTTTTCACATTATAACCCAATTTTTAGAAGACCCGCGGCTAGGCACAGCTTTTTCTGCCGTGGTAGGCTATTCATATAACTTGCAGTCGTCTTTGGGGAGACGCTGCCAACGGTCCCGAACTGAATGCGCCGTTGACAACCGCTTACCTGACCGATGACCGCCTTATTCTGGTATCGGAGTTGAAACGGATGTTAACTTATTTTAAACGCGGAAAAAATTGGATTCGGCCGCTAAGCGCCGGTCTACTAGCACTACTAATCGTTAGTGCCGTTTTTGCCGTGTACGGGGTGACCCCCTTCGGCCACCATAATTTACTGATTAGCGATATGGGTGGTCAGTACCTATCGTTCTTTACGGCTTACCGCCACGCACTTTTAACCCATAATTTTCAGCTCTACTTCTTTTCACAATCGCTCGGTGGCAACACGGTCCCACTGCTGGCGTACTACCTGCTGAGCCCGTTTAACTTATTGATTTTACTTTTTCCGGCCGCCAAAATTCCGACCGGACTCAGTGTCATCATCATCATTAAGGTCGCGGCGATTGCCCTGACCGGAACCTTCTTTTTACAACGCCACTACCGTAGCCATAGTTGGGCGACCGCACTGTTCGGTACGGCCTACAGTCTGTGTGGCTTCGTGGCCGGCAACTACTTTACGATCATGTGGCTCGACGCCCTGATCTGGCTGCCCCTGATCATCCTGGGCTTAGAACATTTGATTGAACGCGGCCGGCCCGCCATGTTCTTCTGGTGGTTGTGGTTAAGCATCGTCACCAACTACTATCTCGGTTACATGACCTGCCTGTTTGTTTGTTACTACTTCGTTTACCTACTGTTTGAAATGAAGGCACCCGGTACTTCGTTCTGGCAAGCACTTAAAATGCAAGCCCGCTTGATTCGGCGCGCACTCCTGACCGGCTTGTTAAGCGGACTAAGCAGCCTGTTCTTACTCGTCCCGACCATGCTGGCAATGCTCAAAACGGCGAAGTCGGCCGTGTCAATCGGTAACTACTTACCGGTTCCCCAGCTGGGCCTCAGCACCTTCAGTCAACTGGGGGTTGGCGGGATTCACTACCTGACCCGCTTGCACCACGCACCGACGCTATTTGTCACCACGTTAGTCGTATTACTAGTTCTCAGCTTCTTTCAACACCCGCAAATTCGCCGCGCCCATAAATGGCACGTCGCCGGTTTGTTGATGGCGCTCCTATTAACAATGGCGATTCGGACCCTCGACACCGCCTGGCACATGTTTCAACGCCCCGCCGGTTTCCCTTACCGCGAAGCGTTTTTCCTGAGCTTCGTGATGGTGATGATTGCCTTTGAAACTTGGCAGGCCGGTATCGACGCCGTGGCGCGCAAATGGCAGTCGGCCGTAGCGCTCCTGCTAGCAGGGTTGTTACTCGCCGGCTGGGTGGCGCAACGCCTCGCCGGAACGCCCCAACGGTTACGGACGCTCGCATTCGGCTTAGCCTTCATTCTCGTGACCAGCCTAATTTTAACCCTGACCCGCGGTCGCCTACGGGGGGGCTTATTAACGGTAACGGTCGCCCTGGAGTTAGCCGTCAACCTAAGCCTCACAATGGTCGGCTCGCCACTGGGTGACCAAACCGCCTACCAGCGCACTTACCAGCTGGAGGACCGGCAAATGCGCGCCTTCAACGACCCCAGCGGTCAACTTTACCGGGTTGAAAATCAGAACACCCTGATCAACGCGGCCTTCAATTACGATAGCCGTTATCGCAATTATAACGACCCACTACTATTTAACTTCCACGACATTACTTACTACAGCTCGACGTTTAACGACCAGACTAGGCGCACGCTAAAGGCGCTCGGGCTGTACAGTCGCAACGTCCGCCGAATTAGTTCGGAAGGTCTCAACACGGTCAGCGCCATGCTTCTGGGCGTCAAGTATAACGTGACCTTGAATACGTTGGGTGAAGCCGATACCCGTACCGTTCGTAGTTACAACGGGATGGGCTTTGCCGTGCCGGACGCCTTAACCGCAGTCAAGTTAAGCTCGAACAACGTCCTAGCCAACCAAGAACGACTCTTACAAGCCTTGCAACCGCGTTCAGCGGGCTACTTTCAAGCCGCCAGCGTCGTCAGTCAGAAAACGACCACCGATCACGCGGCGCAGCGCTACCCGTACCGTCACCGCGTCTGGCTACGGGTCCGTCAAACCGGGCCGCTGTATTACGACGATCCGCACGGGTCTAGTAAATATACGACCATGACGGTCAACGGTCAGCGGGTCCCGTCGAAGTTTAACGCCAATGGTGGCGTCGTAATCCGCAACTTAGGCCACTTTACCCGCGGTGACATGGTCGTGCTAACCGTTAAGACCACCCGTCGGAGCTTACTACCGGGCGTTCAAATCGCCAGCTTAAACGCCGCGGCCTTCACCCGGCTCCACCAGTCGTTAACTGCCAGCGCCTTTTATCCGCGTTACTACGGTGCTGGCCTTCACACGGTGGTCAGTGGGACAATGACTAACGCAACCAATCAACGTTGGGGGTACGTCGCTATCCCCGCCGATAGCGGCTGGCGGGTGACCGTCAACGGCACCAACGTGACCAAGCGGGTGCGCACTGTTCTGGGCGGTATGCAGGCCGTGCCGCTGCGTCCCGGCAAGAACCAGCTCAAGCTGGTCTACCACGTTCCCGGCGCCGGACTGGGTTGGAGCGTCTCACTTCTAAGCCTTGCCATTTTTAGTGGCTGTACTTGGTACTGGCGCCGTGACCAACGGCGTTAAACTACTAACTAAAGACAACACAAATCGCACTGGGTCGGTGATGACCCAGTGCGATTTTAGTTAGCACTATTTTGATAAGGTGTTTTAAGCAATGATTGCGCACCAAAAACTTACGTTGGCGGCCCTTTTAAGTTAAGACGGGACCATCACTTTAGCCAACAACTGGCGGGCGTCCGTCAAAATTTGGGCAGGCGCCTGCTGCGCATCGCGGAGCCACCCGAGCGGTTCTAGGTCCAGCGCGGCAAATTCACGGTGCTGGGCCTGAAAGTCGCGTTGCCAAGTCAGTAGCCGTGCCGTGGTCAGCACAGAATCCCCGTGGTCACCGTAAGCATTTGCCACGGTGTAAACTTTCGGGTGCCGACCCGTGTATTCCATGCTAAATTGCAAGCTGCCGAGGTCCTGGAATAAACGTTGATTCCAGTCTGCCGTAGCCGCATAAACCAGTAGTACGTCGTCCACGAGCGGTAACCAGCACTGGTTCATCAACCAGGTCTCTTTCTGCTGATCACGGTCCGAAGTCGACAGATCGATCAGCAGGTAGTCCGTGTGTACGAACTGGAGCGCCTCCCAAAAATCAGCTTGTTCAGCGGCTGTTTGAATGTTTGTTTGCCATTGGTGACGCGTCCGACCAGCACCGATTTTTGTCCAGGTCACCGTGTCGGCGTGGCAGTGAACGATGGTAACCGTCAGCGTCCGCTCAACCAGCACGGTTGCAAATGCGAGCGAGAGTAGACTCTTGCCACTACCCGCCTGCGTACCACCAATAAGCAGTGTACGCGGTTTATTTCTCAATAGTATTACCCCATATTTTTCATATTTCTTAGAAGTACCAACAGCATAACCGCTGGCGGGATGAAATACTAGTCCACGGCGCCGTTTTTAAGCGCTGTGACCCCCTAAAAATGAGAAATCAGTGATAATTTTGTTGGCGAATCAAAGCAGTGACCAGCGGCAAATGGTATAGTCCAATGTTAGCCTGAATCGTTGGCGGTCCGCTTATTCAAATCGTTGTGTGACTCATTAATGTACGTGGTAGACAATTAAAAATGATACGACTTAATGGCGCAAAAGTTTTATAAGTTAAGTTCAAAATGAGTTTTTGCTAATAGTTTATGTTCCGATAATTAACTAACTAAAAATACAGCCGAACGCCCCAATCAGCCCCGCTTTTAAGGGCTGGTAGTTGACGTTCGTCTAGATTGGATTTAACGAGCACTTAAGGCTTTGATTGGGTTCAACCGCGCCGCGCGCCGGGCCGGTAAAATTGCGGCCAACCAAGCGATCACAACGGCTAAGCCAAAAATCACCGCAATACTGGTACTGTGAATTTGAACTAACGGGTATCCCGCAATCCGGTACAACCAGTGGTTCAGCCCAAAACCGATACCGTATGCAAAGCCGGTCGCTAAGCCGGCACTAAAGAGCCCGAGCATCAAGGCCTCGCTGGTAAATAATCGCCGAATATCACGCCGACTTTCACCAATCGACCGTAACACCCCAATTTCTTTCATCCGGGCACTCACCGACATAAACATCGTGACGATGATCATCAGCGCGGACACTAGGAGTGAAATACCGGCAATCGCAGCTAACACCGCCGTTGCCAGACCAACGTAGGTATTAACCCGGTCAAGGGTCGTGGAAATACTATTGGCAGAAAATTGCGGTTGGCCCTTAATCCGAATCTGATTAATCGCCGTAACGACCGCTTCGTTTTGCTGGCGACTAGCGACCCGCACGGTAGCAAAGGTCGGCTGTGTTGATAGGCCGGCCCGGCGCATCATCGCCCGCATCGTGTGATAATTGACGGCGTTTAGACTGGCATCCGAAGCGCTGTTAACGATCCCCGCGACCTTCAATTGCCGCTTAACCAGGATTGGTCTGCCCGCCGCGTTCATCATTTGAAAAGAAACCGTGACCGAATGGCCAACTAATTGGCGCCACCGCGTTGGTGACCACTTCTGGGCAATCGTGCTCTTATCCAAAACAATTTGATCATTTTTAGCTGCGTGACCACTCATGAGACTGGACTCCGGATCACTGCTAGTCCAAGTGGTTAACTCCGGTGCCGAGTACGGTGTCCCGTCGATGGTAACCGTTGCGTTGGTGGCAGAAATTCCGGGCTCAACGCCAACGACGTGGTCCAAATCACGCAACACTTGCAACTGTTGCGGCGAAAAGGTCGGCATGTGCGGCGCAATCGTTCCCGCCAGCGCCGGATCCAGTGCGACCGACTGTTCCTGTTGATCCTTACCATTCGTCGTGTAACGCATGACGGTGACCGACTGCGGATCGACCACGTTATTGATTTGGTGGTTAATATAACCGCGAATCCCGTTGCCTAACCCCATGAATAGCATGACGGCAAACAATCCGATTGCGGTCCCTAAAACAATTAACGTGTTCCAGCTCCAGGTAAAGCGCATGTGGCGAAACGCCGTCATTAACGAGGCGTACCACGGCAACGACCGGGCCGGTAATTGTAGGCGCGGCGCAACTTCAACCGTTACGCTTGCCCCGGACCGGTGTGGGCTTGCGACCAACTGGCCGTTGACTAAATGTTCGATGCGACTGGCCGCCTGGGCGACCTGCGCCGAATGGGTCACACAAATCACGAGGTGGCCTTCCTTCGCAATCGTTTGTAACATCCGCATCACCGCAACCGTATTCTTCGCATCCAGCGCTCCGGTTGGTTCATCGGCAACGATGATTGGCGGGTTGCCCGCCAACGCCCGGGCAATTGCAACCCGTTGCTGTTGACCGCCCGAGAGCTGCGCCGGATATTTTTTGACCTGTTCAGCCAACCCGACCCGTGCTAATAAACTCGTCGCCCGTTTAAGTCGGTCCGCACGTGACAGCGTCGTCATATCAAGCGCCAGCATCACATTTTCCAAAACGGTCAGGTGGCGGAGCAGATTGTAACTCTGCGAAATGTAGCCAATGGTGGCCCGACGATAACGGTCCAACTGCTTATCCTTCAATTGGTCAAGCTGTTGCCCGTTGACCGTGACCGTGCCGCTAAACTGACGGTCAAGACCACTGATAATGTTCATCAAGGTCGTTTTTCCGCCACCAGACTCCCCCAAAACGGCGATAAACTCGCCCAATTCAGCTGACAAGTCAATGCCTTTCAAAACCGGAAAGGGCTGCTTGCCAATGTAATAGTCTTTACGAACCGCGCGTAATTCCAAATAAGCCATTTTGTTGCCCCCTCAACACGTTCTTAGTTCAAGGGTAGCACCGGCCCCGCCGACTTGCGGGTTTGACTGGTTGGTACGCGTGGTTAACGAACCAAAAACCACTAGGACGCAAAACGCCACGTTTGATTTGAATCATCATAGTGATGAACAACTGGTTTGATTTCAATTGAATTTAAATCTACTTAATATTATTAAGTTTGAATAAGTCGCATCAACCCCGTGCCAATTCTCAACTTATTTAATTTAGGTCAAAAATAAAGAACGTGGTTTCTACTAACTCGATAAATGGTATGAAATACACAAACAGAATAAAATACCAGAATGCTTCATTGAAACTAACCACGTTGTACCGCGTCACGCCAAAAATAATGAAGCAATTTATCAACATCAGCATTGAGAAAAATTTCCGACTTTTAATCCTTTTAGCAAATAGTGAGCCAGTGATAAGGCCGCTTAAAACACCACAGCAAACGTACCCCCAAAGTTGATCACTATCCAATTTAAAGCCAGTATGAACGCCCGTCGAAAAATACAGTGCCAAAATATATGTCAGTAGATAAAGTGCTGCTATTATCTGAATTCGTTTAAACCCCATGTTTCCCCCATGATTGTCCGTATTTGGCTGGCGAATGTGCGCTTAATAATGTCTTGGCCGTAGCCTAAAGAACCCGTAATCCCCTTTAAAATGCACATTTTCGTGCTCGCTATAGTACTATACTTGATAAAACACTAAGTGCCAATCATATTTTAACCGGCTACCGTTAGTGACTTTTGTGGCATAAAAAATATAATTTAGATTTAATGATTATTTTTTTGAAACAATTCATTTTCTAATCCACTGAATATCCCTGATTGAAATTTTATATATTTTCAAAATCAAATTTTAACGATGCTCAATAGGTTATTTTGAAATGAAAGCACGTTAACTAGCTACATAAATTAGCCGTAGCCGGCGACTCCTTCCTTTAATTTATTAATCCAATCATGACGGTTATTTTCTGCATCAAATCCGTTGACCCAACCGAAGTGGCCTGATGATCTAAAAATAAAATTATTTTTAGATCATCCAACATAGCAAAGCCGGCACTCCGCCAGATTGGCCGGTTTTACCATTGCGGTCCGTTTTCATTCAACAGCGGGGTCTTTCGTAATCGCCGTCACACAAAAAAGCGCCGCAAAACCGATTACGATTTTGCGGCGCTAGTCTTGAGACGTCAACTTATCACATTATTTTTTTACATTTCGTCCGGTGCTTTAACGCCAAGTAAGCGCAAGGCTTCCTTCAAGACAATGCTGACCGCCTTAACCAGCGCTAGGCGGGCGTTCAATTCGTCGTCTTCAACCAAGATCTTGGTGTTACCGTAATACTTGTTGAAGGCCTTCGCTAAGTGGATCGCGTACTTCGCAACTACGGAAGGTTCAAATTCGGTGCTGGCGCGCACGACCGTTGCCGGGAATTCGCTCAATAGCTTCAACGTGTCCCAAGCGGCCGGGTCACTGATCTTTTGACCATCAGTAGCTAATTCTGGACTGCCCGCCTTACGCAGGATACTTTCGGCGCGGGCGTGGGCGTATTGCACGTACGGCCCGGTTTCACCTTCAAAGCGCACCACTTCTTCCAAGTTGAAGTCGAAACTGTTCATCCGTTCGTTCTTCAAGTCGTGGAAGACGACGGCGCCAACGCCGACCGCGTCGGCCACGGCGTCCTTATCCTTCAAGTCCGGGTTCTTCGCTTCGATTTGGTCATGTGCCAAGTCGACCGCGTCGTCCAACACTTTATCGAGCAAGATGACCCGACCACTCCGCGTCGATAACTTCTTCCCGTTGGACGTGATCAAACCGAACGGGATGTGGTGAATCTGGTCAGCCCAGTCAAAGCCCATTTCGGTTAAGACGGCCTTTAATTGCTTGAAGTGGTTGGTCTGTTCGTTACCAACGACGTACAGGGATTGAACGAAGTCGTAGGTCCGCTTCCGGTAAATTGCGGCGGCCAAGTCGCGGGTGATGTATAACGTCGCGCCGTCGGACTTCTTGATCAACGCCGGGTTCAAGTCGTACTTGCTTAAGTCGACCACTTCGGCCCCCTGACTTTCGTGTAAGAGGTTCTTGCTTTCCAGTAAGTCGACCACTTCCTGCATCTTATCATTATAGAAAGCTTCACCCTTATAAGAGTCGAAGTCGATGTCTAAGCGGGCGTAAATCTTCTTGAACGCCTTCAATGATTCGGAACGGAACCACTGCCATAATTCAGTTGCTTCTTCGTCACCGTTTTCCAACTTCTTGAACCAGTCGCGGGCCACGTCGTCCATCTCCGGGTGCTCCTGGTCTTCTTGGTGGAAGCGCACGTAGTACTTCAGTAAGTTATTGATGGGGTCAGCTTTTACGGCTTCTTCGCTCCCCCACATCTTGTAGGCGGTGATTAACTTACCGAACTGGGTCCCCCAGTCACCTAAGTGGTTAATTTTAACCGGTTTGTAATCCAGCTTACTTAAAATATTGGCCAACGCGTTCCCAATCACGGTTGAGCGTAGGTGGCCCATCGAAATCGGCTTAGCGATGTTTGGTGAGGACATGTCGATTGGCACTTGTCCCTGTTCACCAATTTTACCGTCACCGAAGTGGTCCGCCTGGCTCAACACTTGGTTTAAAATGTCGGCTGAAAAGACGTCCTTCTTAAAGAAGAAGTTGACGTACGGGCCCATCGCAACCACTTTTTCAAAGTTGCTCTGGTCAATTTTTTCAACTACGTCGGTAGCAATCATTTGGGGTGCTTTCCGTAAGACCTTGGCTAACGTAAAGGTCGGGAAGGCTAAGTCCCCCTGCTTGGACGTCTTCGGCTGTTCTAACTTCGCTAAAATATCAGCTGGGTCTAAATCGGGTAAAGCGGGCGCTAAAGCGTCGGTCACGAGTTGTTTGTAATCCATAGTTTCCTCCTCTGGTCACGGGAATAAAAAAAGTCCCCTACATATTTAATAAACATGTAAGAGACGAGAGTTCCCGCGGTACCACTCTAATTGATAAATTATCCACTTAATATCGAATTGTCGTCTTCAAAAGCGCGCTTCAATCGGCACTGGGTTCGGCTTGCACCACCCCGAACTCGCTAGACCAGCTGACCGGTTTACTCCTCTTTCTCGTTAGACGTGTAAATTTTTAACAAGCGTTAGTATAACAGACTTTGGTCACTTTGACTAGCTTAATGCTAAAACCATGTCCTGGTGCGGAATCCCGTCTTCCAGGTAAACGGCTGACGCCGGCAGGAACCCGAATGAGCGGTAAAAACGGTCGAGGTAGTGCTGGGCCTGAATGTTGAGTTGTACCGTATTCGGCCACTGGCGGCGAATTTGTTGAATCGCGTGGTCAACTAATTGGCGCCCGAGCGCCTTGCCACGAGCGTTTGGTGCCACCACGATCCGGCCGAAACGGGCCTGCTGGTCGGCTTCTTGCATAAGCCGTGCGTAAGCCACTAATTGACCAGCATCGTCCGTCACTAACAGGTGGCGGGCCGTTAAATCGAGTGCGTCGACTTCTTGGTAGGCACAATGTTGTTCAACGACGAACACGGCCACCCGTAACTGGTAAATGGCGTGGAGTTGTCGCCCACTCAACTGGTCAAAGCTGTAGGTCGTAAATTTCATTCAACAAGCCCCCCTTTTTAGATAACAAAAAAGACACCCTAACCAGGATGTCTTCATGACGGTCCGTACGAGACTCGAACTCGTGATCTCCTGCGTGACAGGCAGGCGTCCTAAACCAACTAGACCAACGGACCATGGGTGCGAGGAGCAACTTCAGCTCCAATGCTTTACTGATTGAGCAGGCTCTTTCAATAAAGCGGGTGACGGGAATCGGACCCGCGACGCAAGCTTGGGAAGCTTGAATTTTACCACTAAACTACACCCGCATTTGACAACAGAAATAAGTATAGCATAACTTTTTCTGGTTGTCATGGTTATTTATAAATTTTTTATGCTTCGGGTTCCGGAACCTTAACTGGCTTAGGTGCGGCCTTGATGAGTTTCGCATCCCCCTTACGAACAACCGCTCGGTGATTATATTCGTTCACGATGGGTTCGTCGGACTTGGTGAATTCCTTGATTAAAATCAAAACTGAATTTTCATACACTTTTTCGATTTCACCCTTGAAATCATGTTCCAATGAAGCAAATTTTTTACCTTGGACGTAATCGCCAATTTTTAGTTCTACCGCCATGAATAAGCTCCTTAAATAAAATTGATAACAAATACTATCAAAAAAACAACCGCCGCGCAAGCCTAGTTTTTAACGCCGGCTTCCACAACTTCGGTTGGCGCCACGTGTAACTGTTGTTCCTCACGTTCGCGTAGGCGTAATTCGTGCACCGCCTTGACGTACGCTGGTAGTAACACCGCACACGAGCCTAACCAGGCCAGCGGTTCCGACATGCAGGCCCCCGGGTACGCGAGTAGGCGGACGAGGATCAGCGCCGCGAAGACCCGCATAAAGAGCTCGGCCGCCCCCGCTAAGGTTGGAATCGCACTGCGCCCCAGCCCCTGCAAGGTGTTGCGCATAATGAACAACATCGACAATAAGATGTAGGTACTCCCGATCACGTTAAAGTAAGTCTGCGATAAGTTCAGCACCGCCACGTCACCGTGACCAACGAATAGTGCCACCAATTGTTTACCCCAAATGATTTCGATGACCCCGGCCGCCACACTAAAGCCACCGGATAACCACATGGTCTGCTTGACCCCCTGAACGATCCGTTCATATTGATGGGCCCCGTAGTTTTGGGCCGCAAAGGTCGCCATCGTGACCCCGAATGACATTAGCGGCTGGGTCGCCAACTGGTCGATTTTTTGGGCCGCGGTGGTCGCCGCCACCGAGTTAGTGCCCAAACTATTTAACGCCGATTGCAGGACGATCGTCCCAATCGCAATAATCGACATTTGAAAGGCCATCGGTAAACCAACGTTTAAGTGGGCTTTAACTTCCGCCATGCTGAGTTTAAAGTGGCGCCAGCCAATGTGTAGCACCGGCACGCGCAAAATAATGTAAACCACGCACATCAGGGTCGCGATTAACTGGGCTAAAATCGTTGCCCAGCTGGCCCCGGCAATCCCCCACTTAAAGACCAGGATGAAGAGTAATTCCAAGCCGATATTAATGATTGAGCTGATGATCAAGAACCACAGTGGGGTTCGGCTATCACCGAGCGCGCGAATAATATTTGATAACAAGTTGAACCCGATCGGTGCCAACATGCCGCCCAACATAATTTGTAAGAAGGTACGGGCGTCGGCCATGATGTCGGCCGGTGTTTGCATCAATACCAAAATATGATCGACTAACACCATCGAAATCACCGTTAAAATCAGTCCCACGATCAAGCTGACCACGATACTGATGGCAAAACTGCGGCGGACCCCCTGATAATCCTTCGCACCAAAGTGTTGCGCCGTTAAGATTGATAACCCAGCGGTCAACCCCTGGGCAAAGCCAATGATCAAGAACTGGACACTCCCGGTCGACCCAACCGCCGCCAAGGCTTTGACCCCCAGCGTCTGGCCGACGATCAACGTGTCGGATAAACTATAAAATTGCTGAAAAATATTTCCAATTAGAAGCGGAATCGTAAACCAAAAAATTAACTTTAACGGACTCCCCTTGGTTAAATCGTTCATTTCCCGCACCCCTTTCATTAATTGACATGGCCGTAAGGTAAGCGATTACAGCTTCATTCACTTACCAAACAAACTTTGCTAGTATAGCAACTTTACCCCCTAAATACCAGTGGTTTGTTCGTTAATATTAAATAAATTATTTTGACGGCAAAAAGCCACTCCCAACGCGCGGAGTGGCACTCAAATAACCATGTAAACGTAATAGGTCGTGAACACGCAAATCACCATGCAGAGCAGGTTCAGTGGGATGCCCACTTTAAAGTAGTCAGTAAACTTATAATGGCCGGGGCCGTAGACAATCAGGTTGGTCTGGTAGCCAATCGGGGTCGAAAAATCGGCGGTAGCCGCAATCGTGATCAGCATAACCAGCATCATCACCGGTAAATCTTGCAGACTGGCGGCGGAAATCGCCACCGGAAACATCAGTGCGAGGGCGGCCGCGTTCGAGAGAATCGCCGTTAAAAAGTTGGTAATGAAGTAGAGCAAAAACATATATAGTAGTGGCGACGCGGTTCCCGCGACGTTAACCAGTAGCTTGGCAATGAACTTATCCGCACCAACGTTCGACATCGCTAATCCAAGCCCGTAACTACTGGCAACCAATAACAACACGTTCAAGTCGACCGCCTGAACAATGTCGCTAATCGACACGCACTTGGTCACGAACAGGACGACGCAACTCGCGGCCAAGCCAACGAATAACGTTAAGACGTTGGCCGTTGACAGCCCAATCGTCGCGACCAACAGTGCAATTGGTAACTAGTCGCGGTACGACCGGTGTTGCGGCTGCACGGCTTGGGCGTTAAACACGTGGAGGTCCTTTAAGCTATCCATCTCAGCCGGGCCATTGGTTGTAATGATGACCAGGTTATCGCCACTCCGCAACCGGATGCGGCCTAACTGGCCCTGTAAGTTAACCGTATTACGGTGAATCGCAACAACCACGCTGCCAAAAACGTTGCGGAAACGGGCCGACTTAATGGTTTGATTGATCAGACTGGACGTTTCGGGAATGCTGACTTCTAACAACCGGGCGTGATTATTAATAATATCGGCCATCGCGATCGTTTCGGTACTCGGAATCAAACCTTTGATTTGAACTAAATCACTAATGCACTCAACCGAGCCAGTAAAATACAGGCGGTCGCCTAGCCGTAAAATCGTGCGGTCGGTCACCGGTACGATTGACGTTCCCTTGCGGTTAATGGCTACTAAAAACGAACTGGTCAGGTGCCGTAAATTGGCCTTCGCCACCGTTTGGTCCAGGTGCGCAAAGTCCGCCCCAATCGACATTTCAATTAAGTAATCGTTCGGCGTGGCCACCACGTCGTCCACGGTACTACCGTGATAGGACGGCAACAGTCGGTACCCGACCGTCAGCAGGTAGACCAAACCGACCACCGTAATCGGCAGGCCGACCAATGCGAGGTCGAAGGTCCCGAATTGTTTGAGGTGGTACTTGGACAGCAGCCCCTGCGCCACTAAGTTGGTCGAGGTTCCTAGGACCGTCAGCAAGCCGCTTAAAATCGTCGCGTAGGATAACGGAATCAGGAACTTGGAAACCGCTAAGCCCTTTTGCTTACTCCACCGTTGAATCATCGGCGTCAGGGTCGACACGATTGGCGTGTTATTCATAAACGGTGAAATTAAACTGACACTCGCTAGTAGCCGCACCAGTGAGCGTTTTTCACTGTGGCCGGTCCCCAGCACCCGGTTAAATAATCGGGTGATGACGTTACTCTTCGCAATCGCGAAGGCCACGATGTACATCAGCGCGATCGTGGCCAGCCCTTCGTTGGCAAAACCGGCCAGCGCGTCGCTCGGTGACAAGATGCCGACCACCATTAAAAACGTTAACGCGCATAAAATGACTGCGTTCGGCGTGGTGACTTCCAGTGCCATTAACACGAAGGTCACCAGTAATGTGAGTAAAACAATTGCAATTTTAACGGTCACGCGGCCCCCTCCTTCCAATCAATATGGACTTCATTTTAGGCGCTCGATATGAACATCCAGCTTATAGTTAATGAAATTAATCCGGATTTACTGAGAAATCGGTGGCGTTTTTGTGACTTTTTTTAGGTGACCGCGTAGTACGCAAAAAAGCGAAGCTGCAACCAAGGTCACAACTTCACTTTTGGATGGTCAATGCAGTCCGGTGTTTCGCCTTTAGACGTCCAGTTACGGGTAACTATTCATCCGTCCCGTACGTCCGACTAGTTGGATACAGCGAGAACCGTTCAGCCCGGTAAACATAGCCGCTATCGCCAAGGTTAGACAGTTCCACGTTGAAGACCTGCTGATTGGTTTTCGAATCGTATTCGATAACGTTGGCGGTCTTACCACCGTTTAGCCAACCAAAGTCGAGTAAGCGGTTTGACTTGCTCAAATAGCGGTTCGACCCGATGATGTTCGCAAAATTGCCCTTACCAAGTGATTTACCGTAGCTGCCAACTTGAGAAATCGTCATGTTCTTTTCATTAATGTGGTATTCCACCCCTTCCGAATAATTACCGGAAGACTTTTGCAACGCTGACTTGGTCTTACCGACCGCAACGTTGTTATTGAAAATCAATAAGTTGAGTGAATTTTTATTCGCCAACGTCGTTGGATCAACGATGGCCGCGTGTTGCCCGCCCGGCCAGGAAATTTTACCCTTAGCCGTCAGTAAATACTTGCGGTAAGCTTTCGGCCAAGCCGAAGCCGACTTGCTCGATAAGATCCACTTGATTTTTTCCGTCTTGTAATCGATCTTCATGACCAGGTTCTGGTTACGACTAGAAATAATCAGACTCTTATCGGACGGGTCGTAATAGACCGAGTTCTGGTGGAACCAGTCCTTCTTACCCATGTATTTATTGGACTTGGTGGCGTTATAGGTCGTGTAAAATTTCGCCGGTAAAATATTCTTCATATTGATCACTTTGGTAATCTTACCCGTTTTATGCGAAATCACGATCATCGTATCTTCCACGTAGACCCGGCCACCGTCGGAAACGGTCGCAATTAAATCACCGTTCGGCAGTTCGGTCACGTCGTGGTGAATCTGGTTATGGTTCTGCTTCTTAGAACCCTTTGCCTTACCCCACGCTTTATGATTGAACTTATAGGTCTTATAAACCTTACCGGTATAATCCATTTCCACTAACTCGTCAAAATAAGAATGACTCGCCTTGGATTTGGTCCAAATCAGTAAGTGACCGTTACTCAACTGTTTAAAAATGTGCGAGGTCGGTTTCGTCGTGTACCACCGAATTTTGCCGTCAGCATCGAGCCCAAAGGTGTAGTTTTTCGATTTATTTTTACCCGAAATCGTCGTCCGCACCATGAACGTCAACTTCGAATTACCGGAGCCCAGCACCATTTTCGACTTGTTCGCGGTTTCAACGTTGACCTTTAATTTGCTAAGCGAACTCGGCAACTTGGCGGTCTTTAAGTGCAACGTTCGGTGCACAACTTTGCCGCTCTTGTAAGTGACCTTTAATTTCACCGTATTGGTCGTGCCGGCGTATAGTCCGAGCACCGTTAAATCGTGACTGGTCGAGTAAGTTTTGACCGAATTGGAAATCGATGTTTTGTTACTTTTTCCAACCACGGTGTAACTGACCTTCGCCGCGGAAGCCGTCTTAAAGATCACCTTGGCCGAAAGTGGCGAGGTCCCGTACGGGTTAACTTTGGTGTAAACGTTATTGACGGTGTACTGATTGGACTGCTTTGCCGCCGTTAGCGTTTTGGTCGTACTAGCCTGTTTCTTTTGTTCGGTCGTCACTAGCCGTGAATTAATGTCCTTTTTGACGGCACTGTCGGAGCGGACCTTGGCACTGGTTGTGGTCGTACTCGTCGTTGACTGTTGGTAACGATGGTAACCAAAGTACCCGCCAACGGCAACCAGCAAAATGACCAGTACCGCGATAATCCAATTTCTGGTTCTTTTCATTTATACACCCCTATCCTTGTTCGGTTATCAGCGCGGTCGCTAAAGTCGCGTGCGCAACCGTCACGAGTTGGGTGACCTGGTCTAAATCAGCGACAAAGGTCCCGCTGGCTAACGCGTGACCGCCGCCACCGAACCGTTTAGCCACTGCGTCGATCGGTACCCGCTTTGAACGAAGGTGGACCCGGTAATTGCCTTGTGGGGTCGCAACGAAGATCAACCAGGCCGTAACGTTGGCAAGGTTACCAGGCAGCGCCACGATGGCATCCTCATCACCATACGGCACCGCTAACGATTGTAAGACCGGCTGGGATAAGACCACGTGGGCCAGGCCCAGCTCGTCAACTTCTAAGTGGCTAAGAATGTAGCCGGACAGCTTGGCCAGTTGAGGCGTCAAGTCGGCCGCGTGGTGACTGACCGTTGCAATATCCACCCCGTAAGCCGCCAGTTGACTGGCCGTTGCTAAAGTTTTCGCCGACGTCGCGGGGGTCGAAAAACCGACTGTGTCACCGATAATGCCCGCGTAGAGCAAGGTGGCAATCGTCGTGGTCATCGTTAACCGGGTCCGATCAGCCGCGTACAACGCGTAAATCATTTCTGAACAGCTGCTATACCCGGCATCGACCCAGTTCAACGTTCCGTACGAATCCCGGTTCGGGTGGTGATCAATCTTGATAATCGGCGCGTCTTGCCGCCAGTGACCAGCAATCCGGTCGTGGTTCGCACAATCGACCATCACCAGTAAGTCGGCCGCCGTGGGTTGTTGCGGCGGCGTGTCGTTGGTAGCAATCCAAGTCAGATGGTTAGGAACGCTGCCAACCGCCACGACCGGTTTGTCCGGAAAAGCCGTTCGCAAGAGCTGGACGAGACCAAACTGGCTGCCAATCGCATCCGGGTCGGGATTCGTATGGCGGTAAACAAAAATACGGGGGGCGTTTTCAACGGCCCGTTGCATGGCCGCTAACAGTCCCGGATTAGTCATCGCGCCGCCCCCCTAGGTAACCGTGATTCTGCAAGTAAACCAATACCTGGTTCACCGACACTTCTAGTGGTTGGGCCGACGTATCAATGGTAATTTCCGGATTGTTCGGTACTTCGTACGGTGCGTCAATACCTGTAAAACCGGTAATTTCACCACGCCGTGCCTTAGCGTATAACTGTTTGACGTCGCGCTGCTCACAAACGGCTAACGGCGTATCGACAAACACCTCGATGAACTCGCGGTCCGCTAACAACGCCCGTACTTGGTCGCGGTCGGCGCGGTACGGCGAAATAAAGGCGGTCAAAGTCAACGTTCCAGCGTCAACGAATAACTTGGCCACTTCACCGATACGGCGAATGTTCTCCGTGCGGTCGGCCGCCGAAAAACCGAGGTTCTTATTGAGGCCAAAACGCATGTTATCGCCATCTAAAACGTAGCTGCCGACGCCCTGGTCGTACAACGCCTTTTCGACCGCGTTAGCAATTGTCGACTTACCGGAGCCCGACAAACCGGTGAACCATAAAACGGCACTTTGGTGGCCGGCTAATTGCTGGCGTTCCTGTTTACTGACCTGGGACGTTTGCCAGGTAATGTGGTCTGATTTAATCATGCGTGCGCCTCCACTTCCCGTTTGCGTTTCAAACCATCAATCAAGGTTTGGGCAACTTCTGGTCGCGACACCTCTTTCGGGGGCACGATGCCGTCGCTCAATAGTTTCCGGACCTTGGTACCACTTAATGAAATGTGGTCGTCAGCACCGTGCGGGCAAGTTTTTTGGGTCGCCATCGCGCCACAGCGCTTGCAGTAAAAGGCGTTGTCGAACTTAAAGAAGTGCATCCCAAGTTCGTCTTCGACCGAACTAATCAATTCCTGGGCTTCGTAAGTGCCGTAGTAGTCACCCACCCCGGCGTGGTCGCGCCCAACGATGAAGTGGGTACAACCGTAATTTTTACGCACAATAGCGTGTAAAATGGCTTCCTTAGGACCGGCGTAACGCATCGCTGCTGGGTAGATCACCAAGCGGACGCGATCCTTGGGATAATAATATTTCAAAATCGTCTGGTAACTAGCCATCCGGACGTCCGCCGGAATATCGTCAGCCTTAGTCTCACCGACTAACGGGTTCAAAAAGAGCCCGTCAACGTTTTCCAAGGCCAGCTTTTGAATGTATTCGTGCGCCCGGTGAATCGGATTACGCGTCTGAAAGCCCACGATGGTTTTCCAGCCTAGGTCATGGAACAATTTGCGGGTCGCAAGCGGTGCTAAGTAGAAGTCACTGAAGTCGCCGTGGTCCGGTTGCTTTAATAACTTAATGGCGCCACCGAGGTAGACGTCGCCATTAGCGAACAGCCGCTTAACGCCGGGATGAGCCGTATCAGTCGTACCGTAAACGTTTTGTGCTTCTAATTGCTTATCGGGTACGTACTTATCTTCGACCCGTAAGGTCCCGTAGATTGTCCCACTGGCATCCTTTAACGCCACCTTACTATTGAGTTCAATGGTTGCCGCTACCGCCTTGCTAACCGGTAGTGTAATCGGAATCGACCAGAGGACCCCGCTCATCAAATGCATATTTTTGACGACCGCGTGGTAATCATCGCTAGTCATAAAGCCGGTCAGCGGGCTAAAGCCACCGATGCCGATCAATTCAAGGTCTGACAAGTTCCAATTATTAATGGTTAGGCTGGGCAACGTTGCGGCCTCACGTTGGGCCGCCTCACTGTAATCTTCTAAGTTGATCAGTTTGCCGCCATGGGCTTTAATTCCGTACACTGTTTGCATATAGGTCACCTTTCTGTTCTAAAATCACGTGCTGATTAGTTGTCACGAATTGATTTAATTGGGCAAGTGCAGTTGCATCACGGCTGGCGCGTTGGCAAAGTTCGGTTAAGTCCTGTGCTAACGCGGTCCAGTCAACTGGTTCACTCAGGGCCGTTTCATCATCTTGATCACTAGCCGTGACCACGGCCGGTCGCTGCTGGCCGATTGCTTTCAGTTGGTCAATGGTCGCCGACGCGGCGAGTGTTTCAGCGGGAACTACCGTCACAGCGTGGCCCCGTAAAGCAGCTAACGTTCGAACCAGTCGTTGCACCCGCAACCGTTGTTCTGCCGGAGTCCCGGTGGTTAAATCGTCAACGATGACCACGTTATTAGTCGTTAACCCCAGTTCGGTGCTGACCGCCATCAGCATTTCGGGAATCTCGGTATTAGCAACGTCGCCAATTCCCCACCGATCCTGCTGTTTCGCCTGTTTGCGCAAAAAGTTATTAAGGCGTTCTTTTTGGGCTAAGACCTGGTAATCCTTGGTGTAAGTTTGTGGGTCAATTGTTCGGTCTTCCAACTGGGCGGCCAAATCGCGCGCAACATCGTGACTGGTCCCCGTGCCTTCCTGCATTGCCACCCCGGCGTGCGCCAAAGTGTTGCTTACTTGATCAACGCTCGTTTGGTCGGCACCAAAAACAAAGAACGTTTGACCGTTAATTTTCGGATTAAAATCACGGTATAGTGCCCCGTACCGGTCTAAATAGTCGCTCAGCAACCGGTCGATTTGTTGTTGAAAATCGGTCGACGCGAAGAATTCGGGGTCGGCGGCTGCCTGACGAGCCAACAAATAGAGGGCTTTAACGTCCGCTGCCACGTCCGTCCGGGCTTCAAAGGCGGCCAAACTTTCGTGGTGGTCGCTGTGTTGTAAGCTCGGGTCGATGAAATCGTCTAGTTGGGCCTGCAACTGGCCTTCGTCCGCGGGCCACGGCAAGTCAAACTGGCTGGCAATCCGTTTTAAGGTCGCTAAAGTGTTGCCGAATAGGTCCTCGTAAGTCACCAGTATTCGCGATTGCGGTTGGGTGTCCTTCAACGATAATAGGGTCCGAACCTGCCATTGACGCATGGCGAGCGTGTTATCGCGGTGCCAGGCCCGTTCGTTTGAAGAAACCACGTCCAACGGGTTACGAATCAAAATTACTTCGACCGGCGTGACGTGAATATCCGCCAAAACGTGTTGCCAGAGCTGGATATAATCGTTCATCCGCGGATCCTTGATCAACAAATTATCCTGCTTTTGAAACGCGCCGCGTAAATAAGTGGTTAGCCGTTGCCGGTCACGCTTAACTTGCGGCTGATCATAATAGCCGACCGTGGCCGGCCGGTAACGGATCTTACTACCCAGTGACTTATGGATTTTAATGACATCCTTATTTTCAAAGTAGCCCTTGGGATTGATACGTTTGCTGGGGGCCAATAAGTGGTCGGTCCCCAGCGAGACACCCATTAAATTCAGGCTTTTCGTCATGACCGACGTTCCGGAGCGGCCACTCCCTAGTACGAGGACCGCGTGCTGTTGCCGGTGATTAAATAGGCGTTGCCAAAAGTGTTGACTCATATCATCATTCCTTACTTTGATTTGATCATCCTTAGCTAAAGCTCATAAATTATCCTATCAAGCAGATACTGAAAAGCCGTTGCTTTAAAACGAAAAAAAAGTGACGATTCTATGAAAAGTGCCCGTTTAGCCAGCCGGCAACTGGTAAATATGGGGTTAATCGTGGCTAATCTAGCCAAAAAATCAGAAAATATGAAGTTCCCCGAACCCCACTACAACCGGTTTTTAAAAGCATTAACGGAGAAGTCAGCCGGGTTAGTTCACCCGCTTAACTTTTCGACCTGATTGACGGCAATATAAAAAGCCGTTCCAGTCAACGACTGAAGCGACTTGTCAAATTTTGAAGGGTCGGATTACGGCTTACCCCAATTTGGGAGTTGTTTACCATCTTCACTATATTGTGGGCCGTCACTGGGGGTGACCACCGCATCATCCGTGGCGCCAAAGTTATTTTCAAGCGCGTCGACGAACCGTGCCGAAGCCCGCCCGTCCAAGTCATCAAAGAAAAAGTTCACGAAACCGGTCAACTTTTGCTGATCGACCTGGGGGTGCTGCAGCTGCGTAATCAGGTCAGTCGTGTTCTCCGCAAGGGAACCGGGAATAAAGTCGAAGTAGTTGAAGTAAAAACTCCGTGAGCGCATATAATCCGCTAAGTCCGGTGCAAAGAAAACCATCGGTCGCCCGAGTAACGCGTATTCAAAGCAGACCGACGAATAATCGGTAATCAGCTGGTCGGCGACCAACAATAAGTCGTTGATTTCACGGTAATCGGACACGTCGTGGTAAAAGTCGGCAAACTCGTACGGTAAGGTCGGCTTATTTTGCACAAACGGGTGAATCTTCAACAAGAAGACGTAATCTTCGTGCAACGCCGCGTAAATCTTTTTAAAGTTCAACATTTCAAACGGGTAGTAGGCCGACTGCTGGCCGTTACCGCGAAAGGTCGGCGCAAACAGGATCACCTTTTTACCCTTAATAAACGGTAATTCTTCGGTTAAACGTGCGCGAATGGCGCGCTTCTTGGCTTCATCAAAGAAAATATCGGTTCGCGGTATGCCTAACGGTGCGACTTTGTCCGTACTGATACCGAACCCCTCGGCGTACTTATCCGCCACGTTATGCGATGACACCAACGCCCGCGTGTAGTTTCGGTGGTTGAGTGACTGGGCTTTCGGTCCACCCGGCATCCCTAAACGGCTGTAGCCAAAGGTCTTAAAGGCGCCGACCGCGTGCCAGGCCTGAATCAGGTCGGCGTTTTCCCGAATCCGTAACGGGTAAACTAACGGGTAAAAGTCATCTAAAATTACGTAGCGGCTAGTGGCCAACGCTTTAGCCAGCGTGCGGGTCTCACGCCAACTTTTTTTCGCTTTAATGCTTGGTTTCAAATAAAATTTGATTTGAAAATCACTTTGACGGCGTTGCAATTCCTGGTAAATGAACTCAAAGTTACCAGAAATCGTGACCCGGCTGTCGGAAACAAAGGCAATCTGGCGTTTCTTAATCGGTCGCAAACAATACCAGCGGTACCACCACTTCAATACTCGTCGTTTTAACCCGCGGAGCGCCGCCGATTCAAAGCCGGTCGTCGCGTCCAATTGGTTT
The DNA here is from genome assembly GCF_005405405.1 of Lactiplantibacillus plajomi. GTDB lineage: Bacteria > Bacillota > Bacilli > Lactobacillales > Lactobacillaceae > Lactiplantibacillus > Lactiplantibacillus plajomi. Next base: position 92,448 of record NZ_BJDZ01000001.1, read on the forward strand.
TCGGCCGGATCAATGTCACTCAACTTATCCGACATCACCGTTAAGCCTTGCAACGCCAAGCTGTATTGCAACGTTAGCCGAAACGATTTATTACTATGGGCGCTGTAACTCGTCATTTTGGCCGTGTAATTCAGATCACGGTCCACCCCCACCACTTGTCCAAGAGTCGTCCGGCGAATCAACCAGCCCTTTTTCAGGTACTGCTTTAGTTGGAGCAAGATTTGATAACGCCCCGGTTGTAACGGTTTACCGTCACTGATAGTCGAAAAGTTGACGTTACCAGCGTACCCGGCCTGCGGAAAATCGGCTAATTGCACTGATTGATTGACCAGTGGCACTTCAATTTCTTGCCCCTGTTCGTCAACCAGCACCAAACTCTTAATAATTTTTTCCGGGTCACTTTCCGGATAATTTTCAAACCAGGCGCGCCCAACTAACGATAAGTAAGAGCGGTTAAAGTCTAAGGTCGTCACCGAACGCTTGATCAGGGATTCCGCATCCTGGTCCAAGCGCGGCTCGTTTAACCCCGTCCGCTGAAGTTCGGTTGTGGCTTCCGCTTGCGGCCCCGCGCTACTGGGTCGGCGTCCGAGTAAAATTCGGCGTGCGATTCGTTTTAGTCGTTGTAACATGCTTAATTCCCCACTTCTTAATTTTCATTGGTTTCACAACCCACCGGCTGCTTTTTAATCAGCGTCGTCAAAAATGTGACCACCCGTTGCGTATTCTGGCCATCCTGGTGGTCAAAGGTCCGCTGGCGCAGACGTTGCACCCCCGCAAGCGGATACTGGCTCAAATTATGGTTTAAGTATGTCACCAGCTGGTCGGCCCGGTTAAAATGCGGGACGTTTAAGTACTTGTAATAGTCAACGTAAAAGCCGCCAGTTCGAACATAGCGTTCAAAGTCAGGTGTATATAACAAGATTGGCCGGTCAAAGTAACTAAAGCTCAGTGACAACGACGAGTAGTCAGTGACGAACAGGTCGGTACTGGCTAGTAATTGTTTGACCCGCGTCGCATCTTGGAAGACGTGCACGTTTTTTGGTAAGCGCACTTTCGGCCAGGCAACGTACGGGTGAATTGAAATATAGACCTCCCACGGCTGAGCTAATTGGCGGGTGGCGCGGATAAAACATTGGATAATCGCCAGCAACTCTTCCTGTCCAGTCTTGCCAGAACGGTAAGTTGGTGCATACAAGAGTCTTTTTGAAGCGGCGTGCTGGTCCGGTCGTTGTGCCACGAGCTGATCGAGCATCGGTGCGCCGGTCGCCACGACCCGCTCCGGTGCGATATCGAACGCCTCAACGTAAGCGGACCTGTCCGCCGCACTGTTGATCAGTACCCAGTCGTAATTTTGGTGCGCTTTGAGGACGTTCTGCCGTGGTTGGGGCAAACTCAGCCCAAATTTTTTCAAGGTTCCGATAGCGTGCCAAAGTTGGACGACCTGATTCTGCGGTCGCTTACGAATGGTGTCTAACGGAAAGCAGTAATCATCGATCACCATCACTTCCGAATGCGCCAAGAGCCGTAACGTCCGTAACGAAGCGACTAAAAAGCCAAACTTACTTTGCCAGCTACGGTCGTACTGATAGCACAATGTCCGCAACTTGTATTGGCCATCTTGCGCCATCCGGTTATGCACAGCCCGCAGGTTATCGGTTAGTTTCGCACTGCGCATCGTGACAAACACAATCTGTTTTGGACGTACGGACCCTATCCGGCTACATACTTGGTAATAGCAATTAAAGCCAAATCGCAATAGGTTCAGCTTAATTGTTTTGGCCGTCAAACGTCCCATTCCATCACCGCCTTACCCCAGTAATTCGTCAGGTCGTGCTCAAAGAAAGCCACGATATCTTGAATCGTCCTAACTTTACGGGTAAAGCCCACTAGGTTTTGCAACCGTTCACGGGTGACTGGGCTAGCCTTTAAAATCGCGACCGCCCGTTCAAAATCGGCACGGCCGCTGCGGCTAACCCCGCGTAAGGTAATGCCACGGGCTAGTACCGAACGGGTATCGATGGCGACCGGTTCTTCAGAAACGCCCATTAGCACCGCGCTGCCCATTGGTCGTAGGTGCTTGACGATCTGACTAATGGCCGCTTCACTTCCCCGACCACCGGTACATTCTAGCGCCTGGCTAACCACTAAATCACGCGGAATCTGGTCAACTAAGACCGTTTTATCAGCGAAGGAAAAGTAGTCGAGCTTGGATCGATGCCGGCCAAAAATCACCAGTTGACTATCCGGAAAGATCTGCTTGACTAGCGTTGCGGTAATGTAACCTAGGTTACCGTCACCCCAAATTCCGATGACCCGTTGATCGGCGTCCATCACCGTTTCTAAGCGGCTTAAGCCCTGTACGCCAACTGACACCATCTCGATAAAGGCACTCACCGGTGCGTTGAAGTCGGCAGGTAACGGTAACACCCGGTCGCGTTGCAGCACAACGTATTCCTGCATGATACCGTCAAAACCGCTTGACCGAAATTTTGAACTCGGCAGGTAATTTTCATTAATAATTGGATCGTGTTGGGTTGGCGTGTTGGGAATGATGGCGACCGTCGTCCCCACCGCCAACTCACCGGCGGGATCATGAACGACCGTTCCGATGCCTTCGTGAATCAAGGCCATCGGTAACTTCTGGCGCAAAATGGCGTCGGGGCGCTGGCCGGTGAAGTACCGTTGGTCCGCGTGGCAAACGGAAAGGTAGCGGGGGCGAACAACGAGTTCATCCGTGACCACCGCTTCCGCGACCGTTTGGACCTCGAATTGCCGGGCGGACACTAAGCGATAAACTTGATTCAACATGGTTAAGCCCTCTTTTCTACTAACGCAGAAGCGACCCGTAAGTCGTACGGGGTTGTGATTTTAAAGTTCCAGTTCTCGCCGCGGACCATCGTCACCGGGTGCCCCGCCAATAAGCAAATTTTGCAGGAATCCGACAAGCTGGCCTTCTGAGCGTCATCGAGCGCCGCGTACGACGCCACCAACGTTTTGATTTGAAAACTCTGCGGCGTTTGACCCTGGTACATCGTTTCGCGTACCGGAATCTCCGCGATGGTGGCAGTTTGCCCCTGAACGATCGTATCGATTGCCGGCACGACCGTATCAACGGCCGGCGCTTTTAAAACCGCTTCGATGTTGTCGTGAATGATGCGTTCGGTCACAAACGGTCGGACGGCGTCGTGGGTCACCACCACGTCGTCATCGTGGGTCCCAAAGGTGCGTTGAATGTAATCGATGCCCTTCATTAAGGTGTCATTACGCTCAGCTCCACCGGCGATCACGCGAACTCGCGGATCATCAATGGTCTTAGCCACCAGGTCGCGAGCGTGGCTGACCCAGTCAGGCGGGCACACAACAATAATCGCGTCAAAGCGGGCTTCCAACGTAAACTTTTCAATCGTGTGGATCAGAATCGGTTTACCGGCCAAGGTTAAAAATTGTTTGGGCATCGGAACGTTTCCCATCCGTGAGCCCTTACCACCGGCTAATATTTGTGCGTAAATCACATTGCATTACTCCCATCGACTTTAGATATTAGCCACTATCTTAGCCAACGATTGTGACCTTTTTATGACAGAAATGCGACCCGAACCGTTATAAGGTTTGAAAATTAACCGCTCCGGCGTTGGCCAGTTATTATTAACATAAAAATATTTCATGGCCCAAACACCGGCCTAATGACCGTAAAAACCGAATTCTACAAATAAATAAATTAATATTTAACAATAAAGATTAAAATTAGATTTGACTAAATGAGAAAACGGTGGTAATTTCTATGCAAGTTAAAAAGTTAAGAACGTCCTGCGAGGGAAAGTAGTTCGCTAGTGCCGTGCAGTGAGTCTGGAACAGTGGAAACCAGGCCGGAGAACGGTGAATGAAAATGGCCCTTAAACGGCACCACTGAGCACCTGCTAGGTGATGACAGCCAGCTTCTGTTAGCAAGCTACCGTATGAAACGTACGGGATAAGATCAATATCGTGAGGTATTGGTAAACTAAGGTGGTACCACGAACGGCAACTTCGTCCTTTTGGGAGGAAGTTGCCGTTTTTTATGCTTAATTTAACTTAAAAGGAGTGGTCCGCATGACCGTTATTAATAGTAATTTAGGGTACCCCCGCTTAGGCGAGCACCGCGAATGGAAACACCTACTCGAACATTTTTGGAAGGGTGACTTTGACGACGCGACCTTCCACGACCGCGCAAAGGCGTTACGGCTCGCTAACTTAGAAAAGCAGCGGGCACTGGGGGTCGACCTGATTCCGGTCGCTGATAACTCCGACTACGATCACGTGTTGGACACGATCACCGCGTTCGGGGTGATTCCCGCCCGCTACGGTCACTTTGATCACCGCCTAAGCCTGACCGACTACTACGCCCTGGCGCGCGGGTCAAAAACGGCGGTCGCCGCCGAAATGACTAAGTGGTTCAATATCAATTACCACTACATCGTGCCGGAATTCGACAACGCCGACTTTCAACTACTTGATAACCGCTGGCTACGTTACTACCAAGAAGCCAAGCAAGAACTTGGCATCGATGGCAAGCCCGTTCTGCTCGGGCCAGTTTCCTTCCTTAAACTCGGTAAACGCCACGGTCACTACCTAAATGACGCGGCGGTCGCCGAACTGTTGCCAAAACTACTCCCCTACTACGTGCAAGTTTTCCAAGAATTAGCCGCGGCCGGAGCCAGCTGGATTCAACTCGACGAACCGACGTTAGTTCAGGTCACCGACCCCGCTGACATCGCGCCTTACCGGGCCGCGTTAACCAACTTACGGGCCGCCGCACCGACCCTCAACATTGAACTGCAAACTTACTTTGACAGCCTCGACTGCTACGACCAGGTCGTCGATTTACCGGTTCAGGCAATTGGTCTCGACCTGGTTCACGACCACGGTGAAAATCTCGACCACCTAACGACCAGCGGTTTCCCATCCGATAAGATCCTCGCCGCCGGCATCATTGACGGCCACAACGTCTGGGCGAGTGATCTACACCAAAAAGCCGCACTCGTTCAGCGGCTATTAACCTTCGTGGACCACGACCACCTCTGGCTACAACCGGCGAACTCACTCCTGCACGTGCCGATTACGACCCGTAACGAACCCAAGGCCGACCCGGTCTTACTCGGCGGCTTGGCGTTTGCTGACGAAAAACTAACTGAACTACGGTTGCTGACCGCCGCGGCTAACCACGGTATTGCCAGTGTCCAGGCGGATTTCGACCGTAATGCCGCTAACCTGGCGGCCCTCAACGCTTCGAGTCACCGCAATAACCAGGCCGTCCGTGACGCCGAAGCGCAACTGCCACGACAACACTTCGAACGGCACGCGCCGTTTGCCAGCCGGATTCAACAGCAACACGCGCGCCTTAACTTGCCGTTACTGCCCACCACCACGATTGGGAGCTTTCCGCAAAGCCGCGCCGTTCGCGCTAAACGGGCTGCCTGGCGCAAGGGCAACTTATCAGACGCTGATTATCAAGCCTTTCTGCACGCGGAAACAAAGCGCTGGATCAACCTGCAGACCGAATTGGGATTAGACGTGCTGGTTCACGGTGAATTTGAACGGACCGACATGGTCGAATACTTCGGTCAGAAACTGACCGGCTTTTACGCCACCCAAAACGGCTGGGTGCAATCGTACGGTTCCCGGGCGGTTCGGCCACCAGTGATTTTCGGTGACGTGGCGTACACCAAGCCGATTACCGTAGCTGAATCAGTCTACGCCCAGAGTTTGACGACTAAGCCGGTCAAGGGCATGTTAACGGCGCCACTGACAATCATTAACTGGAGCTTCGTCCGCGATGACATTTCAAAAGCTCAGGTCCAAAATCAAATCGCGCTGGCCCTCCGCCAAGAAGTCTTGAACTTGGAAAAAGCCGGTATCAAGATTATTCAAGTCGACGAACCGGCGCTCCGCGAAGGGTTACCACTAAAACGGCGCCACTGGCAAGCCTACCTCGACGAAGCGGTGTATTCGTTTAAAATTACGACCAGCGGTGTCCGCGATGATACCCAGATTCACACCCACATGTGCTACTCGAACTTCAGCGACATCATCGCCACGATTAAGGCGTTGGACGCCGACGTCATTTCAATCGAAACTTCGCGTTCGCACGGTGAAATCATCAGCGCCTTTGAGGAACACGCTTATGATAAAGAAATCGGGTTGGGCGTCTACGACATTCACAGTCCACGGGTCCCTAGCGTGGCGGAAATCACCGCCAACATCCAACGGGCGCTGCGGGTCATCGACGTCCACCAGTTCTGGATCAACCCCGACTGTGGCTTAAAGACCCGCCAAGAACCGGAAACTTTGGCCGCCTTAACTAACATGGTGGCTGCCCGCAACGCCGTTCTCGACCAGCTCGGCGCCACCACTAAGTAGGGAGGCCCCGCCAATGGATCTTAGACAAGCACTCCGCCAACGGGTCCTCGTCGCGGACGGCGCGATGGGCACCCTGCTATACGGTAATTACGGCATCGCTTCTGCCTTTGAAAACTTAAACTTGACCCACCCGGACACGATTTTGCGGGTTCACCAGTCCTATATCAGTGCCGGAGCGGACGTCATTCAAACCAACACTTACGCCGCCAACCGGCTGAAGCTCGCCCGCTACGACCTTGAAGACCAGGTCACGGCCATCAACCAGGCCGCCGTCCACCTCGCCGTTAAGGCCCGTCAAACGGCCGACCACCCGGTTTACATTTTAGGCACGATCGGTGGTCTGGCCGGCGACACCGACCAAGGCATTCAACGGGCCAGCCAAACAGAAATTCAGGCCAGCTTAACCGAACAGCTGACGGCACTACTCGCAACCAACCAGTTAGACGGCATTTTGCTAGAAACTTATTACGATTTACCGGAACTGCTCGCCGCCCTCAAACTGGTGAAACAAGCAACGTCCCTGCCCGTCATTGCCAACGTCTCCATGCTGGCGGCCGGCGTGCTACGCGACGGGACTAGCTTTGCTAGCGCCATTCGGCAACTCGCCGCGGCCGGGGCGGACGTGGTCGGGACTAACTGCCGTTTGGGACCGTACTACTTAGCCGAATCGTTCAAGCACCTCGCCGTGCCGGCGACCATTCAACTGGCCGTTTACCCGAACGCTGGCTTACCGGGGACCGATGCGGCCGGTGACGTCGTTTACGACGGTGAACCAAGTTACTTTCAAAGCTACGCCGAACGGTTCCGCCAACTAGGGCTTAGTCTGATTGGTGGCTGCTGCGGCACCACGCCGCTACACACCGCCGCTACCGTTCGCGGGCTCAGTAGTCGGGACTTAGTCAGTCGCCACGTCAGCCAGCACCCGCGCACAACCGCACCACTAACCCCAACGAGCAGTCAGCACCCCTTCTTGACCAAGGTTATCACGCAAAAAACGGCGTTAGTCGAACTGGACCCGCCGCGCAATTTTGAAACCGATAAGTTTTTCCGCGGTGCGGCCCGGCTGAAAGCGGCCGGCGTCGACGGCATTACGCTGTCGGATAATTCACTGGCCGAAGTCCGGATTGCCAACACCACCGTTGCTGCCCAACTCAAACTCAACTACGGGATCAACCCAATCGTTCACCTGACGACCCGCGATCACAACTTAATTGGCTTACAATCCGAAATCATGGGGCTGCACAGCTTGGGCATCGAAGACATTCTGGCGGTCACCGGTGACCCGGCTAAATTAGGGGACTTTCCCGGAGCGACCTCGGTCGGCGACGTCCGCTCGGTCGAACTGATCAAGTTGATCAAGAGCTTCAATAGCGGCATCGGTCCGACCGGAAAATCGTTAAAACAAACTTGTGACTTCCGAGTCGCCGCAGCTTTCAATCCGAACGCCCCACGGACCACGATTTCCACTAAGGGCATCGAACGGAAACTAAGTTACGGCTGCGACTACCTGATCACCCAACCGGTATTTGACCTGGCCAACGTCACCAAATTAGCGACAGCGCTAGCCGCAAGCGACTTGCACGTGCCGGTATTCGTCGGCGTAATGCCGCTGGTATCGCGCCGCAACGCCGAGTTTTTACACCACGAAGTTCATGGCATCCGCTTACCGCAAGCCTTGCGCGACCGGATGGCCCAAGCAGAACTTGACGGTAACGAACGCGCCGTCGGTATTCAAATTGCTAAGGAACTAATCGACGGCATCTGTACGGGTTTCAACGGCGTCCACATCGTGACCCCCTTTAACCGCTACCGGACGGTCATCGAGCTAGTCAACTACGTCCACCAAAAGAACCTGACGGCAACCGCTTAAAAAACTTAACGCCTCCGCAACTCACTTTCATGCTAAAATTAGACATGAATCGTGAATTCGGAGGCGTTTTACATGTTTCTATGGCTACACATCGGCGGCTGGATCTGGCTCGCACTGATGGTGACGCTGGGCTTGACCCGTCGCGCTATCAAGAGTGCCAACCGCTACTTAATTTTAAGTCGACTCGGTTACCTACTATTAATCATCACCGGCGTCTACCTGGCAACGCAAACTTTCGCCACGAACTGGTGGCTCACCTTGCTCAAGGCGGGGCTCGGCTTAGCAACGATCGGACTGACCGAAGTGGCCTTCGCCCGCCTGCAGGAAAGCCATTTGACCGGCCGTTTACGGGTACTACTAGTTGCCGGCTTTATTTTAACGGCCGGTTGTGGCGTCGGCCTGCACCTCATCGTTAGTGGCCACTGGTTCTAAAAAAAGGCCCCCGTTTTCGACTAGAAAACTAGGGACCAATTCATCACATTATTTAAGGCGTGTCGTTCCAATTCCGGCTACCGAGCCGCTTCATGAGGTCACGCCGCATCCGCATTTTTTGATTATGTTCCATAAAGATCAGTCGCGAGGTCCCGTAATTAAAGAGCCCTACTAGGACTTGATCAATCACTTTAACCAGCATCGGTCCCCAAAACAGGACCGAAATGCCAACAAACATCACGGCCGTATCAAAGAAGTAGGATAAGCCGCGCGTTAGCATGAAGCCGATAAATTCCCGGCACCAGTGCCAAAAATTAGTCGACTTGGAGCGGAAGACCACCGCCTTGTTCGAAAAAAAGCTGAATAAAGTGGCGATGATCCACGCAATCGTGTTAGAGAACAGGTAGTGTTCCCCAAGCACTGAATGTAAGACCCAAAAAGCCACAACGTTAACGAGTGCGGCCATAAACCCAAAAATCGCATATTTCCAAAAATAATGATATCGCCGGTAGACTTTAGTTAACCACTGCACTGTCGTTCGCCGCCGTTTCTTAAAATATTTCAGTTAATTAAGCAATAGCCATCATAACCCATTCAACGGGGTACTGACAAGCTTTCCTAAAAAATTGGCGTTTGTCAACGCCGTAAACTATACTTAAAGTATTAATCTGCAATTTGTCTTGGAGTGAACGTATATGACAACTTTTCTAATCATCTTCGGGCTGCTAATTACCTGCCTGATCTTACTTATTATTGTAATCACTTTGGCTTCTAAAAGCCATCATCTTAAACAGGACGCCGATAAGCAAGCCGCGTTGTTGAAATCGATCCGGACCCGGCTAGTCCACCAAAGCTTGGCGAATCAGGAACAGGAACGCGAAATCACTAAGCTGACGACCCAAAACGAAGGCTTTCGGACCCAGTTACGGACCACGACGCCCCACGCGGTCAAAACGCCGCACACCCGGCGAATTACCGCTAATTCTCGGGCCATTTTCCGGTCCTACGTGATTGGCTTAGACTACTACCAAAAGGAATTCGAAGCCGCGTTGAAAGACGCGATCGCCCGCGGTTATTTTAAGCCCTATAATGGCTATAACGAATCCGGGCTGAAGGCCGACTACCTTTACGATAAAAAATACCGGGTCGATGCCAACGCTAACATTGGCGAAATTCAACTCGTTGAAGAAGTCGACGGTCCCCACCGTTCCGTCCGGGTCGACTTGAAAATTGCCGACCACGGTTACACGGTCGGTTACCTACCTAAAAAGCAGGTCAACGAAGCCTTTAACGTGATCGACATCTACGCCAACTCCGTAATGACCTTGTCTTCGAAGACCCACTTGACCGGTGGTGAGTGGAAGATGGCCATCGACGCGGTCGATGAAATGCAGTACATGGTCGATCCGAACGCTCAACAACGCGACTTACCGGATTACGGAGCGGTCGGGACACCGCTTAAAATTAAGACTGGGCACAAGTCTTACTTCCTTCAATTTACGTTGTACGAGTTAGAAATTGACAATGATGAAATTCCGCTATACAGTTTGGTCGACACCGTCGATGGCCAACGCGGTTCGGTCGTGCAAGTTGACGCGGCCCCAACCACTTACACGGTGGCGGTCGAATCTGGTTCCAAGGCCGGCCAACGGGTCACGGCAATCCCCGAACAAATTGACCGGGTCATCTGGGTGCCAAACTGGAAATAAACGAGGTGCTTACCATGAAACGATTGTTGTTGGTCATCTTCTTATTGGTTAGTATCGGCATCATGGCTAGTAAGGATTACCAAATTATTAGTCAGACCCACTACCCGAGTTTGTCACAAGTCACCAACCGTTAGGAGGCGCCAATTCGTGCGGAGATTCACCTTATTGGGATTCGGAGCGCTCCTGTTACTCAGTGGCTGCGCTTCACCAGCGGCGACCGGCGTTTCAACAACCCAGCAAAAACGGATTACCGCGGCGGCCCAGTCCGCTTCCAGCCAAGCGAGCGCTAAGGCCCAGGACGCCAGTGCAAGCCGGCAAACCGGCAAGCAGTACCAGGCGACTGACGACCACATTACCAGTGCGACTAAGGCTGCCGCGGCCGTCCAACAGGTTTTAGGTGCGCCGCGTGATCAACAGTTCAGTGCCGTTCCAAGCGTCAACGTTGATGGTCGCGGCCACCACTACTACCAAGTTAACGCGTTCAAGGTCACCGCTGATCAACAGCGCGGCCCGCTCCTGCAACGTTACTTTGTGTATTTAGATGGAAAAATTGTGACGAAACAGTTAGATTAGACGTAGTGTCGCAGTTGTAAGTGTCATTTGGACATTTACAACTGCGACTTTTTAATATAAAAAAGGTAACGCCTGCGCGTTACCTTTCCATTAATATAAGGGCGGTAGGTGGGAATCGAACCCACGCGTGCCGGAGCCACAATCCGGTGCGTTAACCACTTCGCCACTACCGCCATCACGTTGATTAACATCAACACTAACTAGTATACACTAGTTTAATGGTTTGCATAGGGCGTTTTGACAATTTGCAATTTTTTTTGCATAAATATCAAAAAAGGTTTCTTTTTTGCTGATTATTCGTTATAATTAACGATGTTGTTAAATATTCATGCCCCAGTGGCGGAACTGGCAGACGCGCAGCGTTCAGGTCGCTGTATTGGAAACAATGTACAGGTTCGAATCCTGCCTGGGGCATAATTTATCAGCTTTGATGGTACTTAACCATTTGAAACCTCGCTTAAGCGGGGTTTTTATTTTTAACATATATTAAATTTATAAACCATACAATACAGTAATCAAAATAGTCTTTAGTATGGTTAGTTCAAAAGTATCAAATGATTCTTTTAAAATGTTCTATATAGCAAGATTAGCTCAAAGGTCAGTTTCTGCTTCAAATAATTCCAGGAACGTATATGCTACTTAGCGTATCAATTTTTAGTCGCACCATCACCCTTATCAACAACATATACAAAAACACGCTATTCAGCCCCAAGCTGAACAGCGTGTTTCTTTTTAACTGAACAAGCTGATCATTCATCAAGTTAATGAACAGACCAACAACTTGCCATGTAGACTCCCCCAAGTAAAAATGAACACTGACCTGACCACCAGCGTCAAAATTACAGCTATTATTTTAGCCAAACTTGGTAACTACAGCAAGCGCCAGTTCACTTTTCAAACGGTTAACTGAATAAACATCCGTTAGTACTTAGGTAGCCGTACGTTCACCACCTGACTGTTCAGTTTACAAACTAAACCTGAACAAGCCTACTTACCCGGATCAACCAGCTTAACGACCGTTCCGTACCCGGTCACAATCAAAAACCGGGGGGCGACACTCATCTGAGCGATTTCCGTGTTGAAATGCACGTAAATCAGGCCGTCACCATCGTTATCAGCCGCCTTTTGCAATAGAGCCGGCTTAACCTGTTCAATTAAATCATCAAAGCGTTCAAATTGGTCAATTTCATCCGATTCAAACATTAAGTGTTTTGTTACTGAAACGACGCCCTTAACCATGTGCGCACGTTGTAAATCTCCGGTTGTCATAAACATCGTGTTCAACCCCCTGTCCCCTTAATTTTACTTGATATTAGGTCAGCTCGCAAACTGCGGGAAAATAATTGACCATCGCTTGCTGAGAGACTACATTGGGGCTTAGGGAGTGATATTTTGACATCAGTAACAGAACTTTTACAAAAGTATACTTTTGAACCGGTCACCACGACCACCAAGTTTGATCAACATACCTTACCCGTTAATCACCAAGACCGGGTCGTCCCCTTTGGTCATTTTAAATTACGACTAAAGAATATTGATAACCAACAAAATTACGACCTAGTCGTCAAGCAACGCTTACAATTGACCGCCCCGTCCGGGTTCCAGTTACGTTCCCGGCTCCACGGCATCCACGTGACGCACGATTCACAGGCAAAGCAGGCCAGTCACCAAGTCGTGACGACCTTAAAGATCAATCGCGCAACCACTGAACAGTCGGCACTTAAGCACGACCACGCCAGTCAGATTTGCCAAATTCCAGTCCGTAATCAAGTGGCGAAAAGTTTACCCGATCAAGTTCCGCTATACGCCTTTACCGATAGTCACCAGGTGACAATCAACCAACAAGCCATGGCGCAACTATTTTTGCAAGCCATTGGACACCAGAATGGTAAGCTCGCGAGCTAACCGTTCATAATATTTTACATTTAAATTTATAAGTTCACGTAATATCAATTGCATTTGGCTAATTAATTGCGTACAATGTACTAGAAAGAGAATCAAGGAGGCTAGTTTAATGGCAACACCAACCAAAAATATTTTATTAGATGAGCAACTTTGCTTTGCTCTGTATACGGCTAGCAAGCGGTTCAACCGTTTCTACGCGGATGCGTTAGCGCCATTTAAGCTTACCTATCCCCAGTACATCACGCTTTTGGCCTTGTGGGAAAATAGTCCGATGACGGTACGGGAATTAGGCTCGCACGTCAACCTCGACAGCGGAACCCTGACCCCATTACTAAAGCGGATGCAAACCCAGGGATGGGTCGAGCGCAAACGCGACGAAAACGATGAACGCCAAGTCAACATTTCACTGTCACAAAAGGCAATCGACGCAAAACCCGAAATTTTTGCCCACGTTAACTCGTGCATGGACCTACTGGGCATGGATGAAAAGACGTACAACGAGACGCGCAACATCGTCAATTTCGCGTCTGAACGGATCAAAGCTGCCGATCCTAAACAAGTTAAGTTTTCCGATGATCAACTTTAAATTATAACCAAGTATGAACGGGTTACAGGAAGACTAACTTGTGTGTATAAATAAAACAGACTGGAAGCTAAGTGAAATACAACAAAAAGGTTAGACGAAAGTAAATAATTTTTATACTGCTGAGGTGTGTTCCTGATATTCGGTTGGGGACATACCTTTTATTTTCAATGACACCCACTGGCAATTAAACCATTCGACATATTCTTTTAAAACTGCTTCAAGCTCATCTAAGCTTTGGCATGGGGAGAAATCCAGTTAACCACTCGGCCTTATTGATAAAGAGGCCTTACACATCCTTAACCTGCAAATGTTAAACAACTGGTTGCTGCATTCAGATGTCGGTTGAATTATGCAAAAGCCAGCATCCTAGGATACTTTGATTACTAACGCAATTTAGCTCTCATAAGATGATTTCTCATCGAATCTTCTTTAAATTACACAAAAATAGCGTAATAGTTAATTTTCAACGACTGTCACTATGAAAGTAATTATTTCATATCACCAATTATGATAACAGAGCAATCAATATACTAATCTTTTTGCCCTTTATATTTAATAAAAGCTACTTTGTGAAAGTTCTAGAGATTTTCACAAAGCAGCTTTTCATTTGGACATTTATGCTACTTTTTCTTATAGAATTTTAGACAATTCAACTGATGCTCGTATTCATGCTATAATACTCAAGGTTTATCTTAATAAAAGGAGTTGGACATCATTAACATAAAGGTATCAGATAATAATCACGAAGCTACCTTATTAAAAACTAAAGCATTTTTAATCATCACCATTGTCGCAATTGCTTTATTAGTACCCCAAATTCTAACTAAAAGTATTGTCCTAGGATCAGATGCAATTTTTCATTTTAATCGGATTTACGATACAGCTCAACAAATTCGTACCGGCAATTTCAACTATTTCCAATCTAATTATGGCTTCCAACAGGCTGGTCGAATCATTACCCCACTGTATGGGCCCTTAATGAGTTATCTATTAGGAACTATTTTGCTATTAACTGGGAGCTGGCTTAAATTTCAAGTTATTATCAACCTCCTAGTCTTAGTCATTGCTGGCTATGGTTTATTTTTGCTTGCCAAAAGAACTGGCGCAGAACAAACATTCGCATTAATTGCCGGCATATTATTTATGACTAGCGTCTCCGTTACAGCTTGGATTACCAAACAACACTTTACCTCTGTTGGATTAATACTTATTCCCTACGTTCTCTATTATGCTATCGATTTCTTAGAGGAAGATCGTCCCCTACGTATCTGGGGACTTGCGCTTTCAATGGCACTAATCGTTGAAACCCATTTTCTGAGTGCGTTATTCGCGGTTGTTGCGCTCGTCATCTTGTTTATCATCGGTTTAATTATTCATAAAAATAAATTAGCCTTTTTCCGTCAAGTTGCCTTTGCCGGTACCATAGCGCTGCTATTAACCCTAAATGTCTGGGGTAGTCTATTAGATGTTTACCATGGAAACCATTTATTATCAACTTGGCCATATCAGAACTTAGATGCAGGCGCAATGAAACTCTCATTTGCCGAAGAAACTGAAACACAACTTGGATTGACCTTATCAATTTTATTAATCATACAATTAATATATGTAGCAACTCATTTAAAGCAAGTTTCAAGAAACAATCTAATTTTTTCATTTATAGGTGGATTTTTCTTACTACTTTCTTCTAAATTAATGCTCTGGAATTTTCTGGGAGCTGCCTTCCCATCATTAACAACTTTAATGCAATATCCATCGCGAATTCGTGGAATTGCAGTGGTTTTCCTATTTACAGCTATCGCACTTAGTTGCAGCGAAAACGCTGTTCACTACTCAAAATTACGACCAATCTTAACTGGAAGTCTATTATTAGTCGCAACGTTTGCCGCGTTTAATACTTATATGAACATGACTCAGTTAGCACAAACTTGGCACTCTGATCAACCAATCAGCGCAACGAATGCTATCGTTAAACGTAAGCATTTAACTGCAGATCAAATTCGAGGAGCATTCCGGTCAGCCAATTTAAGTAAAGGTTTAAAAGTAGTGCCCAAATCAACTCCCGACTACTTACCCACTCATACAAAAGTTGATCCAGCACACTATCTTAAAATGCATCCGTACGCTCTAGTTTCCACTAATCTCATAAAAAACAATGGGTTTGATAAGTTTGTACTCAGCGATGGTACTTTAAAAATAAAATGGTATTCGAAAACCACTAAGCAAGTAACGCTCCCCGCCGTTATCTATGCACATAGCAATATAACACTCAATAAACATAACGTGAAAGCTACAAAATTAACAACAACGCAAATTGGTAATCCAATTGTTCAGTCAAAACCAGGGAATAATGTCGCCACTATTAATTACCACACTTCCAAAACAGTATCTACCTTGATTTGGATTTCATTAATACTCTGGCCAATAACGCTATTAGTTATCTTAGTTGTTAAAACCATTAAAGTAGTTCAAAATAGGCACCATTTATCACTATAATAACTGATTAACATCTAAAACGGATGAGAGACCAAAGTTTAGTCTCTCATCCGTTTTAATTGCTAAGCAATTCCTGCAATCAATCATTAGCGTAACCAACTTCATGATGTTTAAGCCTATCGTGACAATTCCAACTTTCTTTGTAGCTTTATCCAAATAACGTACAAGAAACGTCTTAAATGGCGAATTATCAAATCAAGCGCTACTTTTTGTCGAAGAAAACTTCACTTACTACAAGACCTTGCGTGGACAGCTATTTAAATCTGTAACGAATGCGATAATCTCCTAGTCATTTAAATCGTTCAAATCAGTTCCTTGAGAAAAGTATTCGCAAATTAAACCGTTAATGCTTTCATCAGTTCCACATTGTTGTGGTGCGTGTGAATTCGGGAAAAACACTGGTGTTTCTAAAGTGTCAATGATGTCTTGATATTTGGCAAACTCAGTTCCACAATCAGGCGCAATTGTCTTTACCC
This sequence comes from Lactiplantibacillus plajomi, assembly GCF_005405405.1. GTDB lineage: Bacteria > Bacillota > Bacilli > Lactobacillales > Lactobacillaceae > Lactiplantibacillus > Lactiplantibacillus plajomi. The sequence goes on from NZ_BJDZ01000001.1 coordinate 108,891, forward strand.
GCTTCGGTGTAACGTTATTTAATAAGCCTATCATAGCTTATGCCACAGGCTCAGCCGCGACTTTACTAACCCGTTCCGCTAATAAGTATCGTGATTTACGGTCTACCAGTGTCACCAACGCTGAGCGTCCAGTTTTACCACGCACTGTATCACCTTTCCAATGCCAAACCGAGTTCTATTTTTAGCTGAACGGGGGCATTCATGGATCGAAGACACATCGTTAAAACGACCATGCCGTTTCTTGATAGTTCCCTTAACTTTGCGCGTTTTACCCCGATGTCTTAACTGACGGGAAATGCCACGGGCACCATGACTTTGACGCTTTTCACCAAGATTATTCAAAGCAATCCCACGATAAATTGGATTATAGCTGATTTTCCAGTTACTATGCTCAAAATGTAAACGTCCTGCAATTTGTTCTGGGGACCATTTACGCCTGTAAGTATTCGCTCAATACTTGTTATTTTAATTGAGAACCTAATCCCCCCTAAATTTGGATTTACTCCAACTTAGAGGGGGATTCACTTTAACCCTGTTGTACGACCTCCCTCTATTTTATGGTAATTTAAGAGTAGATCCCTATAGCCTTTTATTTAATTTATGTTTTGAATTTAAATGTATATTAATTTAAAATCATTATATTTATTTCCAAAGAAACTAAGTGTTAGTAATTAACTGCACAAATATAAAAAAATGACTCTACCGCTTGATAGCAGTAGGGCCAAAGAGTTAGGTTTAAGTACAATATGGGGGATTGTACTTGCTTGTCCATCCACTTTGGGGGAGTAAAATGAACAAGTATATAACTATTAGGTACGATTATATGCTATTACATAATTGTGAAGAAAGTGTGAATATTTGCCCTAAAACGTTAGTTAATATATATATTTCTTTAGAAGTATGATTGTTTTTCTATATAAATAATTATTTCAAGTAATAGGCAACCAGCTATCACTTTATATTTGCGATTACGTGATGAATGACCGCGATTGCGCTAAAATTTAGCTAGAGGGCGGTGGGCAAATGACAAGTATAGACCTGGTGTTAGCTTGGCTATGGCGAGTTCTAGTCATGGCGGGATTATTAGTGGGCATTCAAGTGCCACCAATGTTACTTAGATTAATTAACGAATTGATTGGTCAACCAGCCTTGGTTGGGTGGCAAATTGCGGCAACCTGCCTATATTTTCTGGTTTTTGCCATCGTGGCGATGGTTGCCGGGGTGACGATGCGCCACTACGCCGTATCGGATCAATGGACGCGACTAACCCCACACGACTGGCGACTAGTTTGGGGCAGCTATTTCTGCATTATTCTTTGCGAAGGGGCCTTTGAGCTCGTTAATCGCCTGGTTTACAGCCAATCCGAAACTGAAAATAATTCAATTATCAAAAACTTGATGAGTGGCAGCACGATCGCACTCTGGCTGATGGGCTTTAGCGCCGTCATCTTAACACCCATCGTTGAGGAATTGATCTTCCGCGGCGCCTTGATGAACCTATTCTTGAATCACGGGAGTTTAAAAATCATTCTAAGCGGTCTCGTATTCGGTAGCCTGCACAGTAGCTCAACGCTTGCGAGCTGGTTAATTTACGTGATGATGGGGCTAATTTTAGCAACCGTGTACTGGCATTCCCATAAAATTCAAACTTCAATTCTATTGCATTTTGTCATCAACGCGGCCGCAATGGGCGTGATGATCTATCAGATTACCTAAAAATGGCCCCCCAAGAATTTATTGAAGTGCCACCAGCTCATTTTTAATTATGTTTTTTTAGGATTCAATACCCTGCCAAATCACCGAACCAAACCAGCAACAAGTCAAAGATCAAGAATAACACGTTAAACTGCAATAACCACCAGTTCATTAACCCGCGTTCACGCACCATTCCGATAATTGAAACCACAATCCCAATAATCGGAATCAAACCACCCTGAAAGAAGCGGTAAAGCGGAATGTAAGCCTGTTGTGCAAAGAACGTTGGCCCCGTAATTTGGCCCAGCAAGATGAAGAGCAGGAATACCCCGATATTTAATAATGAACAGGCAAACGCCGTCTCCGTAATCGTCCCCATTGATAAGCGAAAATGAAATCCCCACCGCAGGATCACCGTCCCAACAATACCTACCGCCAGGATGCTGCCAATAATTAACATACTCGTCCTCTCATTCCCCTGTTTTAATAGTTCCACCATACGCTAAAAAGGACGCCAACTCAGCGTTTTTTGGGAAGTTTTAAACTTTTTTAGCAAATAAAAACTGCTAAACCGTGGTAGTACCACCGCTTAGCAGTTTAAATTATCCCGAACTCTTTGACCCCGTTGTGACCGTTAAAACTTGCGCTTTTTGTCCTACGACCCGAACAACCACCGACTGAGTTTTCTGAACGGGCATCTGAACACTGAAGCGTCCGTTCTGCTTATTAGAAATTACTCGGCGTCGCCGGTTACCACTTTGCAAGGTCACGATGACCCCCTGCTTGGTCCGACCACTAATCGTCGCCGTTCGCGTTTTTGTGTGATAGTCCAGTTTGACCGTCAGCGCCCGCGTATGCTGCCGTTGATACCCGCCACGTAGGCTGTATTCCAGCCCAACAATGACGATACAACTTGCCAAAATTAATAGTCCTAACGACCAAAACCGTCGCACATCACACACCCCCAGACCGATCCCCATAACCGGTATTTTAATGTCTTCATGATACTCAGAAAGTTCGGTTGCGACACAAAAAAGGTGCAAACCTCTAAATAGGTTGCACCACCGTGGTTTCAGAATGTTCAACTTTTGCGATTTTGTTACATTTTAGTTCTCATCAAACGTGACCGTCCACTGAGACTTTTGAATCAGTTTGACTAAGTCCCGCATTTTTCGGGTTGCAATATCGACGGTTTCGCCATTCGCAAAGTAACCCAGCTGGTGTTTCTTATCGATCCGGACTAATTTTTGCGGATTAACCAGAAAACTCTTATGCACTCGGAACAACTCCGGGTGGGCCGTCGTTTCGTCACTAATTTTACCGTTATACTGAACCAGCCGCTCCTCTAAGTGCAGTACCAGCCTATTACGGCTCATACCGGTTTCAATGAACAAAACTTGCGCTAATGGCACGTTGAATAACTGACCACCCTTCGCATAGGAAAACATCGCTTCACTAGCGACGCCTTGTTTCGTATAGCGTTCGTAAGCCACGCGGATATCTGTTTCGACCTTTTCTTTGACCGTGGCCGCACCCAGATCCTTAACGATAAAATCAAGTGGCTCAATGCGGCGTTCAAATGTCAAGAAAGCCATCTCGGCGTGCGTCGAAACAAACACGATTTTAGCGTTAACGTCTTGTTCGCGAATCTTACTAGCCAGCGTCAATCCGTTCAACTCTTGTTCAGGATACTCAATATCCAAAAAATAGAGTCCTTCCTGAACGGGTTGACCGTCCAAATAATCCAGTAATTCTTGGGCGCGCGGCGTTGCCAAAGTCAGGGCCATGTCAAATTCATTAATCATAATGTGGTTAGCAATAATTTCTCTTAGCGTTGCTAACTGCTCCGGATTATCTTCAACAACGAACGTTTTTAACATGCGTGCTTACCCCTTTTCAATACTAATGACGAACTCAAACCGTTGGCGCGCACTAATTTCGTAAGTAACGTTATCCAACGGATCTAATAACTCGCGGACGGTGGCCAGTCCCTGGCCATGATTAGTCCCCTTGGTCGTATTACCCGCAACTAATAGCTGGTCCACCCGTTCAACGGGTTGCCTGAGCGAATTGGCAAACACTAATTCGACCATCTGCGGATAGTGAATGGCTGCTACCGCAAGTTGCCCATCTGGTTGCGCCTTAGCCGCATCGATTGCATTATCAAGTAGGATTCCGCTGACCCGGGCCAGCGTGACCGGGTCAATTGCCAAGCCACTGACCGGGGCGTCGGCCTCCAAGCGTACGGAAATCCCCGCTTGGCGCGCCACCGAAAACTTATCCTGAATAATCGCCTTGAGCGGCTTATCCTTAATTTGCTCTAAATTATCAAAGTGGCCAAAATCACGGCACAGGCTCTGTTGTGAACTATCCATAACCGACTTGAAATAAGCTTTTAACTCCGAGTCCTTTGACGTTTCAACGTACTCACTTAGCGACAACAAAATATTTTGATAATCGTGCCGGAACTGCCGTAAGTTTTGGTAACTGCGTTCCAAATTATCCACGTAAATGTCGTATTGCCGCCGTTCTAAAGCTTGCCGGTGGGCTTGAACCCGCATGGTATAACTATAAAACAAATAAATAAAGGTTCCCGCGTTAATCATTAAAACAGCGACTAAAATTATCATTAAAATACCGACAAAACCGGAACCAATTCGATAATTATCGGCTGCCGCCGTGATAGCCAGAAAAGCGATCGTGACAACGGTAAGCACACTGACCACGACGTTTAACGTGACGTCGTTGTTCAGCTGTTGCGGGTGTCGTTTTTGCAGTAACCGAAAGCTGATTGCCACCGCCAGCATGCAAGCCGTCACGATGAGCTCACCCACAATTTCAAATAGCCAACCGCTCCAATGGTTAATACTCAAACCGACCCAATAAAATAAGCTTTCAGTCGCGTAACTTCCAAAAAAGCTGAACAGGACGTAGGCAATCGTGGCCGTTAAACTGGTGACAATAAAATACCGTTTATGACGCACAAACGCCAGTAACCCCATGTTAATTAGGAACGTTAGGATGTCCGAGTAATCGTCATACCACATGTAGACGGCCGTCAAAAACACCGCCATTAGGGTCACGGTAACGTAAACCCTGCGTTGACGTAATTCACGGTTCATTAAAATTTGAAGTAGAAAGACAAGCATCACCGAATACCAGTGATCAAACGCCGCAATGTACCAATAAACGTAAACGATACCGTACCCCTCCCCCGCGTACCGCCGTTATTCAATAGTCCTATTGTAGCGAAAGTCTCCGGCTTTGTATATTTCCACCAATAAAACTTAATAATCTTTAACCAAATTAACCTAATTCTGAACAAATGTGAACATAAAAAACGGGTGCGCGTTCAGCACACCCGTTTGATCATCATTATTAGTGGAAATCGCCCGGCATAAAGCTTTCAATAACGGCCGTGGCGTTAAAAGTTTCAAAATTATGGAAACTTGCTTCATCAATTTCTGAATAGCGAACCGCAATTTGGGGCCGCTGACTGAGATCGAACATGTTCAAATAGTTAAATTCCAAGTATTTTTTATGTTCACTATGGATAAACCCGGTATAACTGTCACCGTGTTTCTTAATCCGACCGGAAAGTTGAATGACTTGGTCATGCTTGAATGCCAACTTCAATAAGGTCTTTAGCAGTGAATGCTTCGACTGCTTCTTTAAAAACTTCGCAATCATCCGTTCCGTGTTCCACACGTCGTAATAACCGCGCTGTTGAGCCAACGCAATGATGGTCGCCATACTCTTAAGGTAATCGGTCCCGCTAACGACCTTGGCCAGTGACGCCTTCCGAAAGACAACTAAGCCGTCTAATTCACCATCAACGTTAATCGCCATGACGAGGACGAACTTTTGATCTTGTTGGACAACGTAACCGACACTAAACTGTTCATTGGTACCTTTGGAATAGATTTCAACAAGTTGCTTATTCTTAATCGCTTTAGCCAAATCGTCGCGAATCGCACTCATGCGTGTTCCCCCATTCAATGATGTGGACGCTATCATTCATTAAATTCATAATGCGCCATTTTACTTCAAGTTCCATAATAACACTAGTAAAAGCCGAAATTCAATTCTCTATCCCCCAGTATCCTGAATCAGAGAATAAATTTATTAATTATCTCCGCCAGCGCATCGTGGTTGTTATCGGCATTAGTCACGTACTTAGCAACCGCCTTTACCGAATCGATCCCGTTCGCCACACTGACGGGTAACCCAACTGCGTTTAGCATCGATAAGTCGTTATCGTTATCGCCGACCGCGATAATTTCTTCTGGTTTGATGTTCAGTAATTCGCCTAACTGAACGGAAGCCGTCCCCTTATCGATACCGGCCGGATTGAATTCAACGTAGCGGTCAGACGAATAGGTCACGGCCAGTTGGTCCGCTTCCGTCACCGCCGCAACACGCTTAGCCAGGGATTTCCGGTCAGCCATGGTTGGCAATGCCATGATGATCTTCATGATGTTCATATCTTTAAATTGGCTGAAATCCGCGGTGTTCATTTCTTCAAACTGAACACCGCGATTATGCAGATAAGCTGAATCGTCAGCCGTTGGGTGGTAAATGTATAAGACGTCCTGCGTATAAACGTGGGTTGCGGCCGCCGGCGTTGCAACCCCGGCTTCAAAAACAACTTTAGCCAAGTCATACGGCATCGCGTTGATGATCAACGGCCGGTTGTCCTGATTTTCCAATACTAACCCACCGTTATACGAAATTGTGTACTGGTGTGGTTGATTTTTCAGGTTCATTTGGGCCAAATCATTTTGGAAGGACGTATAGCTCCGGCCAGAATTCGGCACGAAGTAGACCCCCTTAGCGGTTGCAGCTTGAATCGCCGCGGTATTACCGGCTGACAGCGTCCCGTCGTCGTTCATCAAGGTCTCATCCAGGTCGCAGACAATCATTTTATACATAGTCAAAACCCTCTCAATCATTAGTTTACCTTCCCACTCTATCGAAGTATCCCGGGGAATGCAACCGCTTTACAAGGCAACACTTAAGAATTTGCTAACTAAGTAACATAAAAACATTATTTTTTGTCATTCTGGTGATTAGCATTTTCAACTCGATTTAACTGTTTTTGTAACTGATCAACTTTACTAGTTAGTGTATCAATTTTTTCTAATACTTGACTTAAATCATTTCGTTTGGCTACTTCGCGGGTCACCGCCGCATGACTAGTTTGTTGCGTGAAAAAGTCCGTTATCGTGCTGGTCAGCAACCCGATAAACCCAATTCCACCAAACATCAAACCAACCGCAATAATTTTTCCCACCGCCGTGTGGGGCGTATCATCACCATAGCCAACGGTCGTTGCTGTCGTGATTGCCCACCATAACGAATCCGATAGACTCTGGTGTTCGAACACGGAAAATGACAGTGCACTCAAAACAATAATTGCAATGCTAATTGAAAACAGGTAAATAAAACCAGTATCATAAATAAACCGGTGAAAATAGTGGCTCCATTTGCCAGCCCAACCTAGTCGCCAAAATAAATGGTGGTAACGAACCATCCGAATCAAACGTCCTAACCGAAACAGTGCAAAGACGGGGTGCATCGGGATAATCCCCATCAAATCAAATGCAGAATGAATTAAGAACGTCTTACGGTCAGTCGAGCGCGTCCATCGTATGGCATAATCAATCACGAAGGTTATCAGTAAAGCATTACTGATACGCATTTCAGTCTGCCAATTACCAATATGAAACGATAACGACATCACATTAATCACTGAACAAAGTGTTAAAACTGTGACAAGTAGGTGATAAAAGATTATTTGGTGCTGTCGACGTTTTACCATTTTCATCATCCTTACCTTTGATCTACAAATTGATAACAATATAGTCCATCCAATAAAGAATAACCATTACCCCACCAAATTTTTAATAATACACTAACTTTTAAAAACAACCACGAATCCTTAAAATTAGCGTCCAAAGTCAGGCTGAGTCGATTAATAGCCTTGAAGCTCCCAATGACGTAAGATGAAACTATTAGCAAAGTTTGAATATTTAGTTTACGTTGGAGGTTCTTTATGACCAATCTATTTCAAGACGGCGCGATTTCAATCCATGGCGCCCAAGAAAACAACTTAAAAAACGTTAGTTTAGATATTCCTAAGCACCGCACGACCGTGTTTGCCGGACTATCCGGTTCTGGTAAATCTTCATTAGTGTTTGATACCCTGGCCGCCGTTTCGCGCCGGGAACTGAACGAAACTTTTCCGAGTTTCACCCAACAGTACCTACCGAAATACGGACAACCGGAAGTCGCGAATATCGACCACTTACCGGTCGCCATCGTCGTGGAACAAAAACCGATTGGCCGCAACTCCCGCTCGACCTTAGCAACGTACACGGGCATCTATTCCGTGTTACGCCTGCTGTTTTCACGGATTGGTCAGCCGTGGGTCGGTTATTCCGAATGGTTCTCGTTCAACCTCCCCCAGGGGATGTGTCCAAACTGTCAGGGACTCGGCTTCGTGGACGACGTCGATGAACAACAGCTGTTTGATCCGGAAAAGTCGCTCAATGAGGGCGCACTGACCTTTGCCGGCTTTCAACCCGGAACTTGGCGGTGGAAGGAATACGGTAACAGCGGCCTGTTCGATTTAGATAAAAAGTTAAAGGACTACTCGGCCGAAGAATACGAGCTCTTGATGCACGCACCCCAGCAAAAACTCAAGAATCCCCCGGCACAGTGGGCGCGGACAGCGTTATACGAAGGGTTGGTCCCGCGCATGCTGCGCTCCGTCATTCACAGTGCTTCCGGCCGGCACCACCAAGCGGCCCTGGCTAAAATTGTGACCCGCAAGCCGTGTCCGGTTTGTCACGGCACACGTTTAAACGCTAAAGCACTGACGGGTAAAATTAACGGTAAAAACATTGCGGAAGTTAGTGATATGGACCTAGTCAACGTCCTCACGTTCCTTAATCAAATCACGGACCCCAAGGCCAAAACGATGGTCCACGATTTAAAACGCAAAGTGCAAGCGTTAGTCGATATCGGCTTAGGCTACCTGTCACTCGGTCGGGGCACCGACACCCTGTCCGGTGGGGAAGCCCAACGGATTAAAATCGCCAAGTACTTAACCAGTTCACTATCCGACCTGGTTTACGTGCTCGACGAACCCAGCGTTGGCTTGCATCCGCACGATATCCAACTGATCACAAAGTCGCTTAATCAATTAAAGCATCAGGGCAACACCATCGTCCTCGTCGACCATAACCCGGCAATTATCTCCGCGGCAGATTACGTTGTCGAAATGGGCCCCCAGGCGGGTAAAAACGGTGGTCAGGTCACCTTTAAGGGCACTTACGCCGAATTATTAAAATCGGACACGCTGACCGGCCGCGCCCTGCGCACGCCGCTTACTTTCTGTGAGCCGCGGTCCGCGCCAGCCTGGCTGGAAGTTGACTACGTGACCAACCATAATTTACGCGACGTTAGCACAAAAATTCCCCAAGGGGTGATGACGGTCATTTCCGGCCCCGCCGGTTCTGGTAAAAGCACCCTGGTCAACGCCTTTAAACAACAAGTTGCCAATCAGGACTACGTCGATTTAAGTCAGGATGGCGTCGGCATCAATATCCGCTCCACCCCGGCAACCTACTTAAAGATCCTAACGCCGCTTCGCAAACTATTCAGTAAGGCCAACGGTGGCGTTTCAACCCAGTTATTCAGTTATAACGGCAAGGGAGCCTGTCCGCGGTGTAAAGGTAAGGGCATCATGATCACCGAGATGGCCTTCATGGATCCGGTCGTCCAAGAATGCGAACTTTGCCATGGTAAACGGTACAGTCCCGAGGCACTTCAATACACCTATCATGGTAAGAACATTGCCGAAGTGCTCAACCTATCGATTGACGACACGCTGGCCTTCTTTAAGGACGTACCCAGCATTTACAAAAAGGTGCAGCTCCTTCAGCAGGTCGGCCTCGGGTATCTGAGCCTAAATCAATCGATGACAACCCTGTCCGGCGGTGAAGTCCAGCGGGTCAAGCTCGCCATGGAACTAGATCATACGGGCCAAATTTACTTTCTCGACGAGCCGACGACTGGGCTGCACTTGCAGGATACACAAAAATTAATTGACCTATTCGAACGGCTGGTGGCCAAGGGCAATACCCTGATTCTCATCGAACACAACCTCAAACTCATCGCCCAAGCTGACTGGCTAATCGATATGGGCCCCGACGCGGGTAAGTTTGGCGGCCAGATTTGCTTTGAAGGGACGCCGCAAACCAGCTTGAAAGCGACAAGTTCGCGAACTGGTACGGCCTTAGCGGCGTTACGGGCTTAACGCCGACCAATTATCATGGATCCGTTTAAAACGCCCCCAACCACCCATCGAAGTGGTTGGGGGCGTTTTGGAACAAAAAAAGAACTCAATTCAAAATTGAATTGAGCTCTGTCAGTGCCGATAAAAGCTTTTTAGAATTCTGCGTTCCCCGGTGTCCGTGGGTAAGGGATGACGTCACGGATGTTGTCCATCCCGGTGAGGTACATCACGAGCCGTTCGAAACCGATCCCGAAACCGGAATGCACGGTTCCGCCGTACTTGCGTAATTCCAAGTACCACTTGTAATCTTCTTCGTTCATTTCGAGTTCGGCCATCCGCTTTTCAAGTACGTCTAAGCGTTCTTCACGTTGGGACCCACCAATTAATTCCCCGATTTCTGGCACTAATAAGTCAGCGGCCGCAACGGTCTTGCCGTCGTCGTTTGCCCGCATGTAGAAGGCCTTAAAGTCCTTCGGGTAATCGGTAATGAAGACCGGCTTCTTGTAAACTTGTTCAGATAAGTACCGTTCATGTTCAGAATCCAAGTCTAAGCCCCAGTAAGGTTTAACTTCAAATTCCACGTCGGTCGCCTTTTCCAAAATGTCGATGGCGTCCGTGTAGGTCACTTGGGCGAACTTTTCGCCGGCCGTTGCTTTCAACCGGTCAATCAAGGTATCGTCAACGTTGGCGTTCAGGAATTCGAGTTCTTCCTTCGCGTGGTCCATGACGTAATTGATTACGTATTTCAACAACTCTTCTGAACAGTCCATTTCATCCTGCATGTCGGCGAAAGCCAGTTCAGATTCGATCATCCAAAATTCGGAGACGTGGCGACCGGTGTGTGAGTTTTCGGCACGGAAAGTTGGGCCAAAGGTGTAGACGTTCCGGAATGCCATTGCGAATGGTTCAACTTCCAATTGACCACTCACCGTTAAGTTGGTTTCCTTCTTAAAGAAGTCTTGACTGTAATCGACCTTGCCGTCGTCAGTCTTCGGTACGTTGTTCATGTCTAACGTCGTGACTTCGAACATTTCGCCGGCGCCTTCAGCATCCGAACTAGTAATGATCGGCGTGTGCACGTAAACAAAGTCGTGCGTTTGTAGGTATTCGTGAATTGCGAACGCGGCTAACGAGCGAATTCGGAAAACCGAGTAAAAAGTGTTCGTCCGGGGACGTAAGTGTGCAATCGTCCGCATGTATTCGTACGTGTGAGCTTTCTTTTGTAACGGGTAATCGGAATCCGACGCCCCTAATTCAACGATTTCGGTTGCGTGAATTTCGAACGGTTGTTGCGCCTTTGGCGTTAACGCGACTTCACCAACGACCCGAATCGTCGTACTGATTGGAAATTTAACGACTTCGGCGTAGTTAGCCATGTCACTGGTCAACACGACCTGAACGTTCTTAAAGAACGACCCGTCGTTTAATTCGATAAACCCGACCCGTTTGGAACCCCGAACGGTCCGAATCCAGCCTTCAAGCGTTACTTTGTCGCCATCGGCAAATTCTTTACGGTATAAATCTTTTACTAAAACGTCTGCCATTTGCTTCTCCTTTGATTTTTAGAATGTCAGGACTAAAAAAAGACCTTTCATCCCCTGTAACAGGGACGAAAAGTCTTTCCGCGGTACCACCCAAGTTTTTTTATAAAAAAACACCTCAAAGCACACCGAAGTATGCCTACCAGTGATAACGCACTGGGACTGCGTCGAGGCCTACTGTGAGTTCAGCCCGAGGAAACCAAGATGTTTTTCTGCCAAACCGCCTTACCGGGTTCTCAATCACCCCGGCTCCCTGTAAATCAAGTTTGACGTACTCGTTCTTTTTACATTCCAAATATTGATTTTCTTAAATGTAGCATATTCCCAATTCATTTGTAAAGTATAGTATGGTAATTATAGTCACAAATCTTTGGAGGCAAGCATGCGTAAACTCAAGAAATGGTTGATTGGGATCGGCTTAACCCTCGTCGCCGCCCTTGCTATCGGCCTAATCGTTATCAAATCTAAGCAGTACCACCCGTCTAATGAAGCGACGGTGGCGGCTCAAACGAGTCAACAAGTTGGCAGTACCATTAAATTCGAAGGTAACCCCAACAATCCGCGGGTCGTCTTTTACCCCGGCGCCCTCGTTGAACCTAAAAGTTATAGTCTTTGGGCCAAGCGGGTCGCGGCCGCCGGTTACAGTGTCTACATCGTCCACTTTCCACTCGACCTCGCCGTGTTAAACGCTAACGCGGCCAAGTCATTGACGGGGACGCACGGATACGTTATCGGTGGGCACTCCCTCGGCGGTACGATGGCCGCCCGCTACGCACACAACCACCCCCAACAGCTCAAGGGCGTCTTCTTCCTGGCAAGCTACCCGGAAGCAAAGGGGTCGCTTAAAAAGACCAGCGTGCCGGTTTTATCGGTCACCGCCTCGCGGGACGGCGTGTTAAACCGGACTAATTACCGCAAAGCCGCCCAGTGGTTACCAAAACAGACCGTTTTTCAGGTCATTAACGGCGGCAACCACGCCAGCTTCGGTAGCTACGGTCATCAGCGTGGTGACCACGCCGCAACCATCAGTAACTACCAGCAGCAGCGGGCCGTCAGTGACCTTCTGATTCGGTGGTTGAAATATCAAGTTAAGCGTTAATTAAAGGCGCGGTCATTTTGCTTCATGACCGCGCCTTTAATCAATCCCGTTCCTTTTTCAAATAGTACTTGGTCGTACCCACGAACGGGCAGTCGACCAGTTCACCAAAAATTTCAAAGCCGCAACGCTGATAGAAACCCAGTGCCTGGTGAGCCTGCGTACAAACCGTGATGTAACGACAACGTTCGCGAGCAGCGATCTTTTCCAGTTCCGCCATTAACTGCCGCCCCAGTCCGGCCCGCCGCCGCTGACTAACGACCCCCAGTGAAGCGAGGTGCAGCGTATTTCCGTACAAACTGGCCACCGCACCACCCTGCCACTGACCCTCATCGTAAAGTGCGAATGAGTAAGTCGCGCTGGGTACCGTCTCCAAACCGTCAAATAACTGCTGACGCTGAGCATCTAAAATTTGATAAATCCGCGCAGTATTGTCCGCCTCGGGCACTGACCGTAATTCCATTTGCTTTTTCCCCCGTTTTAAATTGTTTAACTTCAAATTAACCGATTATCGTGGTAAATGCAAGCGGTTTTACAGCTTGGACCTAACCGGCTTTTCGTGCGTTAAGTCGAACCGGTTTGTTTGCTCAGCTTATTATTGTATACTTACGATAATCATAATCAATACTTAAATAGGTGAGTGTCACCACCAACTCGCCCGGCCAGCCAAACAATCTTAAGTTTACGAGTAATCTCAGCTTTAAAACCGTTAACTTTCATTTTTTAGGCCGGTTCAAAGTTGAGCTACCTCGCATTTTTGGCTATACTGGTTCAGGACAAATAAAAGGAGGAACCTATTTTGATCAAAGAATTCAAAGAATTTATTGCGCGTGGTAACGTGATCGACCTAGCTGTTGGGGTCATCATCGGGTCCGCATTTACCGCCATCGTTAAGTCACTGACCGATAATTTAATCAACCCGCTGATTGGGATTTTTCTTGGGAAAATCGACCTTTCAAATTTAAAAGTTAGCATCGGAGACGCCACCTTCAAATACGGTGCATTTTTAAATTCAATCATTAATTTCTTTATCGTCGCCATCGTGGTCTTTATTTTAGTCAAAATTATTAATAAAGTCGTTAATAATAAGCCGGCCGACGAAGAAGTCGAAGAAACGCCGGCCGCATCGGAACAGTACCTCGAAGAAATTCGCGATTTACTGAAAGAACAAGCCAAAAAATAATTATTTTTGATTCCAAGCAAAGTTTCTACCAAATGTCTATATGGTATTGAAACTTTTTTTGTTATACAATATATAGTGCAATTTTCAATAAAGAGGGGCTATCATGGTGATAATAACAGCAGGAATGATCGGGGTCGGCAAAACCACGTTAACGGGATTAATTGCCGATCACCTTGGAACTAAGGCTTTTTACGAACCAGTTGGCGACAACCCAGTCTTGCCGCTTTACTACTCTGATCCTAAAAACTACGGGTTCCTTTTACAAATTTATTTCCTAAACAAACGCTTTGCAATGATCAAGAAGGCATTGGCCGATGACAACAACGTCCTCGACCGTTCGATTTACGAAGATGCCCTCTTCACCCGCGAAAACAACGCCGAGGGTAATATTTCGGATACTGAACTAAAGGTCTACCTGCAATTGTTAGACAACATGATGACCGAACTGACTGAATTACCTAAAAAAGCTCCGGATTTGATGGTTTATTCCGAAACGGATTTTGATACCATCCTCTACCGGATTAAAAAACGCGGTCGTGATTACGAACAATTTGATAACAATCCCGAACTGGAATCTTACTACTACAAAATGTGGTCCGCCTACCGTAAATGGTACGACGAATACGATGCTAGTCCGAAGATGAAGATTGACTTGCAACACTACGACCTCGAAAAGCCTGAGAACCAACAAGCCGTTCTCGCACAAATCGACGCCGAATTAACTAAAATCCGCAAACCAGAAAACGTCTAACGACGACTGGTCAGCGTAATAAAATCCCCACTCAACGTTTTGGTTGAATGGGGATTTTTATTTAGTTTAAATCGCAGCCCGGACGTCACGGGCTAATTCAAAATCATTGGTAATTACGGCGCTCACCGCGTGATCGAATAATTGCCGCATCTCATCGGGGTCGTCGACTGTCCAGACCCGTTCGGAAACGTGGTGGACCGGTTGATAATGCTCTAGGTGCAAGCCCTCCAGGTGTTCGGCCTTCGCGAAGGTTTCCGGATTACCGATGTGAGCGGAGGTTAAAAAGGCGTATTTTTGGGTCGGATCAATCGCGTAACTGCGTTCTAAGCTACGGAGATTAAACGAAGAGAATACCACCGCGTACACTAAGTCGGTCTGCTTAACCATCCGTAAAACGGTATGCTCAATCCCCGGGTAGTACTGGCGATCGGTTTTAAACTCCAAGTTAAGGTGAACGACTTCCCCGCTGACCAAGTTTAAAAATTCCGCGAGTGACGGAACCGGTTCACCGTTCGCTAAGTGCACGTG
This sequence comes from Lactiplantibacillus plajomi, assembly GCF_005405405.1. Lineage (GTDB taxonomy): Bacteria > Bacillota > Bacilli > Lactobacillales > Lactobacillaceae > Lactiplantibacillus > Lactiplantibacillus plajomi. The sequence goes on from NZ_BJDZ01000001.1 coordinate 123,987, forward strand.
GCGTAACTCCTGGAAGGTGTAGTCGATAATCTTCCCGGTTGCGTCGGTCGTGCGATCAACGGTTTCGTCGTGCATTATCACGGGAATCCCGTCCTTAGTCAGGTGAACGTCAAACTCCAATCCGTCCACGTGACGGCTAATGGCGTAGGCGAACCCCGCCAGTGAGTTTTCTGGAAATTTGACGGGCACCCCGCGGTGTCCATAAATCAACGACTTGATCGTCATTTCAATTCATCCTCTCTTCTCGTCGTTATTATTATACGTGTTTTCCGCTCGTTTGCGCGCTCAAAGGACCCTTAATTTAATTCACACAAAACCGCGACACGCCTTAAGCACGCCAGAGCAACGTATCAATCGAATGAGAAATTTGTTAAAAAAGTGTCACATCTTTGTAAATAAAAATCAGTCCCAGTCATTTGACCAGAACTGATTATTTTTAAACTGAAAAAATTGGTAATCGTGCTAAACGTTACGCGTCATCCGCTTAGGCATCGTCACCGGTTCATGATCCAAATTCGTCCGCACAACTAACGTATCACAGGTTGCGTTGCGAATAACGTAGGACGCGTTACTCCCAATCAGGATCCGCGACACGTTATTTAGGCCGGTCGCTCCCACAATGATTAAGTCAGAGCCAAGTTCTTGTGGCAGCGTCGTGGCCAAAATTGTTTTTGAATTGCCGGTCCGCAAATGGACCGCTACATCCTTAACACCGGCGTCAACGGCCAGGTGACGAGCCTCAGCCAAACTTACTTTCAGCCGGTTCGTCATTTCATCCAACATTTGTGGGGTTGCGGCGCCAAACCCCATTGGGCCCTGCGTAATACCGACAAACTTTTCCGTGTTGATCACCGTCACAATGTCAAGGGCCGCACCGCTCTCGACTGCGATGGCAATTGCCTTCTTCAAAGCTAACTGTGCCTGTGGCGAGGTATCAATACCGACAAGAATACGCTGATATTTGGTCATCACAACTACCCCCTTGAATTAATTTTAGTTATCGGTGGTCAAAACAGCGATTGATTCGGCGTAAATCGCCATCGCTGCCAATAAATCATCGACCGGTTGGAATTCGTTGGCTTGGTGCATCGTATCCTGAGTATGTGGGAACAGTGCCCCGAAGGCTACACCGCGATCCATCATGCGACCGTACGTCCCACCACCAACGATTTCTGGTTCAGAATCGTGGTCACCAGTTTGACGGCGGTAAACGTCCATCAGTTCCTTAACGATCGGGTCCTGTGGATCAACGTAGTGCGGCACCATGTAATCGCCCTGCGCAACCGTCGTACCAGCGGGAACCTGCGCCTTGATTTTAGTCGTTAAGTCGGCCGGTTCGATGCCCTTTGGATAACGGAAGTTAAGCGTTAAGTCGCCACCCTGTTCGTGATCAAAGTGCAATAGCCCGACGTTCATCGTCAGGTCGCCCATCACGTCATCGGTGAAGGCTAAGTCTAATTGTTCGACCCGCGAATCGTCGTGCAGCTTAGTCGCAATGAACGTTAAGAAGTTCGCTGCGTCACCACCAAAGTCGTACTGACTCAGGAACGTTGCTAAATAGGTCCCGGCGTTGATTCCGTTACGTGGTTCCTGACCATGAGCGGCTTTACCAACCACTTCGAATTTCAAGCCGTCCGCAGTTTCCGCAACCGAACCGGTTACTGGTTGACCCGCGAGGAAGGCGTTAAAATCAGCCGTTAATTGCGCTGCGTCCGGGGCCGTAACCACCGCTACGGCTTCCCGTGGCACCATGTTTTCACGTAAACCGGAGTCAAAGGAAACGAGCTTGGCCGCCCCGTTATCCGCGGTGCCAAAGTGCAGTTTCAGGCTAACGTTCCCCTTTTCACCGTTGATCAACGGAAATTCCGCGTCCGGTGAAAAGCCAAAGGTCGGTGCCGGTTCAACTTCAAAGTAGCGTTTCATTCCGGTCCAGTTACTTTCTTCGTCAGTCCCAACAATAAAGCGGACCTTCTTATTCAGCTTTAAGCCTAATTCTTTAACGATCTTCAGACCGTAGTAAGCCGCCATCCCGGGACCCTTATCATCGGAAGCACCGCGGGCGTATAACTTACCGTCTTTAATGGTCGGTTCGAACGGGTCGGTATCCCAACCGTTACCCGCCGGCATTTCGTCCACGTGGGCCAGAACGGCTAAGGTTTCATCACCCTCACCATATTCGGCATAGCCGACTAAGTTATCGATATTTTTAGTTTTGAAACCGTCGCGTTTGGCAATCGCCAGGAAAGTTTCGAGGGCCTGCTTCGGACCAGGGCCTAACGGCGCGTCGGCCGTGGCCTTGCTATCGTCACGAAAACTTGGTACCCGTAACATCGTTGTTAAATCAGCTAAGTAGTCATCCTTATGCTGTTGCGCTGCTTGTTGCCAGTCAATTGTCATTGGATCATTCCTCCCACCTATTATTACTTTAATTCTATCATAGCTGCCTGAAACTTAATAATCGGAAGTCACTTAATTGGCTAAATGGTATACTCAAGGTAAAGCACACGAAAGTTGGTGATTTATTGATGCATCCAATTACTGCACAGCTCGTCCACCAAACCATCCGGCCCCGGCCGGCCGAATCCTATAAGGGCAACTATGGGCGGGTCTTACTAATCGGCGGTAACCAAAACTTTGGCGGTGCGATCATCATGGCCGCGACCGCCGCGACTTACAGCGGCGCCGGTCTGGTGACCGTGGCGACCGACCCACAAAACTTTGCGAGTTTGCACGCCCGTTTACCGGAAGCGATGGTCATGGACTACCACCAAACCGACGCTGTTTTAGCGCTAATGGCCGGCGTCGACGTCGTGGTCATCGGCCCCGGTCTTGGAACCGATCCGGGTGCTGACCAGCTGCTCAGCGCCGTTTTAACCGCCGCTAAGCCGCAGCAACGCCTCGTCCTCGACGGCTCGGCGCTAACACTTCTGGCTGCCACGCCGCGCCCGCTGCCCGCTAGTCCGATTGTCATAACGCCCCACCAAATGGAATGGCAACGGCTGAGCGGCTTGGCCATCAAAGATCAAAGCCCGACTGCCAACCGGCGCGCTCAGCGGCAACTCGGCGTGATTGCGGTCGTTAAAGCCCACCACACCACGATTTACACGGACCAAGACGTTTGGTTCAACCCGGGCGGCACGCCGGCGATGGCAACCGGTGGCATGGGGGACACGCTCGCGGGGATGGTCGGTGGCTTTGCCGGTCAGTTTAGTGATTTTACCGCCGCGATTTTAAGCGCCGTCTACTTACACAGCGCCATTGCGGACGACTTAGCTGCCACCCGCTACGTCGTCCTCCCGCACCAAATTAGTGCGTTGATTCCCGAATACATGCACCGTTACAGCGTTGCGGTACCCGATTAAAACGTAAAACGACGTTCCACTTTGAAAGCCCTGCTTTCGTGGTGGAACGCCGTTTTTTATTAGTTACTTCATTAGACCGTCACCGGTTGGCCGGCGTCGCGTTTGAGCGCCGCCGTTTCGTCAGCCGTCAGGGCGCGGTAATTACCGGCTAATAAGCCCACTGGTAATTGTAACGAACCAAAACTGACCCGCCGTAACGAGACGACCCGTTCACCCAGGCTACCGACCATCCGTTTAACCTGGTGGTACTTACCCTCGTGAATTTTGATCCGGACCGTCGTAAAGTTTTCAATCTCGTGGTAGGCTACCACGCTGGCTTCGGCCGGTTGGAGCTGGGTGCCGTCCTTCAGCACCAGTCCATCTTGAAAACTCGTCAGTTGTTCCGGCGTCACTTCGCCGGTCACTTCCGCTTCGTAAACCTTGGTAACGTGGTGGGCGGGTGAAAGCAAGGCGTGGCTGAGGGCGCCGTCGTTAGTAATCACTAACACCCCTTCCGTGTCCTTGTCCAAACGTCCGACCGGGAACAAATCGTCGCGAAAATCGGTGCTATTGAACAAATCCATCACCGTTTTGGCACTGGCATCCGTCGTGGCCGTAATCACGCCGACCGGCTTATTTAAGACGTAGTAAAAGTATTGTTGATAACGGACCGGCTGCTCGTCTAAATAAACGACGTCGGTCCCAGGATTGACCTGTTGCTTGCCGGATAAAACCGGTTCACCGTTAGCCGTCACGTGGCCGTCCTTGATCAACTTCCGGACCTGGGTCCGCGTCCCGATTCGCATGGCGTGTAAAAATTTATCTATTCGCATCATTCACCTACTTAATGCGTAGCTTCCGGCGTAACCCGGCAGCTCGCGACCCAATCATCATGTCGGCCAAGCGCGATTTTAACGTAAAGTACGCGTAAATTGCACCACCGACCGCAACCGCAACGATAACGATCAGCATCGATTGCGTCTTACTTTGTTCATTGAAAACTAAATTTAGCAGAAAGACCGCCAAGCGCGCCCCAACGTACGTTAAAATCGCGTACATCAAGATTCGGTTGACCTTTGGTAAAATTCGCACGTAGCGAATGCCAAAGTTAACTTCCAAATCATATAACGCCATCAGACTTGCCACCGTCATCCCGATTGCCGTGGCCACCAACGGTCCAGCCGTGGACAGCAGGTAAATACAAGGCAACTGGATAATTAATTTCACGAGTAAGCCGATCAGGTAATAGCGAATAATATCGCGGTTACGTGATAGCCCCTGCATCAGTGCCGAAACCACCGTGAACAGGCCTAAAATAATGGCCGTAAAGGCGGAAATTTGTAAAATCAACGTCCCGACCTGGTCGTAACTATAAAACAACGTGTTCAGCGGTTGGGCAATTGCTGCCATTCCGAGGGCCCCCGGAATCATGATGAACAGGAACAAAATGATGGCGTCTTCCAACTGTTTACGAATATTACGGCGGTTATGACTCGCAAGTGATTCGGATAACAGTGGCACCACCGTCACGGCAATCGCCGAAGCGAGCGAAACGATGATCATCACTAACTTGTTGGCATTAAACGCAAAATACGCGTATAACGTGTTGATCTGGGTATCGTCGAGGTGGTAAGCCAGCTTCATCATTGGTTGGAAGGTAGCCTGGTCTAACAGGTTAAAAACAGTCGTGGCCGTATCGACCACGATAAACGGAATCGCTTGGACAATAATATCTTTGAACAGTTTCCAAACCGGAATTGCGAGCTTATTATCGCTTTGTTCAGCTAACGCGTTCAGTTCCGGCCGCTTACGGTAATAGTACCAGCCCAATAACAGCAGACTAGCTGCTGCCCCGACAAAGGCGGCAAAGGTCGATTGGGTGACCGCCTTGACCCAGTCACCCCGTTGGACCTTCATAATGAAGAAAGTTGCCGCTAACATGTAGAGCACGCGGAAAACTTGTTCAATGAATTGTGAAATGGCAGACGGTGCCATCTGTTGGTATCCTTGGAAAAAGCCCCGCGTCAACGACATCGATGGGATAATGACTAACGCAATCGCTAGTGCCCGTAACACTGGAATCACGTTCGGGTCACCACCACCAAAGACCACCCCAATTGGACCGGCACCGAACCACATAATCGCGCCGCCCACGATCCCAAACGCGGACGTGAGTAAGAGACCACGCTTATATAATCGTTGCCCGACCGCGTACTCGTTAATGGCGTTATACTCTGAAATTTGTTTTGAAATGGCCGATGGGATCCCACCGATGGCCACTAACAGGAAGAAACTATAAATATTGTAACCCTTGGCGTACAGGGCGTTCCCCTGAGTGTAGTTGCTGCCCATCCACAGGACCCACGGAATAATATATAAGGCTCCCAGAATGCGTGAAAAAAGGCTCCCAGCCGTCATCCAAGCTGATCCGCGAACCATCTTTTGGCGCGCTTCAGCATCCGAATTAACGTGCGGATTCGCTTTTGGTTCCTCAGACATGTTCGTAACCCACTTTCTTAGTTCAATCTTAATCATTTTAGAGGAAATATCCCACGGTTGCAATCCAAATCCGAACTTAACCGTGAGTTTAACCGAACCTTAACGGATTCATTAAACCTGTTCAGATTCAGTTCAGTCCTTGTCACCCCCTATACTACCGTGAAGCCCCGTCAGACGTGAGAAAAAGCAACGGGTACCCGCCGTTTAATTAAGTCAGCGCCCCAACTGAACGCTGCTTGACTTTCAGGCCCACAGCGCTATCCTTGAAATCAGCGTCACCAACGGGGGGAACATAACATGACAGACGAAAAACTGAACGCTTTTATTACGCAACTTAGTGACTTATACCAACAACCGGAAATCAAACGGGTCCCGGCGTTGCGCGCCTTACTACTGACAGCCGCTAACCGACTCAACCAGGACGAAGACTTCGGTCAGGTCGTTTCGGACCTTTCACACGCCATTTCGCAACGCTACGTTGCCCACCACGACGTTCCGGACGTCCTGATTCAATTCTATAATCAAATTCAAACCGATGTTCAGGCCGGTAAGTATGACGACACGAACATCCGTAACTACTTCATCGCTACCGGACTAATTTCACTATCCATTTCGTTTGGTGGTTTCTAGCCAGCAAAAAGGCCGTGCACAAAATTTTTCTTGTGCACGGCCTTTTATAATGGTTAAAAATTAGTTAGCAACGATGTTAACCAGCTTACTCGGAATCGCAATCACTTTGCGAACCGTCTTGCCAGCCGTAAACTCTTGGATTTTTTCATCCGCAAGGGCTAACTTTTCAAGTTCATCCTTACCCATGTCCTTCGCAATGGTTGCGTGTGAACGGACCTTGCCGTTAACTTGAAGTGCGATCTGAACGGTATCTTCAACCAACTTCGATTCGTCATAAGTTGGCCAAGTTGCGTAGGTGATCGTGTTTTCATGGCCTAATAATGACCATAATTCTTCCGCAACGTGCGGCGCAATCGGTGATAACATCTTAACAAAACCTTCGATGTAAACGACTGGTAAATCGTCGACCTTATAAGCTTCGTTTACGAAGACCATCATTTGGGAAATGGCAATGTTGAAGCGCATGTTTTCGTAGTCTTCGGTGACCTTCTTAACGGTTTCGTTGTAAATCTTCGTCAACTTACCGTCGTTGATGGTCGTGACCCGGTCACGCACGTGGTTGTTATCGTCAATAATCAACCGCCATACCCGTTCAATCCACTTGTTAGCACCGTGTAACCCTTCGGTACTCCACGGAATTGAAGCTTCCAAAGGCCCCATGAACATTTCGTATAAGCGCAACGTATCGGCACCGTATTCGTCGACGATATCATCCGGGTTAACCACGTTTCCACGTGACTTCGACATCTTTTCGTGGTTCTTCCCAAGGATCATTCCTTGGTTAACCAATTTCTGGAACGGTTCCTTAGTTGGTACGACCCCTAAGTCGTAAAGGAACTTGTGCCAGAAGCGGGCGTATAGCAAGTGCAGTACGGCGTGTTCGGCCCCACCAACGTATAGGTCGACCGGTGACCAGTACTTCAACTTATCGTAATCGGCTAACGCGTCGGCGTTGTGCGGATCAACATAGCGTAAGAAGTACCACGAACTCCCCGCCCATTGCGGCATCGTGTTGGTTTCCCGTTTCCCCTTGCGGCCGTTTTCGTCAACCACGTTGACCCAGTCGTCAATGTTGGCTAACGGACTTTCACCGGTTCCGGAAGGTTCCAGGTTTTTCGTGGCCGGTAAGCGTAACGGCAATTGGTCTTCTGGAACCAGCGTCGTTTCGCCGTCTTCCCAGTGAATAACTGGAATCGGTTCACCCCAGTAGCGTTGCCGTGAAAAAATCCAGTCCCGCAAGCGGAAGTTGACCTTCTTTTCACCACAATGGTGGTCTTCCAACCAAGCAATCATCTTATCGATGGCAGCCTGCTTATCCAACCCATCCAAGAAATCGGAGTTGATATGTTCCCCATCACCAGTGTAAGCTTGTTGGTCATAATCGTTATCACCAGCAATCACTGGTTTGATTGGCAAGTCGAACTTCTTGGCAAATTCGAAGTCGCGGTCATCGTGGGCCGGAACGGCCATGATGGCCCCAGTCCCGTAGGAAGCCAGAACGTAGTCGGCGATCCAGATCGGTAACTTTTCACCGTTGACCGGGTTAATCCCGTAACTCCCGGTGAAGACCCCGGTCTTATCCTTGTTCAGGTCAGTCCGTTCAAGGTCGGACTTGCTGGCAATCTTGGCCTTATAAGCCTTGATAGCATCCGCTTGTTCAGGCGTCGTTAATTGTTCAACTAAGGCGTGTTCAGGTGCTAAAACCATGTAACTTGCACCGAACAACGTATCTGGGCGAGTCGAAAAGACTTCGATTTCGGTATCGTCAGCTTGCCCGGCAACCTTGAACTTAATTGAACCCCCAACTGAACGGCCAATCCAGTTGCGCTGTTGTTCCTTGATGTTTTCTGGCCAGTCGATGTCGTCTAAGTCGTCGATCAGGCGGTCGGCGTAGGCGGTAATTTTCAGGCTCCACTGCTTCATCGGCACACGGTAAACGTCGTAACCACCACGTTCCGTTTTACCATCAACAACTTCTTCGTTTGAGACAACCGTCCCACCCATCATATCGGGGGCCCAGTTGACCAGCGTTTCGGATTCGTAGGCTAAGCCCTTCTTATAAAGTTGTTCGAAGATCCACTGCGTCCACTTGTAGTAACTTGGATCGGTAGTATTGACTTCGCGGTCCCAGTCGTAAGAAAAACCGAGCGAGCGAATTTGGCGCTTAAAGTTCTTGATATTCTTCGCCGTAAAGTCCTTCGGGTTATGTCCGGTCTTTAAAGCGTACTGTTCAGCGGGTAAGCCGAACGCATCCCAGCCCATTGGGTGCAACACGTTGTAACCTTGCATCCGCTTGAACCGTGACATAATATCGGTTGCCGTGTAACCTTCCGGGTGACCAACGTGTAACCCTTGACCAGACGGGTACGGGAACATGTCCAGTGCGTAGTACTTCTTCTTATCGGTCGACTCGAGTGTCTTAAAGGTCTTGTTAACCTTCCAGTAGTGTTGCCATTTACGTTCAATGACTTTGTGATTATATGCCATGATGGTGCCCCTTTCTTGCTGCTATTTATGTAAACTAGCATTGCGACTTATCCTAGTAACCGCGGTCGTTGGTATAAAAAAATCCTATAAGCCACTTAAGCTTATAGGACGAAACGGATTCCGCGGTACCACCTATGATTCCACGTTACCGTGGCCTCTTGATTTCCTTAACGCGAAACCACGTCCGTACCTACTTGCGTTCAGCCGGAAGACTTGAAGGTGAGTTCAGTTCGTGCGAATCCCCGTTTGCAACCACCACGGAGTTTCTGAAAAACGCCCGGACCTAGTAATCCTTCTCAAAGTCGTAAAGTTATTGTTCTCATCGTAGCAAACCCGCCCCCCTTTTTCAAGCATCGACCCCACAAATTCCGAGATTTTCGTGCGTCTCATGATTAAAAAAATAATAAACAATGCTATAATAAGCGAAGTAAATTTTTCATCGGAGGTGACGGGATGCCCAAATATTGGGAGCGCCGGGATACGTTGATGCTCGCACTACTCGCCTTTTGGGGTTACTGGGTCTTTGCCGTGGTAACGCAGCCAGCTTGGCTTAAACAGTTTGATCAGACGGTCGCCCTTAGTCTGCACCACACCCCCGGATGGTTTCAAACCGCGATGCTGCACTACACGTTACTGGCCAACCCGCATAGCATGACGATTATTATTACATTGATTACCGTCATCTTTTTGTTGCTCCGTCAACCTAAGAGCGGCTTATACTTTGTGATCAACAGCGCCGTTTTGGCAGCTTACGGTAATTACTTTATTAAACAATTAATCGACCGGCCGCGGCCAACCGCATGGCGGCTGACCAATATCGGCGGCTTTAGTTTTCCGAGCGGGCACGCCACCACCACGACCGTCGTAATTGGCAGTTTGCTGGTGTTGGCTTACGACCTGCTCAAGAACCCGACCGTCAAACGAGCGTTGCTCGGCCTAGGCATCGTGTCAATTGGCCTGATGCTTGTCAGTCGGGTCATCGTGGGCGTCCACTACCCTAGCGACGTGGTCGGCGGTTGCCTACTAGGCAGTCTGCTTCTATACATTAGTAGCCGGTTAACTAGCGGGCACCGAACCGGGACGTTTCATTTTCATCGTCAATCGAAGTAAGTTGGCCCATTTCAGGAGGGATCCACTATCCAACTCAGTTCAGCACTAAACTTTAGTCACACCTTAATCAATCAAACCGTTGACCCCGGTGATACCGTCGTCGACGCAACGGTCGGCAACGGTCACGATACGGCTTACTTGGCGAAACTAGTCGGGCCGGCCGGGCACGTTTACGGCTTCGACATTCAGGCGGCCGCCATTCGGGCCACCGCCAGTGCACTCGCGGCCCACGACCTCGATCAGCAGGTGACGTTGACCCAAACCGGGCACGAAAACCTTGCCCAAGTCATTCCCGCCAGCCAGCCGGTTAAATGTGCCGTTTTCAACCTCGGCTACCTCCCCGGCGGTAATAAGGAAATCGTCACGAAAGCAAGTACCACGTTAACTGCCGTGCAGGCGCTAGAAAGCCGCCTTGCCGTTAACGGACTGATTTTACTCCTAGTCTACACCGGTCACCCCGGCGGCCAGGACGAGGCCACGGCCCTGCTAGACCACGTTAAGCAACTTGATCAGCACCAATTTCAAGTGCTGCAGTACGGGTTCTTAAATCAAGTCCACCGCCCGCCGTACCTGGTGGCGATTCAGAAACGCTAAGCATCATAAAAATCCGAACTAAAATTAGCGCCGTCAAACCAAATTGGCTTGACGGCGCTAATTTTATATTCTTGTTACTGACGTTTTAACAGTGACTTACTGGCGTTTCCGGTACCACCAGGTTGCACCCACCAGACTAAGCAACGCTAGTCCCAGTTGGTGCACCCAACCGGCAGCTTGCTCGTCGGTCTGGGGGAGCATTTTTGCCGTCATTTCTTCACGGTTTAGCCCACCGCTTGGCTGGTCAGTTGTCGTCGCAGTTACCGTCTCGAGCCGTTTGAGGTACGACGTGTCTTGAGCCGCAGAGGCGCTGACGACCTGCTGGGCCGGTTCCAAATCTGCGATTATCCCTGATTGCGGAGATGGTACCGTCGCACTTTCGACCGGTTGGTCGTTAGTGCCCGCCCCGCTAGTTTGGCCCGGGTGCTCAGATGAGGCCGCGGGGTCCGCCTGACCAGGCGTTGCGTTACTACCCGGTTGTGCTGAGGGTCCCGGTATTGATGGTTCGCCCGGCAGACCGGGTCCACTTTCCCCTGGCTGACCCGATTGCCCCGGAACACCTGGCGTTGACGGTTCACCCGGCTTAGCGGGCTGTTCGGGAACCCCCGGAATTGCGGGTTCACCCGGTTGTTCTGGTTCGCCCGGTCGATCAGGCTGTTCGGGCGTTGCCGGTTCTTCGGGCGCGCTCGGGAATTCGGGAATTCCAGGCACTTCCGGTTCACCCGGTTCTGAAGGTGTGCCCGGCACTTCCGGTTCGACCGTCACCGCGTCTTTTTCATACGTGTACGTGACGCTTAGATCCGCATCCCCGAATTTACCAGTGCTATCCCCCGCCGTTGCAACCAGGTGGTAACCCGGAATCGGTTTAGGGACTAACGTGTAATCCGTTCCTAACGTCCCACTAACCGTATCATCAGCGGCAATTGGCTGATTGTTTTGATCGACGTAGTGCACTGTCACCTGACCATTCTTCCGTTTACACTTAAAGATTATGACGTGTTCTTTTTGCGTAAACCTCCCCTTAAGTCCATCTTTAAAATCTTCAAACGCCATTGTTTTGCCATCCAGTTCGGCTGAAAGCATTTGAAACATCGCGTTTTCCTTAAATGTGAAGGACCAGCCCCCGCCAACTTTACCATACCGACTCATATCATATAACTCTTCAGGAACCTGGTTACCATCCTGATTAACCAAAAAGACGTGGAGTTTAGCGGTTGGAACAAACATGACCACCTTAAGCTTGTGACGTTCGGCCGTCACCGTCCAATTTCTTTCTCCCACGTAGTGATACGTTTCCGCCCACAAGACGTATTCAAGGTAGTCCATGGTGGCCTCGTAATCCGCATTATCCGAAATATTTATTTCTTCACCAATTGGTGCCGATAAATTTAAGACCGGAGCAAGCAGGTTACCATCGCGATCCACAAACGTCACTTCCGCGGTCCCATATTGCTGATTGGTTTCATAAGGAATTGAAATCTGACCACTAAACCGGTTATCAGTGAGGCCAGCGTTAACAGCCGGTACATCCCACGCCATCACTAAGGTGCCGGCTGGTCCCAAGTGATCCCATTCGATGGTATAGGCATCCAAGTTATGCCCGCTAGCGGTTGCGGTAGCCCCCACTTTAATTGGAATCCGCTTTCCGTCGGCGTCAATCGCGTACGACGTGGTCACGTACTTCCCAGTAACCGGGTCGACGTTCACTTTGATGGCCTCGTTGGCTTGAACCTGATTTTCGACCACGATTGAAACTAGGTTTTGCTCAGCGTTCATCGGCAGTTCGCTAAGGTTGTTGATTTTGTTATTGGATAGATCAATGCGAACTAACTTGGTCAGCAGGCGCAACGCCCGGATATCACTCACCGAAGTCCCGTTTACCGTTAACTCGGTGAGGTGCAATTGCGACCGTAACGGATCGATATCCCAAAGCTTACTACGACCACTTTCAGCGTTGTAACCCCACTTACTTAGTGCGGCCTGCGAAACGCTAAAACTAAATTTTTGCAACCCAATCATATACTGAATGCCCATGATGGACTCGACGTTCAAAACCGCGTCCATGTACGCACGATCCTCTAATTGTAAGCGCTCATCGAGTTGAAAACCTTTTAATTGCGACACCATTTCGGCGGTGATTTGATTAGGGCTGGTAAGCTGGTAGCCGATCTTCTTTAACTCGTGGAACAAGATATAGCGGAAATTTTCATCCGGTAACCACCGGTCAATATCATGCGGGTAAAAATAAATCACGTCCGCCCGCTCAGTCGTCACCGGTTCACTGGTTACCGCTGCCGGTGATGCTAAAACCGTGGTTGGCGCCGTCCCCGCACTCGTTGGGCCCGCTGATAACGGGGCTTCCGGAATGGCAACCGTTGAAGCGCCCGCATCCGCGATGACGGTACTTGAGCTGACCGGCTGAGCAGCAGCACTCGTTGTCGGGCTTAAGTTTGTTTGATCCTCCACGTTGGTTACGGATTGCTCATCGCTAGGTGCCACGCTCGTCGCCGGTTCGGGCGTTACGGCACCAGCACTAAGCGCGGACGTGTTTGGAACCGGTTGACTGTTGGCCGGCTCGGTCTCAGCGGTGACACCCTGGTCGTCACTGGAAACCGTACTAGCTGGCTCATTAGCCGTTATCGCGGGCGTTTGACTGGTAGCAACCTGATGACTAGTGTCCGGTTCAGCCGTTGAAGACTGACTGTTCGCATCAGTTTGTGCTGAAACGACCGCGCTTACCGGTTGCGTAGTCAGCGCCGGTAGCGGCGTCATCACGAGTTGCCGATGCTCCTCAATTTTTACTTGGTCACTCGCGGCTAACCCCTTTAGCTGGTTACAAAGTAAGCCGGTTGACAAGGTTAAACCAACAATTATCCACGTTTTACCACTCTTATACATTTTATAATGAACTTTCTCATCTCGAACTGCGCGCATGGCGGGTAACTCCTCTCAATTTCTAATTAATTAACTTAGACTCCTCGGAGTATACGAGATGAAACGGGTTTCGTAAAGACACAAAATTAACGTGATAACGGTAACTTAACCGATTTCAAGGATGATTGAGCCACGCACTTTTTATTCTTAAGAACTTATAATTCTTATTCTAACTGGTTTATAACCAACTGGCCCGTTCAAGCTAACCCGGAACGATTAATTTTCTGACGTTTTTTACCGGCTGCCATTTTGGGCAAACTAAGGGGGACGCCCACCGTAGCGGTGAACGTCCCCCTTAGTGGCTTAGTTTAGCCACGGATTAACTAATCAAAACTGCAAGCTAATCCTTATTTAACTTCGAAGCGTGTTGGGCCGCCGTCAGCTGCGGACCGCGGTCAAAAGTATTGACGATAAACGCTAAAATGACCAGTGCAAGGCCAATCCAGTAGACCCAGTGCAGCCCCGTGTACAAAATACCGTGTAAGGTCGGCAGCAGGTCCTTTGGCAAACTAGTAGCGGTTTGCGGGTTGATCAGCTTGTTCATCATCGCCATGTTGGTGCCGGCGTGACTCGCAATTCCCTGGTTCATGCCGACGTTGAGGGCAATTCCAAAGACCGAAATCATCAAGGTTTGACCAATCGTCCGGCTCAAGGTGTTAAACGAAGTGGCGACGCCGACGTTATCCGCGCTAACTAGGTGTTGCGAGGTCACGGTCGTTGCGGTGATCGTAATCCCAAAGCCGATTCCGCCGATTGCTGTGATCAAGAAGAACCAGAGGAACGGCGTGCTAACTGGCAATAACGCGAGGCAGATACTCGTCACTAAGATAAAGCTCAAACTCAGGTAAATAATCCGCCGCGGCGCCCACTTAGCCAGCAAACGGCCGGTCACAAACGACCCCACGATCCACATTAACGAGCTGGGTGTAACCGCAAACCCCGCTAACGATGCCGGTACGCCTAAAATCCCCTGCGTCCAAGTCGGAATGTAAACTTCGACCGCCATCAGGAAGCCACTGACTAACGCCGCGACCGCATTTTGAATCACAAAGGTGTGGTTCTTAAATAAATCGAGCGAAATTACCGGGTGGTCGGTGCGCCCCTCACGGCGAATAAACAGCCAGAGACTCGCGCCACTCACCAGCCAGCTAATAATGACCGCTGACCAACTGATGGTCGCGTTTCCCAATAATTGGAAACTGAGCATTAACCCCAGCAGGAACAGCATCAACCAGAAACTACCGAGGTAGTCGATTTCAACCTGATTATGACGCTTCGGTTCGCGCAAGTAGAACTGAAACAGGAAGAGCGTGATCAGGCCCACCGGAACGTTGATGAAGAAAATCCAGTGCCAGCTCAACTTATCCACGATCAGTCCCCCAATCAATGGTGCCAGCACCGAAGCGATGCCCCACGCCGAGCTGTTAAAACCCAGCACCTTGGCACGGCGTTCAAACGAATAAATATCCGCAATGATTGTCATCGAAACTGGCATCAACGCGCCGGCCCCAATCCCTTGAATTGCCCGCCACAAAATCAGCATCGGCATTGATTCGGATAAGCCACTCATCATCGAACCAATAATAAAAATAATCAGTCCGGTTTGCATGACTGGCTTACGACCAACCAAATCGGTCAACTTGCCGTAAATTGGCGTCATCATTGCGTTTGTCAATAAATAAATCGAAAAGACCCAGTTCATCAGTGAGACCCCGTGAAGGTCACCAACGATGGTCGGTAAAGCGGTCGACACGATGGTCCCTTCGATCGCACTCATAAACGTGGCAACGTAAATGGCCACCGTGACGGCCATAACGTTCGTCTGACGTTGTTTGTTCATGAAAAAACTCCTTTACTATTCCCACCAACCACCTTTAAATCAACGGCGCAAAAAAACGACCTCAAAAAAGAGGTCGCTTTTAGCGTCGAGTACCTACAGACTAATCACGCGCATAACCACGTGACGATTAATTAATTACTTAAATTCGGCTTTTAAGGCGTCGACCTTATCCGTGTGTTCCCACGGTAAGTCGATGTCGGTGCGACCAAAGTGGCCGTATGCGGCCGTTTGCCGGTAAATCGGCCGTTGTAAGTCCAACATTTTGATGATTCCCGCTGGCCGTAAGTCAAAGTTCTTACGAATGGCGTTGATCAAGTCATCGTTGCTGACCTTACCGGTACCAGCCGTATCCACGGCGATCGATACGGGTTCGGCAACCCCGATGGCGTAGGCTAATTGAACTTCAATTTGGTCCGCTAAGCCGGCTGCAACCACGTTTTTAGCGATGTAGCGGGCGGCGTAACTAGCCGAACGGTCGACCTTGGTCGCGTCCTTCCCGGAGAAGGCACCGCCACCATGATGGGCGTAACCACCGTAAGTGTCCACGATGACTTTCCGACCAGTTAAGCCGGCGTCACCTTGGGGACCACCGATAACGAAACGGCCAGTCGGGTTAACCAAATATTTCGTCTGGTCATCCAATAAATCGGCCGGAATAACGGCCTTGATCACTTGGTCGATCACCGTTTGGCGAATCGTGGCTAAATCCACGTCGGCGTCGTGTTGCGTTGATACGACCACCGTGTCGACCCGTTGGGGCTGGTTGTTACCATCGTATTCGACCGTAACTTGAGCCTTCGCATCCGGACGGAGCCACTTGATGGTACCGTCTTTACGTAACGCCGCAATTTTGCGCATTAACCGGTGGCTAAGCGCAATTGGTAGTGGCATTAGTTCAGGTGTTTCGTTAATGGCATAACCAAACATCATCCCTTGGTCACCCGCACCGATTTTATCGAGCGGATCAGCATCACCTTCACGCGTTTCTAACGAGTCGTCGACCCCTTGCGCGATATCCGGTGATTGTTCGTCTAAAGCAACTAAGACCGCACAGTTGTCACCGTCAAAGCCGTATTGGCCATCGGAATAGCCAATTGACTTAATGGTGTTACGGACGACGTGCTGGATGTCCACGTAGGCCTTCGTCGAAACTTCACCAAAGACCAGGACTAACCCGGTCGTGACCGACGTTTCAACGGCGACCCGTGCTTGTGGATCTTGTGCTAACATTGCATCTAGGATGGCGTCACTGATTTGGTCCGCGATTTTATCGGGATGCCCTTCAGAAACGGATTCAGATGTGAATAAGTGTTTTTCACTCATTTTAATAATTCCCCCTTAGAATATTCGGTTACAAGGCATCTAAAGACGTTCGGAATCTATCCAAAACAACGTCTTTATCCTTTCGGGAACGGCTCATAACTATATCAGAGTATCACAATCCTTGTTTTTTTAAAAGATTCTGCCGAAAATATTGACGGTTTTCCCGCCGACCGGTACGATTGAAGCATTACAACTTACAGAAAGATGTCAGCCTATGATTCGAATTGGAAAATTGAAACTTAAGCGTGAACACGTCCAGCTGGGCGTGTTCACCATTTTACAGAGTATCGTTTGTTGGTGGGCCGCCCTCAACTACGGCCAATCGTTTGAAACGGCGGAATTCTCCGCCGCCCAGTTACCACTGATCGGTTATACGATTGCGGTCGCCGCGGCTATTTTCATTATCCTGAACGCGCGCGTGCCCTCACAGTGGAGCTTGATCACCATTGGCATTTCGGTCGCTTTCGCGTTTACCAACATCATCGCTAAGGAGTCCGAGTTACTTTACCTCTTACTAACTTGTAGCGTCTGGTTGTTCGTCATGGCCGTCCCGCGCTTTGGCATGCAGAACTACTTCGGGCTGGTCGTCTTCGGCGTCATCATGACCTTCACCATTCCGGTGGCGGTCTTTGACTTACAAAATAACTACTTGTCGACGACCTTCCTCAGTAAACTGGGGCCACTTCTATTCAGTTACCTCTTCTTATACGTCCCCAGTTTTAGCCACCAACGGGAAGTTAACCAGCTGATGTCCGCTATTACCGGCGGATTATTAATTTTAAGCATCTTCATTGAAAGCATGAACTGGCAGGCGATTGCCGCCATCGTGATCGTGATCGCAGTCTGGTTCAGTCAACAGGCCCTCGGTAAGACCCGCGGCCACCTGATGATTACCGTGGTCGTGCAATTCGTCTTGATGTGGCTACTTTATTAAGTTAATAAAATCGGAACGGGGCTGTGACAAATGTCACAGCCCCGTGTGTGTCTCCGAATATTAATAGCCGAAACGTGCGCCAAAAGTCAGCTGGCTCCGCTTAACCCCGTAAATCCAACAATCCAAGCCCAGGATTATTCGCCTTCCGCCGTTATGCTAACCAGCTAACCAACTTTTGTCACACTCTCGTTCTGATTTTTTATACTTTACCGTCGTGCTAACTGGGTCGCAACCGTTCGGATATCCGCCGGGGTCGTCCGACAGCAGCCACCAATGATTTGGGCTCCGGCCGCCAGCCAGCCGGGTACCGCCGTTTCAAAGGTTTCACCGTGCTGCGTGGGTTGCCAAGTTTTCGTCACCGGATCGTACAGGTCGCCGGAGTTCGGGTAGACAATTAACGGCAAGTCGGTCGCCGCCCGCAACGTCTTTAATGCCGGTTCGATGTTTGCGAGTGTCGTGCAGTTGACCCCAACTGCGACCACGTTAGGTTGGTCAACGACCCACCGCGCCGCTTCGGCTAACGGGGTCCCGTCGCATAACGTCTGCGGATCCGCGATACTAAAGCTGACCCAGTATTTTTGTTGCGGGTAGTTCACCGTAATCAGGTGGACCAGCGCCTGAACTTCTTCCAACTTAGGCATGGTTTCGAGCGCCAGTAAGTCGACCCCTGCTGCCATGATTAAGTCCAGCCGCTCGCGGTGAAATTCCTGATAGGCAACTTCGTCTAGGTGGTACTTTCCCGTGTATTCACTGCCATCCGCCAAGTAAGCCCCGTAAGGACCAATACTGCCGGCGACCACCCCGTTAAAATCCGGGTGGCTTGCCGCAAAGTCCTGCTTGGCCGTGTTCGCAATGGTTACGGCCGCTTGAATCAGCTTGCGGGCTTTCGGCGCCGCGATGCCCGCGTGAACGAAGGCCGGCACGTTAGCTTGGTACGTATTGGTCGTCGCGATTTGGGCCCCGGCTGCAAAGTAGCTCTGGTGAACCGCCGCAATTGCTTCCGGATGGTCGAGCATGGCGGTCGCCGACCATAGTGCGGAATCGGTGGCAACCCCACGCTTTTCTAACTCGGTCGCCATGGCGCCGTCGGATACGAGCGGCGTTTGCTTTAATAATGAATCGATAGTTGAATCTTGCATAAATGATTTCCTCTCTGCCGTAATACTGTGTTATTCTATTAACACCGTTGATTTCCTCATCTTATTCTAATCAACTAATTCTTGCAAGTAAGGAAGGCCATTTAATCATGTCAAAACAAACCCACTTGAGTCGCCAGATGGAATCGCGGCACGTGCTGATGATTTCACTGGGTGGCGTCATTGGGACCGGACTCTTTTTAAGTTCCGGTTATACGATCCACCAGGCCGGCCCCATCGGAACGTTGCTGGCATACACGATTGGTGCACTACTCGTTTACCTCGTCATGCTTTGCCTGGGCGAACTCGCGGTGGCCATGCGGTGGCCATGCCTTACACCGGCGCGTTTCACGTCTACGCTAAGAAATACATCGGTCCTGGGACCGGCTTTACGGTCGCCATCTTATACTGGTTGACCTGGACGATCGCCCTCGGTTCGGAATTTACCGCCGCGGGGCTGATCATGCAAACCTGGTTCCCACACGTTGCCACCTGGATTTGGAGTTTAGGCTTCATGGTGGTAATTTTTACGGTCAACGCCTTATCGGTGCGCTGGTTCGCCGAGGCCGAATTCTGGTTTTCCAGTATCAAAGTTTTTACCATCATCGCCTTTATTATCCTGGGAGGACTCGCCATCGTCGGCGGGATTCACTTACACGGTGAAGCCGCACCGGGACTCGCTAACTACTATAAAAACGGCTGGTTTCCAAACGGCTTCGGCGGTGTTTTCACCACGATGCTAACGGTCAACTTCGCCTTTTCCGGAACCGAATTAATCGGCATCACGGCCGGCGAAACTAAGGACCCGGCCCACACGATTCCGAAGGCCATCCACACCACGTTATGGCGCCTCATTATTTTCTTTGTCGGTAGCATGTTCGTCATGGCCGCTTTGATTCCGTATAAGCAGGCCGGCGTCACCGAGAGTCCGTTCGTGTTAGTGTTCAGAGAAATCGGAATCCCCTACGCGGCGGATATTATGAACTTCGTTGTTCTGACCGCGATTATGTCGGCAGCCAACTCGGGGCTCTACGCATCGACACGGATGCTCTGGTCACTCGCTAACGAGGGCACGATTCCCAAGATTTTCAAACGGACCACGAAACGCGACGTGCCGCTGATTGCCCTGATCACCAGTATGCTGGGTGGGATTTTAGCCCTCCTTTCCAGCATTTACGCCGCCGGAACGGTGTACTTGGTACTAGTGTCGATTTCGGGACTAGCCGTTGTGATCGTCTGGATGGCAATTGCGTTGTCGGAACTCAACTTCCGTAAGGCCTTCCTTAAAAGCGGCCATTCGCTCGATGAATTGGCCTTTAAAACGTCCGGTTACCCGGTCGTCCCTTGGTTAGCCTTTATTTTGAGCGGACTCTCCTGTATTTTGATTTGGTTCGACCCTAATCAACGGATCGCCCTGTACTACACGGTGCCGTTCGTGGCCATCTGTTACGCTGGCTACTACTTACGTCGTAAATTCAAACGGGCGTAACGCAACGTGAATATGCCAAGAACTAACCGTGCGACGTTTCGACTGCCGTTATTCAGAGATACAACTAGCGCTACGACTTTGGTCATAGCGCTAGTTTTTTTCGTCTTTCGTATATCACCCGATAGGTGGATTAAACCGCGGAATCAAGCGTTTTAATCGTTAAAATTATGCTATCATTAACTTAAATTACTTAAGGGGATGTTTCATATGCGTCCAGGCTTATTACTCGTTAATTTGGGATCGCCCGCTAGCCCCCGGACGGCGGACGTCAAAAGTTATTTGCGGGAATTTCTCAGTGACCAAAACGTGGTCGAAATGCCACGGGCCGTTTGGCAGCCACTACTCCGCGGAATTATTTTGCCGACCCGTTCCTGGCGGTCAGCGACCTTCTACCGCGATATTTGGACGGCGGCTGGATCGCCGCTGACTGTGAACAGTGAACGTTTACGTGACCGCGTGCAGGCTCTGTTACCCGACTGGGACGTGCGCTTGGCGATGACCTACGGGGAACCGCACATCGCAACCACCTTAAAAGCGATGGCGAAAGCTGGCTGTGAACGGCCAGTCCTATTACCGCTGTTCCCTCAGTTTACCCAGAGCACCGATCAGGGCATCATCGACCAGGCGGACAGCGCCAACGTGCCCTACACGTTGGTGCACCACTTCTACGACCACCCCGGCTACCAACGGGCGCTGGCCGCTAAATTATGGGCGAGCTACCAGCAACACGACTATGACGCGGTCATCTTTAGTTACCACAGTATTCCGACCGCGATGGTCCGCCACGGTGACCCCTACCAACGGGAATGTGAAGCCACAACCAAGGCCGTTTGCGCCCTATTACCGGACTTGCCGACCGACAAAGTCGTCACCGCCTACCAATCTAAATTCGGCCCGATGCCGTGGCTAAAACCCTACCTCCGTAACGAACTTTTACAACTCGTCGAACTCGGCAAACGCAACGTCTTGGTGATTACGCCGTCCTTTGTTTGCGACTGTTTGGAAACCCTGGAAGAGGATAACGTTCAAAACTACCAAGCCTTTCGCGCTAGTGGTGGTGACCGTTTCGAACTAGTCCCGTGCCTGAACGCCGACCCGGACTTTGCCGCCAGCCTAGCCGAATTGGCGACCCAAACGAGGGAGAAGGTCGGCACCCATGGCTAAAGTCCGACGCAGTCTTGAAGAAATCAATCAAAGCGTGGCTGTCCCCGACGTTTACCAAAGCGCCTTTTGGCAAAAATTTCTGGCGTACAGCGGTCCGGGCGCACTAGTTGCGGTCGGTTACATGGACCCCGGCAACTGGCTGACGTCGATTGCGGGGGGCGCCCAGTTTCAATACCGGCTACTCGCAGTCCTGTTACTGTCAATTTTGGTTGCCATGTTCATGCAGGCACTGGCAATCAAACTGGGGGTCGTCACCCGCCAAGATTTGGCCCAGGCAATTGCCGCGACGCTGCCGCGACCGGTACGCTTCGCTGCGTGGATCTTAAACGAGTTGGCAATGATGGCAACCGACATGACCGGCGTTATTGGTACCGCCTTGGCACTCAACATGCTGTTTAAGTTGCCGCTACTCTGGGGGATTTTACTCACAATCGGTGACGTGTTAGTGGTACTACTGTTTTTGCGTTTCGGCATCCGGCGGGTCGAGTTTATCGTTCTACTGGCGATCCTGACGGTTGGCGTTATTTTTGGTATCGAAGTCGGACGGGCCAACGTCCAATTTGGCGCCGTCTTGAGTGGTTTTATCCCCAGCCAGTTGCTGGTCAAAAATCACGCCGCCCTGATTTTAAGCCTCGGCATCTTAGGGGCCACGATTATGCCCCATAACCTGTACTTACACTCATCACTGGCTCAAAGCCGGCGCTATGATAACCACGACCCCGCACAAGTCAAAGAAACATTAAGGTTCGCCAACTGGGACTCCAACACCCACCTAGTCGCGGCCTTCCTGATCAACGCACTTTTGCTAGTTTTAGGCGGCAGCCTATTTTTTGGGCACGGTCGAGCACTAGCCAGCCTCCAAGCGGTCTTTCACGGTTTGCAAAGTTCCGCAATTGTCGGTCAACTTGCCAGCCCCTTAATGGGCGGTCTATTCGCGCTTGCCCTGTTGATCACCGGGCTAATTTCTTCCATCACCAGCACCTTAGCGGGGCAAATCGTGATGGAAGGTTACCTACACATCCGCTTACCACTATGGCAACGGCGGTTACTCACCCGGGCAGTCACCCTAATCCCGATTTTAATTATCGGTTGGCTCGTCGGCTTTAACGACCACGCCCTTGAAACAATGATTATTGACGCCCAGGTCGCGTTAAGCCTGGCGTTACCGTTTACGATTGTTCCATTGGTTATGCTGACCAGTAACGCGAAGTTAATGAAACAACACGTCAACTCCCACTGGGTGCAGCTGCTCGGTTACACGTTAGCCATTATTATTAGCTTATTAAATCTCGATTTAATTATTAACTTATTTTAAAATTAACCCCCGCCAAAAGCTGGCGGGGGTTAACCTATTCTTTACAGTTTAGCTTAAGTGCGCTTGAATAAAAGTCTGTTCGTCATCGACCGCCCGTTGGCCCAGCGGGTCGCGTTGATCGATTAAAAAGACGTGCCCGCGTGGTTGTTCGGCTGTCCCGTAGCACCGATAAACGTGTTCGATGTCGCGCGTCTTGAACAGTGCCGCCAACCGTAAAGCGTTAGGCTTCAAAAAGTCGGCGGTGGCCGTACAAATGAACGTTGGCAAAAACGGGGCTTGAATGGCGCTCTCAGTCGCTAACTGTGCCCGGTGCGTTGCCACCACCTTTTCCGGAAAGTAGGCCCGGACCGCCCCGGCTAACGCGTCTGGTCGCAGTAATTCGGTGGCCGCACTATTTAAGATCAGTGCCCGCACCGTCATTTCCGGTCGCGAGTAACCAAATAACCGCCGAAACTGCGGGTTAGTCAAGATTGTCGCGTACTGTTCCGCCATTTGACCACCGGCGCTGTCCCCCATCAGAATCACGTTGTTCAAGTCCAGGTGGTACTCGTCAGCGTGCGCCACCACCCAATCAACGTAGCAGTTAACGTCGTCAAGCTCAGCGGGAAAAGTCACTGCCGGAGCTAAACGGTAATTGGGGTTCACAAAGGCAAAACCACGCCGCGCCCAATCTAACCCGTAAAACTGGTAGGTTTCCTTGGTCCCGTAACACCAACCGCCACCGTGAATATTAATAATCGTCGCTAACGGCCGTTTAGCCGCCGTTGGTACGTATAAGTCTAACAGGTGCCACGGGCGTTTTGGCCCGTATGCGAGGTCGTTATAGCGCCGAACCCCCGCCACGTTAGTCGGTAACCCGGCATCGCGGCGGTCATCACTGGCCTTAAAATCACGGCGGAGTTGCGCCACCGTTTGTTCTTCCGTCATTTGATCACCCACTACTTTCCACACGCCTACTCAAAATAAGCACACTGCCAATTCGGCGTATGCTAAAATAAAAGCCGTCGTTATCACGAGGATAACCACGGCCGCGAAACGAATTGGCTTGAATATACGTGCTAATATATTACTTCGTTTCACGTCTCATTATAACAGAAAAAAGTTACGATGAGTTTGCAGAGTAATTACAAACTTACATTTTAATTTCACCCCCGCCACCATCAAGATGGTGACGGATACATAGAAAGGAAGTTATCACATGGTTAAAATAGCCGTTTTATCAGACGTTCACGGTAACGCCACCGCGCTAGAGGCCGTCTTAGCAGATGCTCAGGCAGAAAACGTCAATGAATACTGGACGGTTGGCGACTTAACGGTTCGCGGACCGGAATCCGAACGTTGTATGGCCCTCCTGGATGCCGTCCAACCAACCGCCTACGTATTAGGCAACCACGAGCAAAACTACCAAAAGGTGCTGGACGCCGATCCCGACAAATTTACCAAGCCCAAACAGGTGATGGCCACCATCCTGACCGCTTACGATCGTCGGCAACTCACAGCAGCCCACTTTGATCAATTACGGCAACTACCACTGACCGTGACCAAGCACGTGGGACCACTGACCATCCGCCTGCAACACGTCCTGCCGACCTTTGCGAGCGGTCACGCCCTGGCACCAACGGCGGAACAGGCTAACTTCGATCAAGCCGCCACTGGCCAGCCGGACATCGTGATTTACGCGCACACCCATCAAGCAATCATGCGTTACTCCACCCGTGGCCAACTGATTTTAAACGCCGGCACGGTCGGGCTACCGACCGCCGTGAACCCCAACTTAAGGCAACCACGGGCGTCGTACCTGCTGCTAACGATCGATCAACGGGGACTTCAGGCAATCGACTACCGCCAAGTCGACTTTGATTGGCGTCAGGCCATTGAGATTGCCCGGCAACGCCACCTGCCCTACTTCGACTTTTATGCACAAACTTTAAAAACCAATGCTTATCAATACGCACCGAGTGCGGTCGCCGCCTATAATATTCAACATGATATGGATAAACAGGCGCGCCAAATTTTACGCAACCACCGGCGCTGAAAAAATGCTAAGAATCGAGTTAAAATAGTTCCAATTTGGCGTGATTTCTGTATACTGTTTAAGTCGGCGTTTTTTCTCACGTAACGCCCGGCTTAAGAGAGGAGTCACGATTTATGTACTTAAAAAAAGCAACCCTTGATGATCTCGATACGATCATCGATATTTTGAGCGACGGCCGTAACCAACTCGCCGAATCCGGTGTTGACCAGTGGCAGGGCGACTACCCGTCCCGCAAACAAATTACGGCTGACATTATGCAAGGCGCGGCCTTCCTAGTTAATTCGGACGACAACGCCACGGTTGGCGCGGTCGCCGTGGTCCAGTCCCCAGACGAGACTTACACAACGGCCCACGCGGAATGGCTCAACCAAAACGACCCCTACCGCGTTATTCACCGGGTCGCAATCCATTCCAACCATGCCGGTCACGGCTACGCCACCCAATTATTTGAAAAGGTGATCGACCACATTACCCGCCGGCACCCCGAAATCAAGAGCATCCGCATTGATACCCACTCGGACAACTTAGCGATGCAACACTTGATTGCTAAGATGAACTTCAAACGGGTCGGTGAAATGGTTGGCGTTTACCACACTGACGATATTTGCTACGTTTATGAAAAATTAATTCACTAAATTGTTGAGCCTCCGCTTGCGGGGGCTTTTTTGTCGTGATTTTTTAAATCATTAAACAAATTACGGTCAACGGCTCAAGCTAAAGGTTTTCACACTTAAACACGAATATTATAGTGTTAATAAAATTCAATAATTCGTTATTTTCCTATAATTTACTGGATTTAAACCATTTTATATTGTATATTGTTCGTATCAAAAGCAAAGGTGGAATTATTTTGCACTGGTTAGCAGATTTTCTCGCCGCAATCGGCGTTGTTTTAAACGGGATTCCCCAAGGGATTATGGCGATGACGCTTGGCTTTGCCGTTTTCCCGACCGCATTTTCATTCGGATTGGCCGCACTGGTAAACGGGGTCGCCGGCTCGGTCGCTCCAATTTCGTTCCAAGCGGAATCGTTGGCGCTCACGGGGCACCTTGGTAAGAACTTACGGGAACGGACCTCAATCATCTTCTTCGGTGCCACCATCATGTTAGTGATTGGGCTTACCGGCTCACTAACCAAAATCGTTGACGTACTCGGTAGTCAGATCATGGCCGGAATGATGGCCGGCGTCGGGCTGATGTTAGCAAAAATCGCCCTGCAAATGGCCAAGGACGAGGCCCACTTCGGCTGGTTATCAATTGGGATGGCCGCTGTCACTTACATCATCAGTCACGACCTAGTCTGGACGATTGCCATTTCGGTTATTGGCACTAGCGGCTACGCGGTCATTGGCGAACATTACCGCGTCACGCTTCCCGCTCACGTTACCGCCCGTAAGTTTCAGTTCGTCAAACCGCTGGTCAGCGTCAAAATTTTACGCGGCGCCCTGAGTTTAGCCTGCTTGAACATTGGCGCCAACATTTCCTACGGCTTGATCACCGGTCAAATGACCGGCCAGAAGCCCAACCCGGTTAACTTAAACTTGCTGACGAGCACCCAGGCGTTAGCCGACTTCGGAACCAGTTTACTCGGTGGTGCGCCAGTCGAAACGATTATTTCCGCGACCGCCAGTGCACCGGAACCGGTCGTGGCTGGTATTATCATGATGCTGATCATGGCCGTGATTTTACTACTGGGTTGGTTACCAAAAATCGGTCAGTACGTGCCCAGCGCTTCAATCGCCGGTTTCTTACTGATTCTCGGTGCGGTCGTAATTTTTCCAGAAAACGCCGCAACTGCCATGCACGGCTCACTGTCAACCGTTGCCGGCATCACACTAGTCGTTACCGCGCTTGTTGATCCGTTTACCGGACTCTTGAGCGGCGCCTTACTGAAATTCGGCTTACCATTATTAGGATTGGGGATCTAATTATGACAAAGACTTATGAATTAACGATTGGCCCGTTAAAACGGAAATTACCACTGATTAAAATTAACCCGACGACCACGATTGCCTCGTTCGTTTTACTGGGCGATGCGGAACTGACCGCCTACGCGGCTGAACAACTCGGGCAAAAATTAGCGGACGTCGACTTCGACTACCTCGTGACGATGGAAAGTAAGGGCATCCCGTTGGCGCAAGTCCTCAGTGACCAGACCAACCACCCGCACTTCATCGTCCTGCGTAAAAGCGTTAAGGACTACATGCACGCCCCGCTTACCGAAGCCGTTCACGCCATTACGACTAGCGCTGACCAGGAACTCGTACTGGACGGTGCGGACGCGGATTTAATCCGCGGTAAGCGGGTCGTGATCGTTGACGATGTCATTAGCAGTGGTGGTTCACTAACCACCGCCCGCGCGCTCCTCAAACAAGCGGGTGCGACCGTCGTCAAGCAGCTCGCCATCTTAGCGGAAGGTCCGGCCGCCGAACGCACCGACATCGACTTTCTGGCACCACTGCCACTGTTTTAAAGAATACTACCTACTAACCTCCTTCCGCGTGATTTCGCACGAAGGAGGTTTTTGGCGTATCCTTTACGTCGCTATTTAGTGAGAGCCACATCCACACCAGTGCCCCTTTAAGGACTGGCCTTTGCACCGGAAAATACCGAGCCCGACAGCGCACCGTTCAACTTGGCTTGGTTGATTGGCAACGTTCCTCGTTTTCCACTTCGATAGCTTTCACGTCACTCAAGGCACGCTTGGTATTCTCGATATCATGGCCATTAGTTTCCGTAATCGAGTTAATTTATTCTTCGGTAAGTCTCTTTTTTGTTAATACTTCTTGTTTCACAGTGATCATCCTTTCACGCTTTTATTACGTGGTACAACCGCAATTCAAGGCATAAAAAGTAAGCCTTTTTACGTCATGCTTGGGACAGCTTTAGGTATAAAAATAGCACTCAACATCTTTAGTCGAATGCTTCTCAAAAGTCGATTTCATTTTCATCCTGGTACTTTAAAAAATCTAAATATTCCTGATAAGCTTTCTGGGCTTCCTGAGGAGGGGCGTCAATCAAGACTACTTTTTGATTTTCATCCCACCTAAACCATTCGGGATGTTTCATTAGTTCAAGTACTAGCATTAATGCTTCCCCCCTCAAGTACAGTTTCATAACGCTTTGCCATTCGATTAACCTACACCCTATTTGTGTAAATGCGAATAGCTCAACGAACAGTCCTCAGCTTCTTTGCTTGAAATATAGCACTTGGTGGGGGCTAAAAGTCTATTTCATTATCATCACAGAACTTAAGTAAATCTAAATATTCTTGATAAAGTTTTTTTGCCTCTTCAGGCGCGTCATCTCTGATTGTTAGTCTTCCCGTCTCCCTAGACCAAGTGGACCATTCTGGATGCATCGCAAACTCTGGGACCAGCATGCCTTATTCACCTTCTTCAAATAATCTTTCACAACTAGGTTCTATTTATTAGATTCATATCCTATTAAAGAACTCAGCTGATGAGTACTTTACCCGACACCATAGACAAATAACTTAGGCGGGTCGGTTTTAAAATTTAACGTTCCAACAGCTAATTCCTCAATAAACTCCTTAAAAAACATCGAACTAAATTGTCCCTGTAAATCTGCCCTATGTGTTTCCTTATTAACCGTTACTGTGCCTTCAATATTATCCGTGACCACTCGATAAACACGATAATGATTATCATCTAAAATCAATGTATAGGTCATCATCATTACAGCTCGCTCCACTTCCATTTAACCAAAATAACCGATTATTGAAAATTAGATGAGTAAATTTTGGGGTCTCTGAATAGCTCAGTCCTTTACTATCTAACGTAATTGTATCATGTTCCAAAGGAAAGCCACTACATAAACACTGTAAGCTTTTGCATAACTTGAATCGAAATTTCTAACTATCGTCCCATAAATGTGAGAGTCAAACAGTTCGTTTTCATAAAAGAGGTATGATCTATAACTTTTTCGAACTCGGTCCTCGATTTTTGTCACAACAATCGCCCACATTTTCGCTTCATTTTCTGGCTTCCAGTAAGCTTCATTCGATTAAATTTAAACGCCCTTTTGCAAATTAAGAGGTATGCTTTGCGCCTGGTACTCTCTTTTCTCCCAATAACTGAGTTTGATTATTGTCCTCTCTACCTGAATTTTCAACAATATAGGACGGTTCAACCTATACCGCTGTCCCCTACTTTGTAATATACGAAACACTGAAATGTGCAAGCTGTTTGGACACTCAGTGCCTTCGTATAACTTCTGAAAACACAAAAAGACCGTCATATCAAAGATATGACGGTCACCTGTAGGTACCGAAAGCTATATAAATAGCTTGCTAGTACCGGCGATCGGGATAAAACTCAGCTCCAAACGGTTGATATGACAGCATCCGTTTAGAGCATTTTACAGAGTGGCACCAAAATGGCACCATTTTTTAAACAGCCTAGTGGTCCCCTGTCAATAAAATAGACAATTTAAATAGAGACTTTTTTGTCCTATGCCACGACTAAATTTTGAATTTGAGTTTGATACTCATCTTCAAGTTG
>NZ_BJDZ01000002.1 GCF_005405405.1 Lactiplantibacillus plajomi
CGTTCGTCCTGAGCCAGGATCAAACTCTCAAATTAATGATGAGTTCTAAAAAGCTCATTTAAAGTTGTTCAAAAATTTATTTGCTAGCGAATTGACTTCGCAAATGTTTGCTCTTGATTCAAGATCAAGAGACCCTACACATTTGATTCGTCGAAACTTTGTTCAGTTTTCAAAGGTCTAATTCGTTAAGTTGATTAGCTCAACACAACTGTTTTATAATAGCATCTCAATTAAAGCTTGTCAACAACTTTTTTCAAGTTATTGAATATCTATGCAATTGAGAAGCGGCTGATTTAATCACTTAACAACCGCCGTCGCAAGCCACTAAAGTGGTTCGCAACAACAAGATATATCTTAGCATGCCATTCAAAGCCTGTCAACAAGTTTTTAACTCAATGAATATTTATTCATAGCCACTAAAAACTAGAAAAGATACTAACTCGTTGCTGTCAAGCCATTTACCGGCTCTCTCGCAGCGAC
Source organism: Lactiplantibacillus plajomi (assembly GCF_005405405.1). Taxonomy (GTDB): domain Bacteria; phylum Bacillota; class Bacilli; order Lactobacillales; family Lactobacillaceae; genus Lactiplantibacillus; species Lactiplantibacillus plajomi. Next base: position 481 of record NZ_BJDZ01000002.1, read on the forward strand.
AAGATATATCTTATCAAGTATTACTATACAGGTCAAGCCTAAATTACAAATTATTTATAAAAATCTTCCATTGGTGACGTCTGCCCTACGTTAACGCTACGGAATAACTCGTGTAACGCCCGTGCTGGCACTAAAAACAGATTATGTTGTGCCAACCGTTGTTCAACTGCCGCCGTCATATTAACGTGATTAAACACGAATAGGTCAACCTTTTCATCGCCAATCATCGCAATGCTCGAGTCGTATAACCGCAAACGATCAACTTCAATTCCAACTGAATGGCGTAGCTCATACAACATCGACGCTAATGGACTTTGCCCGTCACGCACCGTTAAATGATAAAAACAGTACGCACCCTGCCGATCCTTAGTCACTAAAAACCGCGTTCCCTGTTCATCATTTTGAATAATTGTCCCGGCAACTTGCTTACTCACTTCACACCCTCCTCAGCATCTAACCGCTTTAACGAATCCGCAATCCAGCCGTCTAGGTGGGTTGCAATCGGTGTAAACCCAGCGTGGACGTGCCGATTGGTCCAAAAATGTTTATGCCTAAAGGTTTTATAAATCTCCAAATCACTAGTAGTGTGATGCGGTTGCTGTTCAACGCAGCGTAACGACAGACTAATCTTGCCGGTGTACTCGTCAATATCTAAAATGATGACGTCAACCGTCTGGCCAACCTTCAAAAAGTCGCCAATGCTCTTAACGTAGCCTTCATGACATTCTGAAATGTGAATCAATCCCTGGTGATCAGCATCCAGTGTGACAAATGCCCCGTATGGTTGAATGCCCGTAATCCGTCCGTGGACCCGCATTCCAATTCGATAGTTACTCATAACGACTCCTTTCCACTCACGAATAACGTGAACTTAATAATTGTAAATATTATACCCTGAATAAGCATTTTTTCAAAATCCGCTCATCTCTGCTTCCAAACTAAAAGGGACGCTCCCTTAACGGAAAACGTCCCTCCGAACACTAATCATCAATAGTAATCGTTTCAATCACAACGTCTTTGACCGGCTTATCCTGCATGCCGGTCTTCATCGCCGCGATCTTATCAACAACGTCCATTCCTTGACTAACCGCACCGAAAACGGTGTGGCGGAAATCTAACCACGGCGTCCCACCATTACCATAAGCGGCAATGATTTCGTCGGGATAGCCCGCTTGTTTCATCTGATCAGCCATCCCAGCGTCTAACTGTGGCTTTTGAACGATGAAGAATTGGCTACCATTAGTGTTCGGACCCGCGTTCGCCATTGATAAAGCACCACGTAAGTTGAACACTTCTTGTGAAAATTCATCTTCAAACGGTTGGCCCCAAATGCTCTCGCCGCCCATGCCAGTACCGGTCGGATCGCCACCCTGAATCATAAAATCAGGAATGACCCGGTGAAAGATGATGCCATCGTAATAGCCCTTCTTTGCTAAACTAACAAAGTTTTCAACACTTTTAGGGGCTTGTTCAGGAAATAACTGAACAAAAATGTCACCCGCGTTGGTTTTAATCGTTGCTTTCGGTCCCTTGACCTGCGCTAAATCTAATTGTGGATACGCCACAAAAATCACCCGTTTTCTACATAGATTACCTCGATAATACAAGAGAAGCCGCTTAAAAGCTAGTAATTTGTTAGGTTTTCGTAGCGATTAGGCGCTTGCCATAGTAATTTCAGCCTTTTTCTGCTATCCTCGGTAACAGCATAAGTCAGACATTTATGGAGGTAACCATGAGTTTTCTAATTGATTTCGTGCTTCACATTGATGAACACTTAGTCACCATTGTTAACAGCTTTGGGATTTGGACCTATCTAATCCTTTTTGCCATTATTTTCATTGAAACCGGCGCGGTAATCTTACCGTTCCTCCCGGGGGACTCGCTGCTCTTCGCCGCCTGTGCCCTGGCGGCTAACCCGACTTACGGGCTGCACGTCTGGTCGTTTATCGCGCTCTTCTTAGTGGCCGCCCTGGCTGGAGACTCGCTAAACTTCTGGATTGGCCATTCACTCGGTGAACGCCTCACCCAGACATCCTGGTTTGGTCGCCTGATCAATCAGAAGCAACTTGCGAAGTCGGAGAAGTTCTTCGAAAAACACGGCGGTATCACCGTCACAATCGCCCGCTTCATGCCAATCATCCGGACCTTTGTCCCGTTCGTCGCAGCTAGCAGTCGGATGGCTTACACGCAGTTCATCCGCTACAACGTGATTGGCTGCATCCTCTGGGTCATACTCTGTTGCGGTGGCGGTTACTTCTTTGGTAACATTCCCTTCGTTAAAGCCCACTTTTCCTTCGTCGTTCTCGGTATTATCCTGGTTTCACTCATTCCGGCTATCTTATCGGCCCTGCGCGCACGGCTCGGTAAAGTGCCCGCCAATGACGAAGATTAATTCAAAAATAGCGTTGCTAGCTCATCACTAGCAACGCTATTTTTTTAATCAAGTGCCGTTTTACCAACGGACAATAGGTAGGCAAACGCCCACTCAATAATGATGAACGCCAGCACAAAACACTGTAAGAAAAACGTGTCTGGTAAGACCAGTATGATTCGGTCGACTAACGGATCAAATAACCAGTCCGAGTTACGAAACAACACCCGGTGGAAGAAAACGAAAAACTGGTCAAAATTAACCGCCATCATGGCAACGACGACCGGGGGAACCCACAGCGCCGCCTGCATTGGCAAAATCAACCGCCACAGCTGCCGCGATTTTTTGAGATCCCGCCAAAAGTAATAGCAGACCACGCTCGTCACGATAAACACCGCGTACGTCAGCATAAACAGCTGCTTAACATCGGCGAAGTGGCCCAACGCCGCCGCTGAATCCGTAAAATCAGTCATTTTTAACCGGCTGACCCACGGGAAATTTAGGTACGCGAGCAGTTGATAGTAATTTTGCATCAGCCGACCCAACGATAAGTTGACGACCGCCCCTAACTTTTGACTGGTGGCGTTTAGCCAATACAGCCAACTAGCATTGATCGTCAAAATAACGGTCCCACTGATCAACCACAAGTAAAGGCCGAGCCACTGGCCCCACTGTTTAACTTTATTTAACCACACCATTTTCCAAATCCCATTCATCGAGTGAGTTAACAACTTGCGTCGGCTGAACCGCCTGCTTAGCCACTAGTTCCGGGGTCGACACCCCCGTATAAACCAACAGTGAATCCATCTTAAAATTAATGGCTGCCGAAATATCGGTCATGTAGTTATCACCGACCATAACACAGTCGCACTTATCCAGCCCAATTCGCTGGACGGCCTTTTCCATAATGATCGTCTCGGGTTTACCGACATAGGTCGCCTTTTGCTGGGTCGCCCGCTCGACCATCGCAATCACCGAACCAGCTCCCGGCACTAAGCCCCGCTCATTTGGCAAGTTCGTATCGGCGTTGGTACCGATAAACTTCGCTCCGCGCTTAATCGCTAACGTTGCGAGTTCAAACTTATGGTAAGTGGCATCATAGTCAAGTCCAACAATCACGTAACGCGGTGTCACTTCGTTAAACTTAAAGCCCTTATCCAACATGGCACCCTTTAAACCAAGCTCGCCGATCACGTACATCGTCTTTTCACCGGCCCCCGCTAACTCGGTCACGTAGTCCGCAGTCGCCAAAGCCGCCGTGTACACGTGGTCCGGGGTTACGTGGATGTCGTGGTTCGTTGCCAAGTTTTCCGCAACGTCCGCCGGTGACTTGGTCGTATTATTGGTAACCAACAAAAAATCCGTGCCACTGGCCTGCAAGCGTTCAATAAAACGCTTGGCCGCGGGAATCCGTTCCCGACCGCGGTAAACCGTTCCGTCTAAATCAATTAAATATCCCTTATACTTACCCAATCAAAAATCCCTCTCTACTTCTGGCGAATTGTAAAGTGCCGCTTTGCACTCGCCTGCTTACTTGTCTTGACCTGCTTCCCACTACCCGGTTTAACCTTTGCGGGAGTCCGCTTTTTCTCGGTAAACGGTGCGGCCTTCTGCTTAGTCGTAAAGTTACGCCCCTTACGCCGTTGCTGTTTACTGCGGCTGCTTGCCCGGGTGCTGCGCGAACGGGAATGCCCATTGCCGCCACGTTTATGCCGCCGTTCATCCTTACGCGGGTGCGCCGACCGTTTTGGTTTGATGACCCGTTCATTTTTCAAAATAAAGTAAGCACAGCCAAAATTACAGTATTCGTACAAATAATCCTGAACGGCACCGATGGTCTGGGCCCGCTGCACATCCTTCATGTCGTCCCGATAAAAACCTTTCAGTCGTAACTGTTCAAAGCCCCAGTCCCCCACAACGTAATCGTATTTGTTCAGGATTGGGCTAAAGCGTTCAACAAACTTGTCCAAGACGAACGCCTGGTGATAGTCATAAACAATTTCAAACGGGTGTTTATTGACCTCAACGTGGGTCTTGTCAGTCCGGAGACCGTGATATAAATTTTTTCGCCGTTCAGCTTGCTGTTCAGCTAATTCGTCAATATGTTCGCGATTCACACGGACACCACCTTTCTATGTTAACGGCCACTTTGCCGACAAATAGTCACCAACGACCGTCCGCAAAAATGCGTCAAATAAAATTTCTGTCCGCCCACTAATGTTAATGGTCGGGAAGAACGGGATAAAGAGGTGGTGATCCAACAACGCGATTTGATACTCACGTTCGAAGTCTACCGCCGTCCCGTTCACTAATAATCGATGTTGTTCAGGTTGCCACTCCAACCCTTGGTACTGAATATAGCCAAAAACCTGACCGCGAAAGCCCATTCCTTGAATATGGTACTTATTCAAAAATGGTCGCACTAATTCCATTTCATAAACGAGTCGCCAGAGGTCGCGGCCCTTTAAGGTGACCCGAATCACGTGCATGGCGTGCGGTAACATCGTGTGTAAATCATTACGATTAACCGTTCCCGCCGGTAAATCACGCATAAACAGCCCGCCGTTCAGCATGCCCAGTTCGGTACCGGCATAGGCCGTAATCGCTTCAAGGCCGAGCGCCGTCAACTGACTAGCGTGGTGCCAGTGCGGGCGTAATTGCGCCGGTGAGCGGGCAATCACCCGGTCAGTTAGTAACTGGGCACCGTAACGTTGCCACCGAGTAATTTCGTCCTGATCGGTTGGCATGGCCGGCAAATCCGTCGTCGTCACCGTGGCCGCGTTGGCTGCCGTCACCCGATGTTGCTCATCTAACGTCAACGTAATTTTACCCACATGCTGCCCGTACTTACCGGCCGCCGCGAGTAAAACGCCGTGATCTAATTCACCGTTAACTAATAAGTGGTGAGTATGACTACCAATAATGACGTCAATCGTTGGAAAATGTTTCGCCAACCAGCGGTCAACGTTGAGTCCGAGGTGCGATAGAACCACTAAGACGTCGAATTGCCCCGCGTAAGCGCGTAACAACTCGGGTAGTCGGTCCGAAACGCGTTGCGGCGTCCAACCATTCAACGGGTAGGTCATCGTAAACGGTGCCGTGAACGCCAGCAAGAGGACCCGCGTCCCGGATGCCGTCGTAATAATTTTTGCCGGCTGGGCCCAATCCGGTTGCTGACCCGTCCGCGCGTCCACCAGGTTATCCAAAACAACGTCAAAATTGGCGTCCTGATATAACCGGTCCAACTCCGTGTGGGTCAACCCCAGGCCTTCATTATTACCGATCGTCACGGCGTCGTACTTAATTTGGTTTAACAGTTCAACGTTAGCCCGACCACGCGTCGCCTCCGACAGCGGGTGGGCCCGGTCGACCGCGTCGCCCAAATCGACCGTGATTACTGCCCGACCGGTTTCACGGCTGATCATTTGCTGATCCAGCAAGTAACGCCGAATTCGCGGCCAGTTTTCAAAGTGTGAGTGGATATCGTTCGTATGCAAAATCGTGATGGCTTCACTCAAGTCCGTCGCTCCCATCCATTATCTCCGTTAATCCTAAAGCATTCACCAACCCCGGTCAAGCACCCTACCGCCGTTTAGCAAAATCAACCGTTTTACCGGTGACCATCTGCTCAATTTCGGCTAACGAAAACGGCGCACCAAACGGGACGGAATGGTCTAAATAGTCAGTTTCGGGCGTGTCAACTCCCACGTTGATGTTCTCCTTCGCGTTGACGGCGTAATGGTGGATGTGACCGTGCAAGTTGATAATCTGCTTAACGATCCCCAACATCATCGGGTAATGGGTCATGTAATATTGCCGGTGATCATACTTGATCAGTACGCCCACGTCGTGAAACTCATATTTGGGTTGTCCGTTTACCTGCGGGTCATGCGCCGCTAAGTACTTAAAGAAAGCGCGTGAATCGTGGTTACCCTTAATAAACACGATTTTACCGTTCAACTGACTTAGAATGGCCGCGACCCGTTGATAGGACAGCTTCGCTGGTCGCGTAAAATACAGGGCAACGTCCCCGAGGTGATAAACCGTGTCCCGGTCCGTCACGCGGGCGTTCCAATGATCAATAATTGTCTGATTCATCGTCGCAACGTCGGCAAACGGCCGCGGCGCAAAGTCGTTCATCCCCAACAAGTCAGCGTGATAAAAATGCGTATCAGAAGTAAAATATTGCATCGTTCAACCTCGATTCCGAATAAGTTTAGTTAGCTTTAATTGTACCGCTAGTTGCTAAAAAGCGCACCGCTGACTACGGCGCAAGTTTCGCCAACGGAACGTAAAGAAGCTGTGGCTTTAGCCACAGCTTCACTAAACTAAATTTAATTGTTTAAGTTTAATTAGTCGTCGTTTTCTTTCATTTCCGCGACCCGGCCACGCACCCGGTCACCAACAAACTTGACAACGTACAAACCGCCGATCCAAATCAGGGACGCAATTAACGCAATCAGCGTTTCCGACTTCAAGCAAAGTACAACCGCGATAAACGCTAGAAAGGCCAACACAAAGTAGTCGGAAAGCGGGTAAAGCGGCATCTTGAACTTAACTGCGTGGTGTTTGCCGACCCGCTGACGGTACTTAAGGTGCGCTAACACAATGGCGCCCCAAATGAAAATAAAGCAGGTCGTTGAAACACTGGCAATTAGTGAAAAGACCTTGCCCGGCATCAACAGGTTCAGAATAACGGACAATCCAATCACTGCGGTCGAGACGAATAACGCGTTGCGCGGTACCTGGCTCGCGGATAGCTTGCCCATCTTCTTGGAAAATTTCGACTGACCACCGTACGTTAATGAGAACAACATCCGGCCCGTACTGAACAATGCACTGTTACAGCTAGAAGCCGCGGCGGTTAGAACCACGAAGTTAATGATGGCCGCCGCTGAACGAATTCCTAAGTTCGAAAAAACCTGAACAAACGGGCTGTGCGCAGCGGAAAAGTATTGCCACGGGTACATACTCATTAAGAAGAATAGTGAGCCAACGTAAAATAAGATAATCCGAACGGGAATATCGTTAATGGCCTTTGGAATGACGTGCTTAGGATCCGCAGTTTCTGACGCGGTCATCCCAACCATTTCAATCCCGATAAAGCTAAACAGGACCATTTGAAATGATAACACCAAGCCCTTAAAGCCGTGCGGCATAAAACCGCCGTAATTGACTAAGTTACCGAAACCAGCGTGGCCGACCGGTGTTTTAACACTAAAGACGACCATGCCAATACCGACTAAGATCAGGGCCACGATGGCCACAATCTTGACGATGGCAAACCAAAACTCAGTCTCCCCAAAGGCCGAGACGTTAATCGAGTTCAAACCGAGTAAGAGAATCAAGATGACCAGTCCTGGTAGCCACTGTGGTAACTTTGGCCACCAAAACTGCATGTACTCACCAGCGGCGGTAATTTCCGCCATGGCAATCGTGATCCAACAAACCCAGTAGGTCCAGCCAGCCACGAAGCCGGCCCGTTCACCTAAATACTGTTTAATAAAATCGATATACGAATGCGTGTTCAAATCGGAAAGCAATAACTCACCGAGTGCCCGCATTAATAAGAAACACACCAGGCCGGTGACCAAGTAGGCAATCAAAATGGATGGCCCGGCCAAGTGGATTGACTGGCCGGCACCTAAGAATAAGCCGGTCCCAATCGTACCGCCAATGGCAATTAATTGAACGTGACGGCTTTTCAACCCGCGCGAAAGTTGACCCTTCGCGGGTTGGTTATTTTCTGTCTTCATTTCAGCACTCCCCTTGGCGCATATTATACCGAGGATTTAAAACACGTTCAAAAGCCGACCCTCCCAAGTTTTTAATTATTGGTATAGTCCAAAAGTGTTAAAGAATGCTGACGCTTACGTCCCCAATTGATTGCTAAAACCACTGTTGGCGGGCACCATGCCGGATAGTCCTGCGGGTTGCTTAACAAACTAACTTACATGAATCAGGTGAACTTATGACATACATTGATGAATAAATTTCACTTTACCCCTAATTAAGCTAAAAAAACTGACCAGGACACGGGGCCCTGATCAGTTCAGTCGGTTTTCTTCAAGTTTAGGTGACTAGCGACCGTGGCCGACCCGCTCCACGTCGCGGGCAATCATCAATTCCTCATCGGTCGGAATCAATAACGACCGGATCGTTGCGTTTGGACAACTCAAATCGCGCTCGACCCCGCTGACCTGATTCCGATCAGCATCAATTTCAACGCCGAAGTAACTAAGTTGATCAGCAATGCGTTGCCGCATCCGTGCGTCGCGTTCACCAATCCCGGCCGTAAAGACCAGCGCATCCGCGCCGCCCAACTCTGCGAGGTAGGCCCCGACGTACTTAACGATTCGGTTGACGAAAATGTCGATGGCCAACCGGGCCCGTTCATCGTGATCATAACGGGCTTCTAGTTCTTGCATATCCGCCGAACCAGCCAGACCTAACAATCCCGATTGCGTATTCAAAATCGACAACATTTTTTCCGGATCGGTCACGTGCAACTTTTGCATCAAGAATGCGACTAGCGACGGGTCAACGTCACCGGAGCGGGTCGCCATCGTAATCCCAGCTAGCGGCGTGAAGCCCATCGACGTATCGTAACTTTGACCATTCTTGATGGCCGTGATCGAGCTCCCCGCACCTAAGTGTAACGTGATTAGCTTCAGTTCCGATAACGGCCGGTCTAAAAATTTGGCTGCCCGCACCGCCACGTAGCGGTGACTCGTTCCGTGGGCCCCAAAGCGCCGGGCACCATATTGTTGATAATACTCATAAGGTAATGAGTACAAATAATTAATCTGCGGCATCGACGCGTGAAAGGCGGTGTCAAAAACGGCCACGGCCGGAACGTTGGGCAATAAGCGCTTAAACGCTCGGATTCCAACCGCGTTGGCTGGATTATGCAGTGGCGCGTATTCAGCTAGCGCGTCGATTTTAGCGAGTACAGAATCGGTTATTAAGACCGAGTCGTGAAACAGCTCACCACCGGCTACGACCCGGTGGCCAATGCCAGTAATTTCATCATACCGTTCAATAATGTGTAACTTGATCAGCTCATCAAGAATAATGTTGACCGCTGTTTGGTGATCAGCAACTTGTTCAGTTTCTTGATAATCATGGTCCAAACCATAGCGGATATGAACCGGCGATTGCGCCAAGCCGATGCGTTCAACCGCCCCGCTGGCAATCACCCGCTCAGCCGGCATTTCAAATAATTTAAATTTCAGCGTGGAACTTCCCGCGTTAATGGCAATCGTTTTGCCCACAGTCTCGCCCCCTACCGATGAATATTCTGACCGACCCACTCGTCGATCTGCGCCGTAAAGGCCTCAAAGGCTTTCACGTCTTCAAAGGACGGAAATTCACCCAGCAAGACTTTACCTGCTTGTTGGGCACCCTGACCATGCTTTTGCAAGACCACTAACGACTTTCGCGATTGCTCATCTAAAAATAGATTTTTCGGTAAGTTCAGTAAGCCTTGCAAGTAAGCGGCGGTTCCCATCCACTTGATCAGGCCCTGAGATTCCTGGGACTTAAAGATTGTCGTTGGAACTAGGAAGACCCCCCAGCCGCCTGGCTCTAATTGGCCTAACGCCTGTTCCATCATCAAATGGTGGACGTATGAATGGCCGTTAGTTGCGCGGGTCTTAAAGTTCTTAACCCGTTCATCAAGTGGGTAGTAGCCGACCGGCAAATCGCCAATCGCCACGGTCGCCTTGGGAATCAGGAGTGGGTCCAGGGCGTCTTGGTGAAACAGTTCAACCGCCGAGCCCTGTAAATCCATACTCATCGCTGCCACTGCGAGCTGGTTATCATCGTTGTCGACCCCGTAACCTTGAATCGTGGTTTTTCGGTTAGCCTGCAGCTGGTTCATCACGGTCGTGAGAAGGTTACCAGTACCGACCGCAATGTCCAGGATACGGAGTTGGTCCGTTTGACCAACTAACTTTGCAATCAAGTACGCTGTTAGCAGCCCGATTGAATCCGGCGTCATTTGGTGGTTCGGGTCCACGCGGTCGTTATGAATGGCCTTTAGCAGGGCCAGCTGAACTGCCCGCCGAATGGTTTCGGCGTCGTACTGCTTTAAATTAACACTTTGATAAAGTTGGCGTAACTGGGCTACGTGCGCCGCGTCCGGTTGTCCGTCCTCAACGTGCACCGTTTGGCTCACGAGGTTATCACCGGTTTCAATTAGCGCATCCACATAGGAAACGGCTAGTTGTTGCATTAAAATTGTGACTGACTGATCGAAAACTTTAAATAACGTTTCGGTTTCTGATTGTGCCAGAATGCTCACCCCATTCGAAATAATTAAATCCTTATCAATACTAACGACTTTAAAAGGTGAGTTCAAGCACAAGCCCCAGCGGAAAGGCAAAAACTTAGTCGTTTCTCATCGCCCCAGTTGCTTTAACGCTGTCCACGGCCGTTTCGGGGTGACGAAACGCTTCGATGACCAACCCGTAAACCCGTTGCCGGTCCAAATAGGTCGCGTAGCGCTGCATTTCAAAGGCGGTCCCAATCAGGAGGAAACTAATGACTGAGACGAGTAGAATCCCCGGGCGCTTCTTCATGACTGACCTCCCCCTTTACATCCGGTAAAAGCAACCGGGCTCGTAACCGCTGCCCACCAGTAATCGTAATCGTCATCTGGTGATCGCGGGTAAACTTAAAGCTGGTCACGTGGCGCATTAGGTGAATCATCCCGTTGTTCGGCGTCTTTAATACTAACCACTGGGCCTTGGGGAAGTAGCTTAAAAAATAAATCTTACTTGGCGGTTCGGCTGGCGTCATTGGCCGCCGTACCAGCTTAACGCCTCGTTCCTGATTATCATATTTCATTGCCACCCCCAACCGGTGGTCCGGATTTTCTAGCTCGCGCAACATTAAATACCAGTCGATCGTGGCCGGTTGATCCTGAACGTGGCGTTGTAATTCATTAAACCCCTGAAAGAAAAACGGGCTCGTTAAGGCCAATATAATCAACGCCGTCGCGACCTCGACCAGTGTATACCCGCTAACTTTTTTCATTGGTCACTGCCATTTGCTGGACTTCGTAATCGTAACGGGCTCGCTGAACCTGGTGAACCATTCGCTGTTCCCCCCGCCGCATCAAAAGTTCTAAGCTTTCAAAACTGAGAATACCGCCTACTAGGAGGCCCAGACTGACAATCGTTTCCAACAGGATAAACCCCGATTGTGTTTTAAATCGGTGCAACTTGATACGCCCCCCATCCCATTAACGCGTTGAATTTTAGTTGGTGCTGCGGGTCTAACGTTGACGAAAGCAGCACTTTGGCCAATTGCGGGTGGCCGTTGCGATAGATGATGATTTTCTTGTCAGTTAGCACGTGCAGCGTCGGTGGTAATGTTAAACGGGTCACCGGCACGGATTGCCCCAACTGGACGTGTTGACTAAACTGGACGTCATTATTTATCGCTGAAAAAACGACGTCGCGGCGTTGGCCACTCGTACTGGCAATTAGCACGTTGCGCTTCCACAGCGTGTCAAAGTGCTGCCAGAAAAGAGTTTCCGCGTTACGCTGGTGTTGGCGGGTCGGTAAGCGGTTGACGGTCAACACCAGCAAACTGCTCAATATTCCGAGTGTGATTACGGCTTCCAGTAGCGTAAAGCCCCTACTTTTGCGACGCATCATCGTCATTTACTGGCAGGTACGCCTTGTTTTCCGCGCGTTGCACTTGATCTTCATCCAAATAGTGGGCTTCTTTTAATTCATCCAGGGTGACACTACTTACCGGTCGATTCTTTTCCGCAGCGTAAGCCTTCGCCTGATTTTTAACCACCCGACTGAGGGCCGCGTCTGAACGCTTCATCGCTACTTCACGTTGCCGATTTAAATTCGGGATTAATATCAGCATCATCACCGAAATTATTCCCAATACAATTACCAACTCGATTAGTGTGAACCCTTCTTGCGGAGCCGCCGCCCGCTTGATTGCCTGCTTAATTTTCATCATTTCAACATGTCTCCCATCGATTGATAAAGTGGTAGTAACACGGACAAGTAGGTGCCTAAAATCACTGAAGCCACAATCAGGAAAAAGATTGGTTGGATCCAGCTAATCCCGCGGTTTAACTTCCGGATCAACTGGTTATACTGTAGGCTGGCAAAATACAACAGTTCCCGACTCATCCGTTCGGCCGGGCTGGCTTTACTGACGAGTAAGGCCAGTTCATTCGGCAATAAGCAATCTGCCTTGATGGTAGTCACTAAGGTCTGACCTGCTAGTAATGCCCGTTCAATTGCCCGTCCCTGTTGTGCGAGAAGTGCCCGCTCATCGAATTGGCGACTGACTTCACAAATCGCCCGGATGCCCAGACCACCGGATAGTAGCATTCCGGCATTCAACGTCAGGTAATAGCCGGTATAAGTCGTCACCACCGGACCAACGATTGGCCACCTGGCCAGTCGCTGGTAGCGTTCACGCGTGGGTAACCGTTTTAGCTGCCAATAAACCAGCCCACCCACAATTCCCAGGCCGACCACGACTACCACTAAGCCGCCAACGAGCCGTGACGGACCACCACTCCCCGCGCTAAAGTTCGGTAAAATCGCAAACTGGACCATCGCTAGGGTTGCAAACACCATTATTAACAACAACGCCGGGTACTGTAATAGTCGCCGAACTTGGCGGGCCTGTTCCGCTCGGGTTCGCATTAGCTGGCCCGATTGGCGTAAAGTCGTTGCCAGTTGGCCGTGAATTTCCGCAATCAACAATTGGTAGTACAGGTCGACCGCTACGTAGGGACGCAAAGCCGCCGCCAATCCTTGGCCGGCAGCTAACTGTGCAATCGTTGCTTTCAGCGGTCGGTAACGGGCGCCGTTGATATCCACGATGAAGCGCATCGCGGCTTGTAAAGAAAAACCGTTATTTAGTAAGTCCGCCAACGTTTCAAACAGCGTCGCCTGAACAGATGGTCGTAGGCGTTTAGGCGCCTTTGAGTTCTGCCGCCAGCGCGGGCGTAAGCCGCTTTGCATCAAGTTGTTCATCGATCAATTGCCCCCATTTCACCGTCATGAGTCGGTCGGTCGTGGTCAGTAAGTCGGTGCTTACCGGCGCGATGTCGAATAAGGTAGCTGGTTGCCCATCCGTTAAGGTAACCAGTCGCTGATACACCGCCGCACGGAGTGTTTCTCCCAACAGCGCGGGCGCCACCCCCAACTGGGTCAAGCGGGCGGGAATCCCGTAAACACCACGCGCGTGCAACGTACTTAACACCAGGTGACCACTCAGCGCCGCCTGAACCGCAATTTGCGCCGTCTTGGCGTCACGGATCTCACCAATAATAAAAACGTCGGGGTGGTGCCGTAACCCCACCTTCAATAGCTCGGGATACGCCATCTGGGCCGTCGGGTTGACCTGTAGTTGTAAGAAGGCCGGCTCGTACACTTCCACCGGGTCTTCAATCGTCATCACCACCCGTTTACCACGGAGCTCGCGGGCTAAATCGTACATCGTCGAGGTCTTCCCCGACCCCATCGGCCCGCTGAACAAAATCAATCCCGACCCCCGCAACAACGTCCGTAACTGCTCGCGCTGCCCCGGAATCAGGTACCGGAACTGCTGGTTATCTAGTGCGTATAACAACCGCACCACCAGCGACTCCCGGTCCAAAAAATCACCAACCGTCGAAATCCGCAAATCTAACCGCTGGCCCCCCACCATCACGTTCATCGCTCCCAACTGTGGTCGCCGGTGATCACTAATGGCCATGTTACTGCGGTACTTAACGTGGTTGATCAGGCGCTCCGCACTGGCCGTATCCAACGTCATCAGCGGTTGCAGGTGACCAGCCGCTTGAATACTGACTTGGTAGCCGGATTGGGCTGGTAACCAATAAATATCACTCGCACGTGACCGCATCGCAGCCTTGATAATCGTCATCATCTCAGTTTCAATCGTCATTAATTGCCTCACCATCCTTCTATTATTTAACTGCGTAGCACGCGTCATTTTTCGCGAAAAAAAAGACGTGAATTGAAATTAATCAATTCACGTCAAACCGTTGAATTAGTCTGGGTAGTTAGCGGCTTCGTATACTTCAGAAACGTCGTCGTTATCTTCTAATTCGTCGATCAAGTGTTGTAACTTTTCAACTTTATCAGCTGGAACGTCGGTCAAGTTTTCAGGAATCATCGTTAATTCCGCCGTTTCCAACTTGTAACCGGCCTTTTCAAGGGCGTCACGAACCGCAGCTAATTGCTTAGGATCCGTGTAAATTTCAAACGCTTCGTCGCTTGATTGTAAATCATCGCCACCAGCATCTAAAACGTCCATTAACATGGTATCTTCGTCCGTATCAAGGTCTTCACGGCTGATCACAATGTAACCTTTGCGGTCGAACATGTAGCTAACGGCACCAGTCGCAGCTAAGGAGCCACCGGAATGGGTGAACGCTGAACGCACCGCAGCGGCCGTCCGGTTCTTGTTATCGGTTAACGCGTGAACTAGCACGGCAATCCCACCAGGACCGTAACCTTCATAAGTGACTTCTTCGTAATTTTCAGCGCCGGCGCCACTACCTTTATCAACCGCCCGTTTAATATTATCCTTAGGCATGTTGGCAGCTTTCGCCTTATCCATTACTAACCGTAATTGCGCGTTAGAATCAGGATCAGGACCCCCGGCTTTAACAGCCATGTAAAGTTCACGGGAGATTTTTTGGAAAACCTTTCCACGTTTAGCATCTTGGGCGTTTTTACGGCCTTGAATGTTATGCCATTTTGAATGTCCTGACATGTGTGACTCCTTCTTTCCGTATTTAATCGAATTTATGTTTAAGCATACGCATAGTATAATAGCAAATCAGACCGCCAATTTCAAGGTCTAGACCCGACATCGTACGCCAAATCAAAAACAAAGCTTCGTCCACCCTAAACCGGCTGGCGAAGCGCCCCCGCACCCCACGCTAGTTGCACGGACTAACGCGGCCCCGACCGTTCAGGGGTAAAACTCCTCCTATATTAATTTAGTTTCGTCTTAGCCAATTCGTACTCGCGACCTGTTGCCACGCGCCTTTATTATTATAAGTTAAATTATTATAATATCAAACGCGAATTATAAAAATCTCGTTACGGCTTCAAATAGGCCGCGCCGGACGCCTGCAACGTCACAATCCGCGCCACACCGGCCGGTACAACGACGACCCCGGTCGGTAGCATGGACGCCGTTAACTGGTGGCTAACCATGGCGTTATGACAAGCATCAATCTCAACCCCGGTAGCCAATAACGGCTGCCAAGCGGCCGTTGTTAAGCTAGTGATTGCCGGGCCGTTGACCACCACGATGACTTCGGTTGCCGGTAGAGCCACCTGCAAATTTCGAACGTTGCCAACCGCCAGCGCAACCCGCTTGGGATCATCCACGTGAACGACGACCTTAGTCATTAACAGCGCCCCCTTCTAATTGGCGGACTTCCAGTGACCGTAAATAATGGTAACTACGCAACATGTTGCCGCAAGTCGCATCGCGTTCATCGGGAACCTCATAAATCATCGTCGCCCGCGGGTTCAATACCGGTAAGACCCGCTGCCAATCGATCAATCCCTGCCCCAACGGTAAACTATCGTGCCGTTGCCCGAGTGAATCCACCAAGTGGTAGTGCTGAATCAACGGGGCCAAGCGTTTGAGTGCCAGCATTGTTAACGCCATGTCGCCGTGCAAGCCGATAAAGAGGTGGCTCAGGTCACAAACGAGCGGCAGCTGTTGCTGGATGATCAACTCATCTAACTGCGGATCACCGTACATAAAACTCGGCGTCACCCCGTTCTCAAACATGACGTGCCCGTTTGCTTGGTGCATTAACTGGGTCAACCGTTGCAAAACGGTCGCCCGGGCCGCCGCTAGCGATGGCATCTGCTTAATTAACGTCTCGCCGCCGTAGCCCCCGTGCACCAAAATTTTAACGT
This sequence comes from Lactiplantibacillus plajomi, assembly GCF_005405405.1. Classification (GTDB taxonomy): domain Bacteria; phylum Bacillota; class Bacilli; order Lactobacillales; family Lactobacillaceae; genus Lactiplantibacillus; species Lactiplantibacillus plajomi. The sequence continues at coordinate 16,792 of NZ_BJDZ01000002.1, forward strand.
CCAATTCTTGGGCTAGATCCAATAACTGATCCGTCGAGGCGTGCAAAAATTCCGCCGCTTGTGGTTGTAATTCCGGGTCTAATAACGGGTCCAGGTGGTAGCCAGCGTACTTCATCGGGTGGTGAATAATAATCTTTGCCGTGCTATTTTCCTGCACAAACCGCACCGCGGCCTTTAACGTTTTAAACGCAGCTGGTTGAAAATCAGCCGCAGCCGTGTAAAACTCAAAGACTTGTGGCCGGTATTGCAGCCGGTCGGCTAATTGTTCCGGATTCGCGGCCGCCTTCAACCCCAACTGGACTTTACCAGGTCGGGCCGGTAGCTTAAACTTTGCCATGTCATCCATCCTTCCTCACCGGTTCTAACCAAAAAAGGTTCAGAACCGAAGTTCCAAACCTAGTATAACGCAGTCATTAATCAACCGCCGTTAATTAATAAAGCGGACTTAGTTGACCGTTTCGCCCTCGTCGGACTTGGTCGAGTCACGCCGCACAATCCCGTAAGGCAAAATAACGGCCTTTTCATCTAATTCCTTGTCGTTCATTAACTTCGTCAACATCCGCATGGCCACCGCACCAATATCGTAAAGTGGTTGGGTAATCGACGTGATCGCTGGCCGGGTAATTTGGGTCACGATGGTGTTATTACTCGTCACAACTTCCAGGTCATTCGGCACATTAATGCCGGATTCCATGCTGGCATTGATGATACCGGCAGCCATTTCATCGTCACCAACGAACACGGCCGTCGCACCACTATCCGCAATAACTGGTTGCAACTTCTTACCCGCATCGTAAGAGTAGCCGGCTTCGTAAACCAAGGCGTCGTCATAAGGGAGCTTAGCCTTATTGAGCGCCCGCTTGTAACCCGCCAAGCGGTATTCGGTATTGATGGACTGTGAAAGAGATCCGAGGGCTAACGCGATCTTCTTGTGCCCGTGATTAATCAAGTTCGTCACCGCTTCTTCAACGGCGGCCGCGTAGTCGCTGTTGACACTCGGCGTATCCCCAGCCGGATCAACCGTCCCTGCCAGTACAACCGGTGCCTTAGCTCGCTTGAATTCGGCCCGTAACTTATCGTCAACGTGGTTTCCCATGAAGATAATCCCGTCGACCTGCTTAGCCATCAACGTGTTTAATACGTTAACTTCCTGTTCACTAGCATCGTCGGAGTTCGTCAGGATAATGTTGTACTTGTACATCATCGCGATGTCATCGATCCCACGCGCAAGCGAGGCAAAGTAAATGTTGGTCACGTCCGGAATAATCACCCCGACCGTCGTTGAGCGCTTGCTTGCTAACCCCCGCGCAACCGCGTTTGGCCGGTAATCTAACCGTTCAATGACGGCCAACACCTTTTTACGAGTGGCCGGTTTCACGTTAGGATTCCCATTTACTACCCGTGAAACGGTTGCCATTGAAACGGCGGCTTCACGCGCGACGTCATAAATCGTAACTGTCTGTTTTTCCATAGAATATAGCCCTTTCTTACTTGGTATCATTTGTTTTCATGCGTTTTCATGCAACATCAACCAATATAGCAAAATACCCGTGGTGATGCAACTTTAGAATGCTATTGAAATCGCTTTCATGAAAATAATAACCTACTTATTTTCAAAAAGCAAGATTTTACATCACTTCCGTCCACTTTTTCACTCGGAATTCACAGCTTTTTATTAGAAAGAGCGCTATACTGGAGTTATAGCACGATTTAAATTATTTTGAGGAGTGATTGAAGTGGCAGATTACAGCAAACTGCAACAAGTCCGTCAGTGGACGGCCGAGAACCACGTTGACGTCACCTACGTCAGCAACTTCCATACAATTTCATACCTAACCGGGTTTGAGAGCAACCCGTACGAACGGACGCTCGCCCTGTTGATTTTCGCGGACGCCGAACCCTTCATGTTCGCACCCGCACTGGAAGTCGAAGCCATCAAGGAAATGGGCTGGCCATACAAGGTCTTTGGTTACTTAGACCACGAAGACCCGTACGCTTTGATTGCCGACCACGTGCGTGCAACTTTGACCGACCCCAAGACGTGGGCCGTTGAAGGCGACAACTTAACGATCGACCGGTTCAAAGGGATTCAAAAGCAGTTCCCAGCCGCTAATTTTGACCACAACTTGTCCCCTTACATTCAAAAATTACGCTTGGTCAAAACGGCCGACGAACTCGAAAAATTAAACGTTGCCGGTGAATGGGCCGACTTCGCCTTTGAACACGGGTTTGCCGCCGTTAAGGCCGGCCGGACCGAACAGCAAATTGCCGCCGAACTGCAATACGCCCTGATGCAAAAGGGCATCATGGAAATGAGTTTCGGTACCCTGGTTCAAGCTGGTGAACACGCAGCTAACCCGCACGGTGCCACCAACGAAACCCAGGTCAAACCAAACGAATTAGTGCTCTTCGACCTCGGTGTCATGTACAAGGGCTACGCTTCCGACGCGTCGCGGACGATTGCTTACGGCCAACCAACCGCTAAACAAAAAGAAATTTACGACGTTTGTCTTGAAGCCCAGTTAACGGCACAAGCCGCCGTTAAGCCAGGTATGGCCGCTGAAGACGTCGACAAGCTTGCGCGCGACGTTATCACCAAGGCTGGTTACGGCGAATACTTCATTCACCGCCTCGGGCACGGGATCGGTCAGACCGACCACGAATTTCCATCAATCATGGCGGGCAACCACATGCCGTTAGTTGAAGGGATGTGCTTCTCCATTGAACCTGGGATTTACATTCCGGGCGTTGCCGGTGTCCGGATTGAAGACTGTGGGGTCGTTACTAAGGAAGGTTTCAAGCCATTCACCCACCTTTCAAAAGACTTAAAGATTTTAGACTTATAAACCAATTAAAAACGAGCGACCAGACAAATTAAGCTGGTCGCTCGTTTTTTAATCGTCGTTATTTTTGATCATCGGTGGCTGAATCTGAATCGGCCGCTGCATCACTATCGGCATCATTAGTGGCTGCCACTGAATCAGCTGGCGCGCTTTCACTGCTTACCGCGTCATCAAATGCCGCTGACCCGTCAATCACGATGTCATCACCGTTATCGTCATCCGCATCGGCTTCGACCTTTTCAAGTTCGGAGCGTAAACTATCAGTGGCTTGATCGAGGCTAGCACCGAAGTTGTCGCCGTCGCTGTCCTTGTCCGCACGGTACTGATCCGCAAAGTCAGCAACTTTTTCCTTTGCATCTTCGAACTGCTGACTGGCTTCGACTTTAAAATCTTCCGCCGCGTCATTGGCGTAAAAAGCGTAATCAATCGCGCGGTCCTTGAAGTTTGCTAACCCGCGTTGGGCCCGCTCCTTCAGTTCCGCTTTCTTTTGATCATCCATCTTCACGAAGGCGGTTGCGATGGCCGCGCTACCCACGGCTAAACCAAATAAGAATCCCTTTTTTGACATAATTAAGACTCCTCACTATTATTTTTTGAACGCCGGTTCCGGTAGACATCGAAGGCGGCTTTACCGACCTTGCTGGCGCTGGAGAACTTGTGCCGTTTTTCGTTGGACTTACCAATTTTCTCCGTCAGGTCACGGGTCGCCGCGTTAAGGTCCGAAACGCTCTGACCCAAGTCACCCATTGCCTGAAAGGCTGGATCAATCGTGGCCACCTTACCATTGACGTCCTTCAACAATTCGTTGGCGTTCGCCATAATTTTTTCGGTCTGGTGCGACAGGGCGTCCACGTCATCCGTGATGGTACCTAGGCTCCGATTGACTTCCCCCATGGTCTTGGTAATCCGAATCAGGAATATCCCAATAAAGATTACTAACAATAAAAACGCAATGGCGGCAATAATGCCCGCAATGTGTGTAATCATGTGCAAATTCCTCCTTCAACTGCCCTTACATTAGAACTAGCATAGCATTGTCTTAAATATTCTTCAATCAAAAAAGTGCTTACAACCTCGTGCGGGTAGTCTTTTGCAGAAAACTCAGCCCGGTGCTTGGTTGAACCCAAAAAGTCTGCTAAACTAGTGAACAGACATTTTAATTTGAAGGTGAAGTCATGTTTGCGCCCTATTTACTCGCCGTGGACACCCCGACCAAGCAAGTTTCGGTCTGGGTTAAGCTGGCCAAAAAAATCGATTGGCAACAAATTATCATCAACATTGGTGGTAAGGTCATCGAAATTGTACTCTTTATTTTACTGTTTTGGATCATCGACCGTCTCGGCAAACGCCTGATCCATCACATTTTCATCTCTAACGCGAAAACGAGCGATACGGCTAATAACCGGATCTCCACGATTTACACGTTAACGCTGAACATTTACCACTACATCATCATGTTCTTCGGGATCTACGCCGTTTTATCCGTCCTCGGTGTGCCGGTCGGAACCCTGATCGCCTCCGCCGGGATTTTCAGTGTGGCGTTAGGACTAGGTGCCCAGGGCTTCGTTAGTGACATCGTCACCGGCTTCTTTATTCTACTAGAAGACCAGATCGACGTTGGCGACTACGTTAAAATCGAAGCGGTCGAGGGAACCGTTTCCGCCATCGGGCTCCGGACGACCCAGGTAACCAGTCCGGACGGGACCTTGAACTTCATTCCCAACCGCCGAATCCTAATTATTAGCAACCAGTCGCGTAACGACATGCGGGTGCTGATCGACTTACCAATTCTGACGGCCACCCCGGTCAGTCAGCTTACCTCGGTTATCGACACGACCAACGTCAAGCTGGTCAAACAGTACCCGGATATTATCGGTGAGCCCGATATTCAGGGCGTCACCACCCAGGCTGACGGCACGTTAGTCTTTCGCGTCCAATTCTACGTTAAAAACGGGATGCAGTTTGCGATCCAACGCGACTTTTTAGCCGCCTACCTTGACGCAGCGAAGGCCGCCGGAATCACGTTGCCCTCACCAAGGGTGCCGTTAAGTCCAGTGAAATAGTCAAAGGGAGCCGTGACATGGTCACCGCTCCCTTTTTCGCAAAATAATAATTAAAACGGATCCCAAAAGTCAGCTCACTCAGCGACTCGTGGGATCCGTTTTAATTATTGTTGTAAGTCATTTCGGTGGGTCAAGTAGCCGGTCATCGCATCAACGGCGCGCATAATGGCAGCCGTGTGCGGGACCATGTGCTCCGAGTGCAGTGAATACGGGCTATCCACACCTAACCAGAACATCGTGCCCGGAATTTGGTGGATCAGGTAACCAAAGTCTTCACCGGTCATGGCCGGTTCGGTTTCAATAAAGTTGACCTGCTGATTGGCCTGCATGTACTGCATGAAGTCGGCCGTAATCGCATCGTTATTTTCAACCGGGTAGTAACCGCCCTGGTTGAGTTTCAAATCAACGTGGCAATCGTAAGCCAGCGCTACCCCTTCGGTGATCGTCCGCACCCGTTGTTGGATGTGTTCGTTCATCTCCTGAGTCAGCGCCCGGATCGTGCCGTCGATTTGGGCTTCACCAGCAATCACGTTGCCGATCGTGCCGGCGGTAAAGTGACCTAGCGTCACGACCCCACTTTGAATCGGGTCCACGTTACGCGCAACGATGGTTTGTAACTGTTGAACCAGTGCCGACCCGGCCACGACCATGTCGTTGGCCTGGTGCGGATAAGCGGCGTGTCCGCTCTTCCCGCTCAGGTGGGCGTGAATTTCACAAGTCCCCGCAAACAGGGTGCCCATCCGACAGCCAATTGCACCGGTCGGTAGGTTCGGGTTATCGTGAAACGCAAAGATTTCGTCCGGCATCCAGTCGGCCGTTAACGCGCCGCTTTCGTATAACCGTTTGCCACCCGACGCATTTTCCTCGGCCGGTTGGAACATAAAAATCATATCGGTTACCGGTTGGTGCTCAGCAAAGTAGCTTAAAATTCCGAGCGCTACCGACATGTGAATATCATGACCACAGGCGTGCATTCGCCCCGGGTGTTTTGACGCAAACGGCAAGCCAGTCTGTTCAGTCACCGGTAAGCCGTCGATGTCGGTCCGATAACCGATCCGGTAACCGTGCTTTTGACCACTAACTTTGACTAAGATTGCGGTATCCAACGTCGGCACCGTTTTAATCGTCAAGTAATCCTGCGGCATGGCCCGGATAATTGACAACAAGTAAGCCTGCGTTTCGTGTTCTTCTAATCCTAGTTCGGGAATCTGGTGGAGATGTCGATAAATCGGAATTAAATCGGTTTCCCGTAATGCCATTATTTATCCCCCCAACTTTTAAAGGTGCCGCAATTCGCTCATTAATTCGGTCTTGCTCTTGGTCTTATCGTCAATATCCTTGAGCTTGCGTGCCGGAACGCCACCAACAACGGTGTTAGGGGCTACGTCACTGATAACCACGGCGCCAGCAGCAATTACCGCGCCCTTACCAACGTGAACGCCTTCCAAAACGGAGCAGTTCGCACCAATCAGCACGTCATCGTCAATTTGTACCGGCTTAGCCGAAGGTGGTTCTACCACACCGGCTAACACGGTGCCGGCACCAATGTGACAATTTTTACCAACAATCGCACGACCACCAAGGATGGCGCCCATATCGATCATTGAGCCTTCACCAATTTCGGCCCCGATATTAATCACGGCCCCCATCATGACAACGGCGTTATCCCCGATTAAGACTTGGTCGCGAATAATCGCACCGGGTTCGATCCGGGCGTTATACTGCTTTAAATCGGCCATTGGAACCGCTGAATTGCGCGCTTGGTTTTCTAATTGGTAATCTTCAATCAAGCTGGCGTTCGCCTTTAAGAAAGGTTCAACGTCGGCCCAGTCGCCGAAAAGGACCCCAGCGTTACCGCTGAAAAAGGTCTTGATACCAGCTGGAACGTCCAGTTGGTCTAACTGCCCCTTGACGTAAACTTTAACGGGCGTTGTTTTCTTCGCACTGCCAATGTAATTAATAATTGCTTGTGCATCTAATTTTGCCATTGGAGACCCTCCATTATTGTCATTTTGGTTTTTCGTTAGTTGAAAAATCCTTTTCAATCATATCATACTGTTTCCCAATTTCATGGGTCAAAAAGTTAAAACTCTTCATGTATTCCCGGCGCGTCACGATTCCCAGAAACATCCCGTCATCACTAACGACCGGGACGAACGGGTCGTTGATCATCATGTGCAACGTCGCCTCGACGTCGTCCACGTTCGGCACCGTCTTCACTGCCGTTTCCATCACGTCACTGACGCGCTTTTCCATCAAGACATCCACGTTCAACTGGTCAAACCCCAGCATTTGCTCGGTGATCATTGGTAATGAGATCAAGCCCTTAAAATGACCGGCATTATCGAGGACCGGAATTCTTGAGTACTTGATCTTGGTCAGGACGAGAAACGCGTGGTACAGGTTATTATCCGCTTGCACGTTCGCAACAATGTCGGCCGGAATTAAGTAATGGTTGGCATTGCGCATCAGCATGTCCTTGACTGGTTGAATTAACATCCAGACACCCCTCTTTCAGGTTCATACCCTTATTTTACCTGAAAACGCTATTAAGTTAAGCTGTCTGAACGAATTTTTAACAATCTTTTATCCGGGAAAGTTAAAGGCTAGCTCCGGAACTGCGCGGCGCTGGCGGTCGTAATACTGAACGCTAACCCCCTTGGAATCAGTGGTGACGATGGCGTAAGTTCCGCCCAAACGGGTAAATTCACCGCGGGGTAAACTAATGCTGCCCGGATTTAACACGAGCATCCCGTCGTGACGTTCAACGCCTAACTGGTGGGTATGGCCAAAAAATACTAGCTGCGCGTTGGCCGCCTTAGCATCCGCTAATAAATACGAGAGGCCCATGTTGACCCCGACTAAGTGGCCGTGCGTCATGTAAACGGGGACCCCGGCAACCGTTTGGGTCACAACCGCTGGGAACTGATCGTCAAAGTCCATGTTACCGCGAACGACCGCCATCTCGTCAAAAACGGCGTCGTCAGCCGCTAACTCCGAATCGCCACAGTGAAAGAAGGCGTCGACTTTGCCACGGTAAGCGGCCAATAGCTGAACTAAAATATCCCGGTCCCCGTGACTATCACTGACAACTAAACATTTCATGCTTGCACCCACCATTCTTCAAATTTTTCCATTAAGCGTCGCAACGCCACACCGCGGTGACTAATGGCGTTCTTTTCCGCCGCCGTTAACTCCGCCAACGACTTCTGGTAACGGGACGACCAAAACAACGGGTCGTAACCGAAACCGTTAGCTCCGCGCGGCGTTGCCAGGATGCGACCCGGTAACTCACCGTTAACGACCAACTTCGCACCGTTAGGCTTCAAAGCAACCAGCGTGGTGTGGAAGGTCGCCGTCCGTTTCTCAGTCGGCACGCCGCCCAAGTTTGCCAGTAACTTGGCATTATTGGCCGCATCGTTATGGTCACCGGCGTAGCGGGCGGAGTAGACGCCCGGATCACCGTGTAACGCGTCGACCATTAAACCAGAATCGTCCGCAATCGCTGGGAGTCCGGTCGCCGTCACCACCGTCTGGACCTTCTTGGTGGCGTTTTCTTCAAAGGTAATGCCGTTTTCCTTGATTTCAGGAATGGCGGGAAAGTCCGCCAACGTTTTAATCTCAATCTCGTAATCTTTAAGCATCGCCGCAAACTCGCGCGCTTTATTGGGATTATTCGTGGCGATAATCAGGGTATGTGGTTGCGTCACTTGGTTCATCTCCTATCTCAACGTGGGTCACTTTGAAGTCCGGTCGTTCAAGCCAATCCTCGGCAATTGCCGCAAACTGGTCCGGTGAACCGGTAGTAAAATATTCATCTGGATAACGTTTCGTTGCGCTGGTATTTGCAATTCCCAAGTACGATAAAACCGACGAAACGTCGTTGACCGTCTCGGCCCCCGAATCGATCAGCGTTACGTCTGGTCCCATGACGTTCTGGATCAACGGCCGCAACAGCGGGTAATGGGTACAGCCCATCACGAGCGTGTCAACCTGGTGGGTCTTAAACGGCTGTAACGATTCCGCAACGACCCGCTTCGCCACCGGTGAGTGGTACTCGTTGGACTCGACCAACGGAACGAATTTCGGACAGGCTTCGGAAACGACCGTCACCCCCGGTTGTTGGTTGGTGATGGCCTGGTAGTAGGCCCCACTCTTAATGGTGCCAGCCGTCGCAATCACCCCAATCCGGTGACTCGTGGACGCTTTAATCGCCGCCCGCGATCCCGGTGCAATCACCCCGATGACCGGAATCGGTAACTTCGCCTTTAAATCGGCTAACGCCGCGGCGGTCGCCGTGTTGCACGCAATCACCAGCATCTTGATCTTTTTACGCATCAAGAAGTTCGCCATCTGCCACGAAAAGGCGCGTACCTGCTCACCGGGACGCGGGCCGTACGGTAAGCGGGCCTGGTCGCCAATAAAGTAGACCGTTTCACGTGGCAGCTGCTTTAACGCCTGCTTAACGACCGTTAATCCGCCAACGCCGGAATCCATGAAACCAATTGCATGTTCATCTGACATTTTCAAAATCTCCGTTCACTGAATTCTGAAACTACATTATGTTCTTTTTTGAAAATGATTTCAAGCCAGACCAATTGTCACAAATTTGTAAAGTTTCGGTTCATACTTTCAAAAAAGCCCGTTTTTTTTCGCAAACAAGGTATAATATCTATTATACTGTGGTTACAGCGCCACGATTTTACGCACGGAAAGGACCTATTATGTCAAACGACTTTTATTCTCAATTTGCGGGCAACGCCATTCGAACCTCCGTGTTAAGCGTGGAAGTTCTACGCGACGCCCTAATTCCCAACCTACTCGGAGATGAAAGTAGTGGAATCCTTTACTGGGCGGGCAAGGACCTCGCCCGTCAATTTCCACTGGGCTCAACGGACGACCTAGTGACCTTTTTTGAGCAGACCGGCTGGGGCCACCTGGTATTGATTAAGGCCACCGACACCGTTATCACTTACGAACTGACCGGTGAACCGGTCGCCCGCCGTAGCGCCGCCGTTAAAAAACCGGACTTCATGTTGGAAACCGGCTTTCTCGCTGAACAAGCGGTCCAACGCTTTGGGTGTGTTAGTGAGGCCGAGATTACCTTTCAAAACCGGATGCGGCTGCGCATTTCCGTCACGGTCGACCATCAACAACCACTAACCAACGCCGACCCACAGACCCCGATTGAGATTATGCACCCTGAAAGCGACCCGAACGAGCAACCCGAGGACTAAAAAAAGACGACCAATTTGGCCGTCTTTTTTGTAACCCGCAAAGTTTAGTTTACAGATATTGATCTAATTTTTGTTTGATTTGTTCCTTAGAGTGGTAACCCACGAGCGTGTCAACAACTTCGCCATCCTTTTTAACTAGCAAGGTTGGAATGCTCATGATACCAAAGTTACTTGCCGTGTCGGGATTAGCATCCACGTCCATTTTGTTAAATGTGACTTGGTCACCCATTTCATCCGCTAGTTGTTCCACAACTGGTGATTGCATCCGACAAGGACCACACCAAGTTGCCCAAAAGTCCGTTAACGTGACTCCCGTAGCAGTGTCTTTTTCAAAAGTTTTATCCGTAGTTGCTGCGACCATTTAAATCGGCCTCCCTAAATAGATATTTGTTACTATTAGTAAGTATACGCAGTTACGCTTAATAACACAAATAATTCGTTCACAATTTAATTCCCGATTACTTAAATTCAACTTCGGTTGCACCGTTCCCGCCGTGGTTCGGCGCGGCAAAGTGGAACGACTTGACCTGCCGGTTGGTCTTCAAATAGTCGGTGATGCCTTGGCGTAACGCCCCGGTCCCCTTACCATGCACGATGGTCACGGACGGGTACCCGGCTAATAACGCCGCGTCAATGTAGCGGTCGACCCGGGTCATCGCGTCTTCATAGCGCACGCCCCGTAAGTCAAGGTTAGGCGAAACGTGACTCGCATGGGCGCTTTGAACCGTTGCCCGGGCCCGTTTAGGTTCCCCTTCCGGCTTGACTTTTTCCATGTCGCCCTCGGCAATTTTCATCTTAAGGATGCCAAGTTGTACTTCCCACTGATGGTCCCCCATCTTTTGTACCAGCACGCCGCGTTGGCCGTACGACTTCACCAGTACGTCGTCACCTTCGTGGAACGATTGTTGGGCCTTGGCGCGTCGCAGCACCCGGTTCTTCTTGAGCTTCGGCTGCTGTTCGAGCGCGTTTAGGGCGCCCTTGGCATCGATCAATTCATTTTCCTTAACGCTACTGCGACCGCCAGCTAACTGCTTTTGGCGTAAATCGGCAATGATGGCGTCCGCCTTAGTCTTGCTCGTTGCAACGATGGCGTTAGCCTCAACCTTGGCGTCTTCCACCAGCTGATCCTTACGTTGCTGGTAAGCGTTAAATTCACTCTTCAACTGCCGGTGCAGCTTTTCTGAATCCGCTAATTGGTCGTTTAACTGCTGTTGCTCGTCCTCGACCCGCTTACGTTTTGCCACCAAATCGGCAATCATCGCGTTTAAGTCCTGACTATCACTGTCGGTCAGCGAACGGGCCTGATCCACGATGCTCCGCGGAATTCCTAGCCGTTGGGCAATGTCGAGCGCGTTACTGCGACCAGGAATACCGACTAGCAACCGGTAAGTCGGCTTCAGGGTTTGTTCATCGAACTCCATGCTAGCGTTGATCGTGTCCGGCCGGTTAAACCCGTAGGCCTTTAATTCCGGGTAGTGGGTCGTGGCGACGACCTGGCTTCCCGACGCCCCGATGGCATCCAAGATGGCAATTGCCAGCGCGGCCCCTTCTTGCGGGTCGGTCCCGGCACCCAGTTCATCGACCAACACGAGGCTACGGTCATCGATGACATTTAAGAAATGCTCGATGTTTTCCATGTGCGAAGAAAAGGTACTTAGGTTTTGTTCAATCGACTGCTCGTCACCAATATCGGCAAAAATTTCGTCGTAAATCCCAATGCGACTGCCCTCGTCAACCGGAATAAATAACCCCGACTGGCCCATCAGTTGCAGTAATCCCAAGGTCTTTAAGGTAATCGTCTTCCCACCAGTGTTCGGACCGGTGATGACAATGGCCTGATAGTCGGTGCCCAAACTAATATCGTTGGCGACCACCTTCTTGGCGTCAATCAACGGGTGGCGTGCCTGCCGCAAATAAACGGCATTGGTCGCCGATAGGCTCGGTTCAGTCGCACGGGTATCGTGGGCGTAACGGGCCTTGGCGTTAATAAAGTCAAAGTGCCCCAGCAAAGCCGCATTTTGTTTAATTTCTTCCTGGTACGGCGCAATCAAGTTGGACAGTTCAGCTAAAATCCGCTGTTCTTCCTGTTTTTCAGCAACCTGATTTTGTCGTAAGCGGTCGTTTAACGCCATGACCGCCTGCGGTTCAATGAACAGCGTCTGGCCACTGGCACTTTGGTCGTGGACGATACCGCCAAAGCGCGAGCGGTTCTCCGCCTTGACCGGGATCACGTAACGGTCGTTTCGAATCGTAATGATTGGATCACTCAAATACTTGGCGTCGCGCCCGCGGGTGTAGTGTTCCATTTTGCCACGGATTTCGGCTTCCGTTCGGGTAATGTTGCCGCGAATGGTGCTCAACTGTGGTGACGCGTCGTCGGTGATGTGACCGTCGCCTTCAATAGCGGTCGCCAAGCGCTTTGTCACTTCTGGTAACGTCACCAACTGCTGAACTTCGTCAAATAAATGGCGAATGTCATTTTCTGGAGCGTCCTCCAATAAGTCGTCAAAGAAACGGGTGATTGCCCGGGTCGTTTTGAGAACCCGACCAACCTGGCCCAGTTCACTCCCGTTTAAGGTGGCGCCGATTGCTAAGCGCTTCATGTGCGGCGTAATGTCGGCGAGGCGAGCAATCGGAATACCACCCTTCAGCCGGTAAACTTCCGCCCCGTCGTTGGTTTCATCTAACGCTAGTTGAATCGCTGCTTGGTCGTTCAACGGCGTCAAAGCGTTTAATTCTTTTTGACCAGCCGCCGACACTAGGTACGGTGCCAACTGCTGCTTAATTTGTTGATATTCTAAGGTGTTTAATACTTTAGGATTCACTAACTTAACCTCCGAAGCTTGAACCTGAATCACGAAGGTTGCAAAAAAAAAGAGGCTGCAGTTACTTGTCAGCATCCTCCGTTTGCATCTTCAATAGTTCTGCTTGTTTATCCACCTGGTCTGAGATCGCGTTGAAGGCGAGCAACGTCGCCACCTGCTGATCCGAAAGGTTCGGTGCTAATTTTTTTAATTCGTCAATCTGTTCATTCATCATCCGGGTCACCGTTTGCATGTGACGATCGGATGCCGTACCAATGATGGTGTACGTTTTACCATCGATTTCCGCCTTAAAACGGCGCTTCGTTTCAGTCATCAACATCCAACCTCCTTTCAGTAACATTACATATTTTAGCATGATACGGGCGTTTATGCGAACCTTAGAATTGACCGTTCCGCTAGTCACCGATTGGCGGCGGGAAGGTCGCGCCTACCGTTTGATCATTAGCCGTACCAATTCGGTTTGTGAAAACATTATTAATTGTATTGAATCGCGTTGTTTCAGCAAAGAAAGCGTTTACATAAGGTAAGTTTTCTGTTATAGTTCAATTTACCAAGGCTGATTAATACCACGTAAAGGAGGATTTTTCATGACAGGTTCATGGGATGCACGCTACGCAGCGGAATTTTTTGGAACGTTGATCCTAGTCGTTCTGGGTAACGGGGCTGTCGCCAATGCGTTTCTGAAAAACACGACCGGGAACGATGACCCGGGACTGGCTAACGGGGGCTGGCTACTCGTCGCTTCCGGTTACGGTTTAGGGGTCATGCTCCCCGCAATGATGTTCGGTTCCATCTCTGGGAACCACTTGAACCCAGCCGTTACGTTGGCGCAGGCCGTTGCCGGGATTTTCCCCTGGTCACACGTCACCGCTTATTTGATTTGGCAATTTTTAGGGGCAATGGCCGGTCAAATTTTAATCTTAATCGTTTACTGGCCCCACTATAAAGAAACGACCGACGCCAACTGCGTTTTAGGGACGTTTGCAACTAGCGACGAAGCTAACAGTCCGTTAAACGGTTTTATTACCGAAACGGTCGGCACCGCCGTACTCTTATTCGGTGCCATGGGGCTGTACCGCGGGATGTTTTTCCACCAAAACGTCGATATCGCCAACATCGGGGTCGGTCTACTGATTGCTGCCATGGTGATCTCCTTAGGGGGACCGACCGGACCAGCACTGAACCCCGCCCGTGATCTCGGCCCGCGGTTAGTTCACGCGCTCCTCCCCGTACCAAATAAGGGGTCCTCACACTGGGAATACGGCTGGGTACCGGTCGTAGCCCCAATCGTTGGCGGTATTATCGGAATCCTGGTTTACCGCCAGTTCTTCGGCTTATAAACCATTACCGCGCTTAACGACTCAATTGACGGCAAGAAAATGGCAATTATTATTCGTGGCAGCCTCGGGGGACGTTTACTTAGGTCACCGGCGCGGAAAAGTGCATAGTAAAACGGCGCGTCACATCAACGTTCGTTGGTGTGGCGCGCCGTTCTTTCGGCAATTAATTACTGCATCCCGCCGTCTTCGGCTAAGAACGTGTTTAACACTTGTTCGACCATGTCCCACTCTTCGTCGGATTCGATCAGTTGTAATTCCCCGTTATCGCCATCGGCCGGGTCGAAGATGTAGGCTTGAATATCAACCTCATCGTCCGCCGCAGCGTCAGCCGGGTACAGTAAGATGTACGAATGTCCAAAATCTTTGGAATCAAACGTAAATAAAATATTAAATAAAGTTTCGTTACCATCGTCGTCAACTAAGGTAATGACGTCGTTTTCGTTACTTTGGTTTTGGCTCATGTTAGTTCCTCGCTATTCTTTTGTGAGTTTGCCGTGACGGTCAAGGTAGTTTTGTAAGATCAGGCTAGCGGCAAGCTTGTCGATCACCTTTTTACGCTTCTTACGCGACGTATTAGCTTCTTCAACCAGCATCCGTTCGGCTTCAACAGTCGTCAGACGCTCGTCTTCAAAGTCGACAGGCATCCCGAAACGGGCCGTGAGTAAGTCACCGTAATGCTGAGACGCCTCGGCCCGTGGTCCCAAGCTATTATTCATGTTCTTGGGTAAGCCGAGCACGAACCCCTGGGTGTCGTGTTCCTTGACTAATTCCGCAATTCGGTCAATTCCAAATTCTTCCTCATCTTCGTTGATCCGCACAATTTCAACACTCTGCGCGGTCCAGCCGAAAATATCACTTACGGCAACGCCGACAGTTCTGGAACCGACATCTAACCCCATTAACTTCATGCATTTACATCCTTGTCTGCCTTCAAATATGACTTGACCAGTTCTTCAATAATTTCGTCACGCTGATGCTTACGAATTAAATTCCGAGCGTCGTTCAAGCGCGGGATATACGCTGGATCACCAGATAGCAAATAACCCACAATCTGGTTAATCGGGTTATAGCCCTTTTCCTGTAACGCTTCATAAACCGTCGTTAGCGTGTCGTGGACATCCTTAACGCTGTCATTGTCGAAGTCAAAATACATTGTTTTGTCTAATGAACTCATATAAAGCACCTCCCGCTAGTTTCCGCTTCTAATCTATTCTACTAAATGCCCATATGAAGTACAATCAATCCATTCTGATGTAACACATTCGTAACAAAAAAAGCGTGTGCCAAAAGTCGGTGAGTTGGTGAGCATTAACGGCAGAGGGCGAATAATTCTGGGCTTGGATTGGTGGACCTACGGGGTTAAGCGGAGCCAACTGACTTTGGGCGCACGTTTCGGCTATCAATATTCGGAGACACACAAAAGGCTGTGACTAACGTCACAGCCTTTCCAACACGACTTTACATTAACTGGTTACTAAATTACTTGGCTGCCAACCAATCGTGAGCCGCTTGCATGGCATCTGGTAAACCGGCCGGGTTCTTACCACCCGCCTGGGCAAGAGTTGGCCGACCGCCACCACCGCCACCAACTTTTGGTGCGATGGCTTTGATCAGGTCGCCCGCTTTGATGCCGGCCTTGACCTTGTCGTCACTGACCGCAACTAACAAGTTGACCTTTTCACCGATGACCGTCCCTAAGACCAGCACGTCGGAATACTGCTTGGCTTTCCAAGTATCGCCGAGTTGCCGGAGTTGATCCATACCGGAAACGTCGATGGCTTGGGCAATCAAGGTCGTACCGTTCACGTCTTCGACTTGTTCGAAGACCGCACCAGCCTGTTGCTTGGCTAAGCGACTTTCCAACTTGGCACTCTTTTGTTGTTCGGCCTTCAAGTCCGCTTGTAACTGGCTGATCCGGTCCGGCACGTCGGTCAACTGCGGTGCCTTGACTTGGGCCGCAACCCGTTTCAAGGTCGTTTCCTCGTTAGCTAACAATTCAAAGGCTTCCTTCGAAGTAACGGCTTCGATCCGGCGAACTCCGGCACCGACGCCCCCTTCGGAAACAATCTTGAAGAGCCCGAGTTCACTACTATTTTTAACGTGGGTCCCACCGTCAAACTCGATTGAGTAATCACCAATTGAGACGACCCGCACGATCTTACCGTATTTCTGAGTAAAGACGGCAATGGCACCCATCTTATGGCCGGTTTCCTGGTCGGTCTGGATGGCTTTGACCGGGAGTGCCGCCCAAATCTTATCGTTGACGATTTGTTCAACCTTCGCCAATTCTTCGTCGGTCACCTGACCAAAGTGGGTAAAGTCAAACCGCAAGTAGTCAGGTTCGACCAGCGAACCGGCTTGTTGGGTATGTTCACCCAGTACGTCACGCAAAGCTTGGTCCAGCAAGTGGGTCGCCGTATGGTTCTTTTCGACCTTCGCGTGGAAGGCCAAATCGACGTTCAAGCGGTACGTTTGGTCCTTATGCATTGGTTTTAAGACCTTAACGGTGTGCAGGTGTTGCTTGTTCGGTGCGTTTTGCACGTCGGTCACCTTCGCCACCGTCTGACCATCAGCATTCAAAATCACCCCGCGGTCGGCAACTTGGCCCCCCATTTCGGCGTAGAATGGCGTTTTACTGAAAAACATTTCGGCGGTGCCACTTTCAACCGTATCAACCAGCTGTTCATCAACAATAATGTCAGTCAACACACCGTCAACGTCGGTTAATTCGTCGTAACCCACGTACTCACTCGGTGTCTTGATATCGATTAAGAGGCTCCGTTGAACCCCCATCGACTTGGCACCGCTACGGGCTTTTCTGGCACGGTCGCGTTGTGCCTTCATTTCGGTTTCAAAGCCGGCTTCATCGACTTGCATGTCTTCGTCGCCCGCGTATTCCTTGGTTAATTCGAACGGAAAGCCGTACGTATCGTATAACTTAAAGGCGTCCTTACCAGGCAAGGTATCCTGACCAGCCTGCTTGGTTTCGGCAATCAAGTTATTCAGTAAACTGAGGCCGTCGTTCAACGTTTCGTTGAACCGACTTTCTTCAGAAGCAACGATTTTTTCAATGTAGGCCGCGTTCTTCAAGACGTCCGGATAGTGCGATTGCATGATTTCGCCAACGATTGGCACCAGTTTATCTAAGAAGGCTTCTTTCAAGCCTAACTTTTGACCGTGCAAAATGGCCCGCCGAATCAAACGGCGAATGACGTAGCCGCGACCTTCGTTTGAAGGTAAGGCCCCGTCGGAAATTGCAAAGGTAATCGCACGCGCGTGGTCGGCGATTACTTTAAAGGAAACGTCGTCCTGGTCATTGTCCCCGTAATGCTTGTCAGCGCTCAGTTCCTCAGTCTTGCGGATAATTGGCAAGAATAAGTCGGTTTCAAAGTTAGTCGGCGCGTTTTGGAAAATCGAAACGACCCGTTCAAGCCCCATCCCCGTATCAATGTTTTTCCGTGGTAACGGTTCGTAGGTGCCTTCCGGGGTGTGATTGAATTGTGAGAACACGATGTTCCAAACTTCCAAGTAGCGTTCGTTTTCGCCACCCGGGTAGTTTTCCGGATCATCGGCCGCTAAGTTATTAAAGGCCTCACCGCGATCGTAGAAGATTTCTGAATCCGGACCGGACGGGCCTTGACCGATGTCCCAGAAGTTATCTTCGACCTTGATGATGTGGTCAGGGCTAACGCCGGTCGCTTCCCAGTACTTAACCGCGTCGGTATCCTTAGGGTAAACCGTCATGTAAAGCTTGTCCGGATCCCAACCAAACCACTTCGGTGAGGTCAATAATTCCCACGCCCACGCGATGGCTTCCTTCTTAAAGTAATCACCGACCGAGAAGTTCCCCAGCATTTCAAATAACGTATGGTGACGGGCAGTCCGACCAACGTTTTCAATATCGTTGGTCCGGATACTCTTTTGCGAACTGGTCATCCGCGGGTTATCCGGGACGACCGACCCGTCAAAGTACTTCTTCATTGTGGCGACCCCGGAGTTGATCCAAAGTAAGGTCGGATCATCGACCGGAACCAGTGAGGCACTCGGTACGATGGTGTGGCCCTTTTCGTGGAAAAAGTCCAGGTACATTTGCCGAATTTCACTACTACTCAATTGTTTCATTAAATTTGGCACCCTTTCTGATTTATGCATTTAGGCAAAAAAACACCGTTGCGAGCAAAGACGCTGTTAACGCGGTACCACTTTGCTTGCAACGATGTGTTCGTTTACCCCTTAAGCTCATTAACGCTGAGAAACGGACTAGTTTGCTAGTCAGCACTTCCAGGTAGCATCCAAACCGCACCGCACTTTTTCCAGCAACCAAAGTGTTTCTTGACTGTCATGCGCTTTGAACATGTCCTTACTTTGAAAAGTATATGAGTCTTGGGCGGGCTTGTCAATCACCTTAGCCCATTAAGACTTCCGATCCTTACGGGCTTTACGAGCCGCGGCCCGTTGCTCGATTCGGCGATCCATGCGGGCCTTGTCACTGATCTTTTTACGAATGCGGCGTTTATAGCCCGGTTTGATTTTCTTCTTCGACTTCTTGACGTAGCCAATCAAGGTTGGGTCCAACTTTTCCTGCTTTGGTCCGCGCTTAGTCCGGCGGTTCCGATCGTAAGAGTCGACGATTTCGCCGTCACGGATGGCTTTGGGTTCGAACTTAATCCCCATCGCTTCGACCGCGCTGACCTTATCCTCTTCACCGGGGCTGTAAAGCGTAATTGCCGTCCCGGGCATACCGTTACGACCGGTCCGGCCGACCCGGTGAATAAAGAATTCCAAGTCGGTTGGAATGTCGTCATTAATGACGTGCGACACCCCTTGAATATCAATCCCACGGGCGGCCAGGTCGGTAGCGACCACGAATTGATACTTCAGGTTTTGGACGTCCCGCATCACCCGCTTACGTTCCCGCGGTTGAATATCCCCGTGAATCATCGCAACCGTTAAGCCCTGTTGCCGTAAATAGCGGGTCAGTTCCTGAACCCGTTCCTTCGTGTTGGCAAAAATCAAGACTAGGTACGGTTCACCGATTGTTAACAAGCGGTAAATAATACTATTTTTATCGTGACTCTTAGTCGAAATCAACCAGTTATCAATGGTTGGACTGATCACCGATTCAACCGGAATTTCTTCCATGACCGGGTTATTCATGTACTTCTTCAAAAACGGTGTGAGTTTTTGCGGCATGGTGGCCGAAAAGACCAACATTTGCAGGTCGGCCGGCATCCGCCCGGCAATTTGGTCAACGACGTCCAGGAAGCCGAGGTCGAGCGTCATATCGGCTTCATCAACCACTAACTGAGTGGCGGTGTGCACGTCTAACGCTTGTGAGCGCATTAGGTCTAAAATCCGGCCCGGCGTCCCGATAATTAATTGGGGTTGGTGGCGGTGTAACTTGTCAATTTGGTCCTGCTTATCGGTTCCACCAACGTACAAGCCGATGTGAATCGCCTTGGGACTATGCTTGATCAACTGCTTAGCAGCCGCCTGAATTTGGTACGCTAGTTCCCGACTCGGGGTCGTAATGACGGCTTGGACCCGCCGTTCGTCGGCGTTAAGCTGGTTAATCATCGGTAGTAAGAAGGTGTGGGTCTTCCCACTCCCCGTCGCCGATTGCCCGATAACGCTGCGCCCGGCCGCGATGACTGGAATTAACTTTTCTTGCACCTTGGTCGGTTTACGAAAATTAATTTCGGTTAACGCCTGCATCAAAAACGGCTGTAATTTAAATTCTTCAAAACTTGCGGTCATACTTAAACCTCTTTCTCATAGTGGCTGGCTACTTGGTCCAGCTCGCGAACAACGGCTTCGATTTCCGCTTGGTCAGCCGCCTTAGCGCCACTGGCCATGGCGTGGCCGCCACCGCCGTGGTTTTTAGCCAGGTCGTTAATGGCCGGGCCCTTCGACCGTAGCCGAATCCGGAAGTCGCCTTCCTTTTGTTGGACGAAAATCGCCCAACACTTAACCGTGTCGATACGACCGGGTAACGGTACGACCCCCGCGGTGCTGGCGTCGCCAATTTCGAACGAATCCATTAATTCGTTGGTCAAAATAACGTACGCGGCTCCCGAATCAAGTTGCGTTAGGTGTTCGTAAACGTAGGCCGACAACCGAGCAACCGGCAAGGTGATCGTATCCTCGATGCGGTTAACGGCGGTAGCATCCGCCCCCGCTTCCATCAAAGCCGCGGCGGCCCGCATCGTACTTGGCTTAGTTGCCGAGTACAAGAAGCGGCCGGTATCGCCGACAATGCCGGCGTAGAGTAGTCGCGCCGCGTTGGCACTAAGCGTTAGCTCGTTGCCAACTTGCGCGTACCAATTATAAATCATCTCACTGGTGCTCGAGGCGTCCACGTCGACCCACTGTGGATCACCGAACGCGTCATCGTTAGGATGGTGGTCGATTTTGACCACTGTCTTTCCCTTTTGCCAAAACTCGCCGTCGATTCGCGGTTGGTTGGCCGTGTCAAGGATCAATACCAACGCGTCTTGGTAGTCGTCCTCGGTCACGTCGTCCATCTGGCCTAACCAGTCGAAACCGTGGTACTGTTTGCCGGGGGCTAACACCTTTTTATCCGGAAAACTTGTTTTGAGCACGTCCGCCAAACCGAGTTGACTCCCGATGGCATCCGGATCGGGACGCTGGTGGCGGTGAATAATAATGGTTTTTGCTTGTTTAATTAACGTTAAAATTTCTGTTTGGACGGTCATAATGATCCTTCCCATTTCTTAATTTACTGGCGGCTTGAAGCTGTCACAGTACTCCAGTATACCGAACAATCGCCACTTCGCCAAACAAATTAATTTTCATTCGGGTAAAGTGGCAGCGTCAAGTTCTCAAAAGTCAACGGTGCTAAACCGGTCAGGGTAATGCCTAATAACCGCACACCGCTATCTAAATGGTCGTCGACGACCGCGTCAAATATTTCACTGGCATAACGATAGTAGACCAGCGCGTCGTTCGGTAAAAATTCGCCGAAGGTCCGGCGCTTCGTAATGGTGACAAAATCGCCGTACCGCAATTTTAACACCAGCGTCTTACCGTGCCGCTGGTGACTAGTCATCGATGCCGCGACGAGCCGGGCAATTTCCCGTAAGTGATCGTTAACTTCCTCGGTCGAAGTCAAAAACGGCCCGAACGTCCGCTCCTTACCAATCGATTTACGCTGCCGCAAATATTCGACTGGCCGGTCGTCACTCCCACGCACCCGCCGGTACAAAATATAACCCAGCTTGCCAAAATTTTGAATTAATTTAAGTTCGGACTGCTGGTATAAGTCCCAGCCGGTCTTGATCCCCAACTCGTGCATTTTTGGAACGGTCTTCTTGCCGACGCCGCGGAACTTTTCGATCGGTTCCCGCCATAAAAACGGTTCGGCGTCCTGCGGCAACACAATCGTCACCCCAGCCGGCTTACGGTAATCCGACGCTAACTTGGCAATAAACTTGTTATAGGAAATACCGGTCGAGCACGTCAGGTGGGTCTGTTCCCAAATCTCACGTTGGAGTTGGTGGGCGAGTTGGACGGCACTGTGAATCTGCTTCTTGTTGGTGGTCACGTCCAAGTAGGCTTCGTCAAAGGCAATCGGCTCGATTTTATCGGTGTACTCGTGAAAAATACGGTGAATTTGCGCCGAAACTTCCCTGTATAACGGAAAATTGGGGGTCTTAAACACCGCCTTGGGACACAACTCAAGCGCCTTAGCCGCTGGCATGGCCGAGTGAACGCCGTATTGGCGGGCGACGTAATTAGCAGTCGTCACAACGCCGCGGCCACCGGTCGTCCGCGGATCGTGAGCGACGACCAGTGGCTGAGTCTTGTACGCCGGTTGTTCGCGTTCTTCAATCGACGCGTAAAAGGCGTCCATGTCAACGTGAATGATTTTACGACTCGCATCCACTTTGATTGGCGCTTCAATAATTGACTGGGCCACGGCCCCCACCTCCTTCTGAATTTCATTATACACGAACGTACGTTTCACTTGGCCAAAAATGCATTAAAAAAGGCGTCCGGATTTCTCCAGACGCACCCTTAAAGTTAACCTTATTTTGCTTCCGAATCAGCCGCACTACTGTCAGCTTCACTGGCCGCACTA
The DNA here is from genome assembly GCF_005405405.1 of Lactiplantibacillus plajomi. Lineage (GTDB taxonomy): Bacteria > Bacillota > Bacilli > Lactobacillales > Lactobacillaceae > Lactiplantibacillus > Lactiplantibacillus plajomi. The sequence continues at coordinate 39,201 of NZ_BJDZ01000002.1, forward strand.
TCAGCAGCACTGTCCGCTTCCGTTGCATCGGCACTGGCAGCTTCATCACTACCCGCTTCCGTTGACGCTGCAGCGGAGGTAGCAGGCTTTTCAGCCGTTTCGGCCGGCGTGATTTTGGCAATCGCGTTCAAATCAAAAACCAAGTAGATGCCGTCACAGTCTAACGTGATGGTCTTGTCAGCTTCATTGACTTCATCAACAACCCCGTGTAAGCGGCCAATCGTGGTGACCTTATCGCCACGCTTGATCTTACTTAACATACTTTGGTGTTGTTGTTGCTGCTTACGTTGCGGACGAATCATGAAGAAGTACAAGAACGCAAACATCGCGACAATGAAAATAATTGATGCCATATTGGTCATTTTTATAAATCGCTCCTAATCTAAATTGTATAAAGTTTGACTAACTTTAACTTTAACAAATAACACTATAAAATACTAGTCTGACTAGAAATTTTTCGGGTTTTTCTGATTAAAGCCGTACATTTCGAAGAAGTTTTGCCGGAATTCCAGGAGATTATCGTCCTGAATCGCTTGGCGGACCTGCTTCATCAAGTTCAACAGGAAGTATAAGTTATGATAACTAGTCAACCGCAAACCAAAGGTCTCGTCGGCTTTGATCAAGTGGCGGACGTACGCCCGGCTAAAGTTCCGGCAGGTGTAGCAATCACAATTATCGTCAATTGGCGAAAAGTCGTGGGCGTAAGCGGCGTTCTTGACGACTAAGCGGCCGTGCGAGGTCATGCAAGTCCCGTTACGGGCAATCCGGGTCGGTAAGACACAGTCGAACATGTCGACCCCGCGAATCGCACCATCAATCAAGGCGTCGGCCGAGCCGACCCCCATCAGGTAACGCGGTTTATTTTCCGGTAACAGTGGTGTCGTAAAGTCCAGCACGTGGTTCATTTCCGCCTTGGATTCCCCGACCGATAGTCCCCCGATCGAATACCCCGGAAAGTCCATGCTGACAAGGTCCTTAGCGCTTTGTTCCCGTAGGTCTTTAAAACCGGCCCCCTGAACGATGCCAAATAAGCCCTGGTAATCGGGGTGCTGGTGAACCTTCAAGCCCCGTTCCGCCCAGCGGCTGGTCCGGGCAACCGAATGGCGGACGTAGTCGTAAGATTCAAAGAACGGCGGGCATTCGTCCAGACTCATCATGATGTCCGGGCCGAGATCATTTTCGATTTGAATCGCCTTTTCCGGTGACAAAAACATCTTCGACCCGTTCAGGTGGTTCTTAAAGTGGACCCCTTCCTCGGTAATGTCGCGGTTCTTAGCCAGTGAGAACACCTGAAAGCCCCCGGAATCGGTTAAGATCCCCTTGTGCCAATTCATGAACTTATGCAGGCCGCCCGCTTCCTTGACGATCTGTTCGCCGGGGCGTAACCACAGGTGGTACGTGTTCGATAAAATCACGCCCGCCCCCATCGCGTCGAGTTCCTCGGGCGCTAGCGACTTAACGCTGGCCTGGGTGCCAACGGGCATAAACATTGGCGTCGGGAAGGTCCCGTGGGGCGTAATTAGTTCACCCAGCCGTGCGCCAGTGTGCTTTTCTTTTTTGATTAATCGGTATTTAATTGCCGGTTCCATGTATTTTCCTCCGTAAAAAACGTTGCTAAACTCTGACTATCATAGCACGAAAGCCCTTTACTCACCAGTCGCGCAACCGTCAGAAAAGCGAGCCCACTAGCGGACTCGCTTACAAGACTCAGTTGTGCTTAATGAATAAACATGGCATCGCCAAAGCTAAAGAAGCGGTAGCGTTCCTCGATGGCGTGCTGATAAGCGTTCAAAATCATGTCGCGACCAGTAAAGGCGGCCACCAGCATCACTAACGTCGATTTTGGCAAGTGGAAATTCGTAATGAACGCGTCAACCACTTTCCACTGGTAACCCGGTTTAATAAAGATGTCGGTCCAGCCGGAATCCGGCTTGATTTCACCGTTGAACTTCGTGCCAATCGTTTCCAGCGTCCGGATTGAAGTCGTCCCGGTGGCGATGATCCGACCACCGTTGTTGCGCACGTCGTTTAAGGTTTTGGCAGCGTCTTCGTCCAGTCGGTAAAATTCACTGTGCATCTTATGGTCTTCAATGTTGTCCTCTTCGACCGGCCGGAACGTCCCCAGACCCACGTGTAAGGTCAAGTAAACTAATTTGACCCCCTTATCCTGAACTTTTTGTAATAAGTCCTTGGTCCAGTGCAAGCCCGCGGTTGGCGCAGCGGCCGAACCGTTTTCCTTCGCGTAAACCGTCTGGTAACGGTCGGGAGCGTCGAGCTTTTCCTTGATGTACGGTGGTAACGGGGTTTCACCCAACCGTTCCAAGATTTCCATAAAAATCCCATCGTAATGGAATTCGATCATCCGAATCCCGTCTTCCTTTTCACCGGTCACGGTCGCCGTTAACTGGCCGTCACCAAAGGAAATCACCGTGCCGACCTTGGCGCGTTTGGCCGGTTTCATCAGCGTTTCCCACTCGTCGCCCTCGGTGTTATGCAATAACAACACTTCGGCGTGACCACCGGTTTCGGGCTTAACGCCGTATAAGCGCGCGGGCAGGACCCGTGAATTATTCATGACGACCGCGTCCCCCGGGTTCAGCTGGTCGATGATGTCGTAAAAGTGCTTGTCCTGCATTTCGCCAGTTTTACGGTCCAGTTCGAGGAGCCGCGACGCGTCGCGTTTCTTAATCGGGGTCTGGGCAATTAATTCGTGTGGTAAATCGTAGTCAAAATCTTCAAGTGTTAAGCTCATGGTTTCGCTCCTATCTATTTTGTTCCGGCGGGTACGGTAACCCTAAGTGTTGATAACCCTTCATCGTTACGACCCGGCCACGCTGGGTGCGCTTCAAAAAGCCGATTTGTAACAAGTACGGTTCAACGACTTCCGCAATTGTGTCGGTTTCTTCACCAATGTTAGCGGCAATCGTGGCTAACCCGACCGGTCCACCGTTGTAATATTCGATCATCGTTCGTAATAATTTATTATCGGTTTCGTCCAGGCCGTCTTGGTCGACTCGCAAATAGGTCAACGACCGGTTCACGATTTTGGAATCGATCGCATCCTTGTCGGCAACTTCCGCAAAGTCGCGAATCCGCTTAAATAACCGGTTCGCGATCCGCGGCGTGCCCCGGGAACGGCGGGCAATTTCGTGGGCGCCAGAGTCCTTGATCGACGTCTGGAAAATATCGGCCGTCCGCTTCACGATGTCCTCTAAGTCGGCCACTTGGTAATAAGCCATGTGTTCGACGATGCCGAAGCGGTCCCGTAACGGTGCCGAAAGCATTCCGGCGCGGGTCGTCGCCCCAATTAACGTAAACGGCGGTAACGGGAAGTGGACCGGGTGCGCAGTTGGCCCCTGCCCGACGACAATGTCGACAAAGAAATCTTCCATGGCCGAGTACAGCATTTCTTCAACGATTTTCGGTAACCGGTGGATTTCGTCAATAAATAAAATATCACCGGGCTCCAATTCGTTCAAGAGCGCAACTAAGTCACCGGGCTTTTCGATGGCCGGACCACTGGTCGTTCGAATGTTGACCTGCATCTCGTTAGCAATCACCATGGCAAGCGTCGTTTTCCCTAACCCTGGTGGTCCAAACAACAGGACGTGGTCCAGCGATTCGCCCCGCTTACGGGCCGCCTCGATGTAAACCCCCAGTTCGTGTTTAACCTGGTCTTGACCAATGTATTGGGCCAACGTTTGCGGCCGGAGCGATTTTTCTAACGACGCCTCGGCATCGTCGGTGTTGTCGCCCGATAAAATTTTGTCGTCGTCCATTGATTGATCACTCCTTACTTCGTCAATAAGCGCAAGCCTTCACTTAACAGGGCGTTGGTATCCGCTGAGTTGGTTTGTTGGTAGGCTTTAAGCGGCTTGGTCACCTTTTTAACTTCGCGCTGTGAATAGCCTAGCGCGGCCAGGGCAGCTAGGGCATCGGTTAAGGTGCCATCTTCTGCCGCCACCGGCACGTCCAGCTCAGTTTGGCCGGTAACGTTGCCGTTTAAATCGTTCAGCTTACCCTTAAGGTCCAAGACGATCTGTTGCGCCGTCTTCTTACCGACACCCGGAAAACTCGTCAGGTACGTTGCATTTTCTTGATTAATGGCTTGAATCAAGCCGGAATGGTCATTATTCGCTAAAATGGCTAGCGCCGACTTGGGGCCGATACCGGAAACGCTCAGTAATTTTTCGAACAGTGCCTTTTCGTCGGCGTCGTAAAAGCCGAATAAGCTCATCCCGTTATCACTAACGGCTTGATGAATGTACATTTTAACTGCGGATTGCCCGACCTGATAGCGGTACGGGTTGGCCGTTAAAACTTTATAACCGATGCCACTGACCTCAATCACGACGTAGGCCGGCGTCACATCGGTAATCTGGCCGAGAAAGTATTCATACACGACTTCAAAACTCCTTTAATAAAACGTATGTTTGCTTGCTAAATTGTACCACATTTCCCGGTTAGCTTGACCCTTCAACGAACATTTTCCGCGGGATTGCTTGCCGGGCTCGGTAATCCATGCTATGCTCAAGCCCGATTAGGAGGGATTTACCATGGAAACCAACCCCTTTACGGCCATTCTTCCCAGTGCCAGTGGGTTACAAAAACTGACGTGCGGTGCCAGCGACTGGACCCCCGCCGACGAAACCGTTCAGGCCGGCGACAGCTACTACTGGTACGAACTCACCCAGGACGGGGTACACCAGTGGCGACTACTAGCCAGTTGGCCCGAACAACTAAGCGTCACCACGATGCTACCCGGCGGCATCAACACCGTTCTCTACGTCCAAAACCCGGTGATTGAAATGTTGATCGATGACTGGGTCGGTCACTTTGCGCCGACCCGCGAATTTACCGATCCCGCCGGCGTCCGCCACCGACTTTGGCAAGTGACCGAAGCGCCGGTCAACGCCGATCTCACCGAGACGCTGGCCAAAATCACCCCGCGTAAAACTTGGCTAACTACGACCAGTACGCCGTTGGTGATGCTAGTTGCGGACCAAGAATGGGCCAAGTTCAAGCAACAACCAACAATTCCGGAACAACTGATTAAAATTCAAGTTAATACGGACTAAAATATCCCGGCGAACCCATCCGTTCGTCGGGATATTTTTATTCTTAATGCTGATAGTACCTAAACAATCGCCAAGCGGCAACGGCCAGTACGCTGAGCGCACTGCCCAACGAGAGCCAGCTCCCAACTAGCAGCCCGGGCGTTCGGTAGGTCAACGTGATCCGGTGGTGGCCGGCCGGTAACTTAGCCCCGACAAAGGCTAAGTTCACCGGTTGCGTCTTAACCCGCTGACCATCCACCCGCAACTGCCACCCGGTAGAATACGGAATCGACGTCGTTAAGATACTAGCCTTAGTCGTTTGCGTCGTCCCGCTAACCCGGTTAGCCGTTACCTTCAGCCCCCGTAGTCCTTGACGCTGAACTTGCCGAACACGTTGCCGGTATGTTTTTCCGAACGGCACGGCCACGAGTTTTGCTGATTTAAAATGTAAGCTGCGAATTCGGTCAAACGTTAGCGTAATCGTCTTGCGGGCCGAATGACTGTAACCTAAGTTGATCACCGCCGAATCGCGGTACTCGTAGTCCGACATGTTCGTCGTCCCCAACTGGTTAAAGGTGGCTAGGTTATCGACCGTTTGTGCCGTCAACTGGTAGCCGCTGGCACTTAAGTTCCCCTTCAAGCCATCACGTACCCCGTTGAGTTGGTCCATCTTCGTGTACGGACGGCCAGAAAAGGTGGTCGTATTCAGACTGGTACGTAACTCATTTTGAATCGACGAACGTCGGTAGCGAATGCCGTCCAACACAAGGTACAGTTCCGTATTCCGGTAACGCTTAGGGTGTTTGATCGTCAGCTCGTACGGCACCTGGTGACCCTGGACGTCACTGATCATCGCTTTTAAGCCGTTAGCGTTAGTTTGTGCGTTCGTCTGCAACCGCTGCTGGTTCGCCGCAATTAACTTTAATAAGTGCTGACTCGGGTTCGTTAACCCGGTGGCTGGCGCCAACTGCTGGCGTTGTTCCGACGTCAGCGTCACGGTATCATCCGCTAGCTTAGTCGTTTCGTTGTTCGAAGCACCGGTGGCGTGCTGATTCCGGTAAATCATGACCTTGTCGGTACTGTCCAGTACCTTGGTCGTATCAGCAGCAGCACTGTACGCCACCGATTGCCCGGTCTTTTTGGGCGTGACCGTCTGACCGGCGTGCGTTTTAATCAACGTCCCCTGTAAGAGCGCCTGTTCCTTATCAACGGCACTGAGCCGGTTGAAAGCCGTTGGTGTCAGTCGGTTGGGCTGCGTATAGACCAGTGGTAGCGCGTAATCGGACTTCAATAGCACGGTCCCGGTGTGGTTACTTAATCCATACACGAACCGATCGGCATACACCTTTGGCTGACCGTCCTTAGCTTTAACGACGTGGTAGCCGGCCGGTAACGCTTGGTGCCGCAGCTGGTCTTCGCGGGCAAACAAATACTTTACACCGAGCAAGTTGTTAAACGTCGTCCGGCCGTTTAAGTCCCCCAGCGGCGCGTTCATCGCGTAAGTCGCGTTGCCCAGCTGGCGGCTCAACTCACCAACGTAGCCGTTTTGAACCGAAAAGTACGACCCAACCAAGTGGGTCTTTAAGACCATCGGAACGTTGCTTTCAGCCGAACGCAAGGTGTAGTAGTTCGGAACGAGTGCGGTCCGGTAAAACTGGCTTGTCGATTGCGTCCCCTTTTCGGCACCATCCAGGTACCCCTTGATCCACTTAATCGCCGTTCCGCGCCGCAACTGCTCGCCGGGGTTCGAGTTCGTGTTCGGGCTGAGCCAGCCCAAGCCACTGTTTGCCAGGTTTAAGGTGACCAATCCTAGTAATAAATAGCGCCACTGCCGGGTCGTAAGCCCCAAATGGTCCTTGGCAAGTAGTAACCCGATCAACATTAATAAAATCAGGTAGGTGGCGATGTCGTGCTTACGAATATTCAGGTAAAAGCCGTTGACGGCCCAGATCAATGCCAACCAGCCGCAACCGACCAACGCAATCCATTTCAAGTCCGCGACCGTCAAATGGTCACACTGATCGATAAAGACCATCGTGGCGTACGCGACCACCAGGTTGGCCATCAGTAACCACCGGTTAGACGGCGTCGAAAAGACGTTGAAAACCGCCGCAAATCCGGGCAGTAACAGGCCCACCGCCATCGCTACCAGCACCCAGTTCAAAACCCAGTAACGTTTAAAATGCCGAAGGGTGTAGGTCAGGCTGACAAAACTAATGGCACTCATCCCGAGGGTAACCCAGTACTGAACACTGCCACCGTTCGTCAGCAACCGGTTCGGTAAGTTGACGTAGTAGTTAATCGGGTAAGTCCACAGGCCGTTCGCAAAGTCAAAGTCGGTCCGGGTCGCCGTCAGCATAGCAAGTAAGGTCGGCACCATGATGATGCCGGCCATGCCGACTCCCAATGTAACGGCTACCGCGAGCCGCCACAGGAGTTGCGGAAACGACCGCATTGCTTGGCCGGCCCGCCGGCGTGTCCAAAAGCTAACTAGTGCGTAAATCAGACTACCTAGCGCTAACAAGTACGCAAAGTAGAAATTGCTAATAATCACGACTGCCGTAATCAGGCTTAGCGGTAACCAGTGGCGACCACGCAGCACCCGTTCAATCGCCCAGGCAAGCAGCGGGAACCAGATCATCGGTAATAAAAAGAACGGGTGGTGCATACCAACGTAAAAGGTGTAGGCGGTAAAGGTATAGGTCAACGTGCCGATGAACTGGCTGAACCGGCTAAATTTAAACTGGTGCGCAAAACCAAGAAAGGCTAAGCCCACGCAGTAAAGGCGTAACAAAATTAGCGCCTGGTACGCCGCCTCCAAGTGCGCCCGCGGTACCAGTGCCACTAAGTAATTAAACGGGTCACCGACTACGTAATAGGCAAAGGTCGTCAGTTGGTCGGCTCCCAACCCGAGGTTCCACGACCAGCTGGCTAGTCCCGCTACACCGCCCCGCAATATTTTTTGAAACGTCACTAAAATTGGGAAGTGTTGCGCGATGCCATCAACTTCCCAAATCAGCGTCCGGCCGGCTAAAAATAGTCCGCTGTAACTAATGGCTACAATCACCATAAAAAAGAGTGTGTACCACCCGACCAGCGGGAATTTACGTACCTTATTCAAAGTTTCGGTCCCCTTTGTTCGAATTTCCCGGTCAAACCGGCCCCACACCGGTAAACTTTTTTTGACGCGGGTGACTTTCAAGAATGGTCCTATTTTACCATGATTCGGCAACTAAACCGTATTAACGGACAAATCTTAATTAATTAGTAATTGTATGTCACAACTAATCAGTTGGCACCGGCTAACAACGGACAAAAAGCGGCTATCCAAGCATTTTGCCGGTAGCCGCCTACTTTATTTTTATTGGTGTAGTGGTGATTCATGACTGTCCTGAATCCGTTTAAACATCCGTTCCATGTCGCGGTTCGTAAAGTGAACCGTCACCGGTCGCCCGTGCGGACAGTTGAACGGATTCTCACATTCCGGTAATTTCGCAATCAGCGCGCGGGCCTGCTGGTCGTCCAAGTGGTGGTTCGCCTTGATGGCCCGCTTACACGACATCATGATCGCCGATTTCTCCCGGAACTGGGCAACCGTTAAATGGCCATCTTGTAATACCCAATCAACCATTTCCTTAATCGTGTCAGCTTCCTGCCCAGCTTTAAACCAGGTCGGGTGCGAATGCACGATAAAGCTGTTGCCACCAAACGCTTCCAAGTGTAACCCCAGTTGCGCTAACAACGGTAAATTTTCTTGGATTTTCAAGACGTCACTGGTTGGGTAATCTAACACGATCGGTACCAATAAGTTTTGTTGATTAGCACTGACCTCACCGATGGCTTGGCGGTAGTATTCATAATTAATCCGCTCCTGAGCGGCGTGCTGATCCAAAATGTACATGCCGTCCTCGGCTTCCGCTAATAGGTAGGTGCCGTGCATCTGCCCCAAGTAGCGCAAGTGTGGAAAACGTTCCGTGGTGGGCGCTGCCGGTTGCGTCGGCTCGGTTTCCGTGGCTTCGGCTGCCGCTACTGTCGGTTGGTCTGCTTGATTGGCCGCAAACGGCAAGCCAACCCGTTCGTCACGGTAACGAGCGTCAAAGGCCCGCACCGCACCGGTCTGCAACTCTTGACGGTCACTAATCATAATCGGTTCGGCAGCCGTGGTTTCCGTGACCGGCGTCGCTGCTAACGAGGTAGCCGGTGCTGAAGACGCCGGTAACGTCATTTCACCACTACCATTTTCCGTTGCTGCCGCCTCACTTGCCGTGCAATCGTTCCCAGCCGTAAGCGACGCGGCAAAACTTTCCGCAGCCTGCGGACTAGCACTAGCCACTTGATATTGTGACGACGCGGCGTTTAGGTCGATCGCCAACTGGTCGGTTTGAACCGGCTCCCGCCGGTGACTACCTAGATTGGCCATGGCAGACGGGATCAAGTTCTCGTCGGCTAAACGTGCCGTAATCGTTGCACTAATTAACTTGGCAAGCACCGGTTCTTTGCTAAGCCGGACCTCCTGTTTTGTCGGGTGTACGTTAACGTCGACCATTAGCGGATCCATCGTTAGCGCAATCACGGCAATCGGGTAACGGCCGACCATCAACTTGGAGCCGTACCCTGCAATCACCGCCTTGGTCAACTGCTGGTTTTTAATCGCCCGGCCGTTGATCAGGATCGAAATATACTGGCGGCTCGCCCGGGTCAGTTCCGGCAAGGCCACGTAACCTGTGAGTTGAAAATCATCGGTTTGGCCCTTGATTGCCACCATCTTACGGGCATTTTTGACCCCGTAGATGCCGGCAATGACCCGTTGCAAATCACCGCGACCGGCCGTTCGTAGTAGTTCCTTAGAATTATGCACTAACCGGATCGCAACGTTCGGGTAGCTCAGCGCCAGGCGGTTGACCACGTCGACTATGTTGGCCAGCTCGGTCTGCGGTGATTTCAAGTACTTTAAGCGTGCCGGGGTGTTATAAAACAGGTCGGTGACCGTAATATCGGTTCCCTGCCGCAGGGGGGCCGGTGCTTGGTGCACGAGCTTCCCACCACGGTAATGAATACTGGTCCCACTCGTCCCGGTACTGGTGACTAGGGTCACATCGGCCACCGACGCGATACTCGGCAACGCTTCACCACGAAAACCGAGCGAATGGACCCGAAACAGGTCCTCACGCGAAGTGATTTTACTAGTGGCGTGGCGTTTAAAGGCCGTCAAAACGTCGTCAGCCGCAATGCCGTCGCCGTCATCGATCACCCGGATTGACCGTACGCCGGCTTCCTGCACCAGCACGTCGACACGGGTTGAATGCGCGTCCAACGCGTTTTCCACCAGTTCCTTTACGACCGAGGCGGGGCGTTCCACAACTTCTCCCGCTGCGATCTGATCCGCCAAGACACTGGATAATTCATGAATTTTAGCCATCACCATCGGTCCCTTCTAAGTTATTTTTTGCTTAACTTTTGTTGCCACTTATATAACTGGTTCATCACGTCCATCGGGGTCATCGCCATTAAATTCAAGTTCCGTAACTGTTGCAACACGGCCGTTTCCTTCTTGTCGGCCTGTGCCGGTTCGGCAAACAACGATAACTGTTCGTCCACGTCGCTAGCTGCCGGCTCCGGTTCAGCGGGCGTTGGCTCAGCCACCGTTGGCGCAACCGGTTCGGTGTCCGTAACGGGCACTTGCGGCGTAGCGGTCGTCGTAACCGTACTGGTTTGACTTTCCAGGCTCGTCAAAATTTGGTCAGCCCGTTTCAACAATTCACTAGGCATGCCCGCTAACTTAGCAACGTGCACCCCGTAGGACTTATCAGCCGCCCCCGCCTCAACTTTATGCAGGAACACCAGCTCACCGTTTTGCTCGGTCGCCCCCACGTGGACGTTGCGCAATCCCGTCAATTCCTGGTCCAAGGCCGTTAGTTCGTGATAGTGGGTCGAAAACAGCGTCTTAGCGTGAATGTGGTTATGCACAAATTCAATAATGGCTTGGGCCAACGCCATCCCGTCATAGGTGGCGGTGCCACGGCCAATTTCATCGAAGAGCACTAGGCTGTTAGCCGTTGCGTGCTGCAACGCGTTATTGGCCTCCTGCATTTCGACCATGAAGGTACTTTGGCCGGAAATTAAATCGTCGGTCGCCCCGATTCGGGTGAAAATCTGGTCAAAAATCGGTAACTTGGCCCGTTTAGCGGGTACAAAGCAGCCCATCTGCGCCATGATCACGGTCAACGCTAATTGCCGCATATAGGTGCTTTTCCCGGACATGTTCGGCCCGGTAATCAACATGACCGTCTGCTCGGGGGCCATCACAACGTCATTGGGGACGTAGGTCTGATTGCCCATTACCTTTTCAACGACCGGGTGGCGGCCGGCCTCAATGTTCAAATCATGCGACTTCGTCAAGGTTGGCCGGACAAATTGATAATCTTCACTCACGACCGCAAAACTTTGGAGCACATCAATGGCGGCAATTGCCTTAGCTAACGTTTGTAGCCGTTTAATGGCCCCCTTAACACTTTCACGGACCTTTGCGAATAACTGATACTCCAACTGGGTAGAATGGCTCTCAGCCTCTAATATCAACGCCTCGTGCGATTTGAGTTCTGGGGTGCTAAAACGTTCCGCGTTCGTTAACGTCTGCTTGCGTTCGTAGCGGTCCGCCGGTAGTTGCGCCAAATTGGCCTTGGTGACTTCGATGTAGTAGCCGAAGACCCGGTTAAACCCAATCTTAAGGTTCTTAATACCGGTCACTTGCCGTTCCTTGGCTTCCAACTCAGCAATCCACTTTTTCCCGTTATTCATCGCGTCACGGTACTTATCCAGCTGGGCATCGTAGCCGTCCTTAATGACCCCGCCATCCGTCACCGATAACGGCGGTTCTTCCATGATGGCTTGGTCGATCAAATCAGCAACGTCGCTGACCGGATCCAATTGGCGCACTTCGGCATCAAACACCTTGACGTCCAGTTCTGATAAGATATAACGAATCTTCGGAACTTGGCGCAATGACGTTTTCAGTTGGATCAAGTCGCGGCCGTTGACGCTGCCAAAGGCAACCCGGCCGGCTAACCGTTCCAAATCGTAAACTTTAACCAATTCTTCTTGGAGGTTGCGGCGTTCAAAGTAGTGGTCAAGCAAGGCCGCCACCTTACTTTGCCGGGTTTCGATGTCCTGTTTCACAATCAGCGGCCGGTCCAGCCACTGTTTGAGTAGCCGGCCACCCATCGCCGTTTTAGTTTCATCTAACAGCCATAACAAGGTCCCCTGTTTCTTACCAGTGCGAATGGACTTCATCAATTCCAAATTATACTTAGAATTATGGTCCAACTTTAAAAAGTACGACGGTTCGTAGGCGACCGCCTTTTGCAAGTGCGCCAAGCTACGTTTTTGCGTCACGGTAATGTACATCAACAGGCGCTCGACCGCTTGCTTCTGTAGCTCAACCGTTAAATCCTGGGTCAAATAGCTTAACTCGGCTTGGGCTTCGACTTGGTTTTGTTCGGATACCAAAATTCCGAGCGCCTTAATTTGTTGCCGCAGCTGATCGGCGACCGAATCATCGACGACGGTTTCCTTCGTCTGTAGGCTGGTCAACTCGTTAATTAGCGCATCACTAGTCGTCAACACACTGGTCTTGAGTTCCCCCGTCGATAAGTCGGCGTAGGCGAACCCCAGCTGCTTACCTTGTTGAATTAGCGCCGTCAAATAGTTATTCGACTTAGCCTGCTCCGCACCGTGCTCCAAGGTCGTCCCGGGCGTCACCAACTGGATAACTTCACGCTTGACCATCCCCTTGGCTAGCTTCGGGTCCTCCATCTGCTCACAAATGGCGACCTTGTAACCCTTATCGACCAAAATATCAATGTAGTTCTGTGCGGCCCGGTGCGGGACCCCGCACATCGGAATCGGGTTTTCCGCCGAATGGTTCCGGGTCGTCAGCGTCAGTTCCAAGAGTTGGGCACCCTTGATGGCATCATCAAAAAACATCTCGTAAAAGTCACCGAGGCGATAAAATAAAAACGCGTCGGGATATTGATTTTTAACGGCAAAGTACTGGCGCATCATTGGCGTATCTTTGGTTTTTTGTGGCACTAGTTGTTCCTACTTTCTATCACAAAACTTAATCTTCAAAATACGGGTGGTCCGGATTGATCAAAATCCGTTGAATCTTGGTCGCGTGACCGTTGCGGTGATCCACGTCGATCACGCACCCGGAAACCACTGTCGGACTGTCTTCTTGGACGTTAAAACGGGTCGGCATCTGTTCTAAAAAGCGCTGAATGACGTTCTCACGGGTCATGCCTAAAATGCCATTATAGGGCCCGGTAAAGCCAACGTCACTTAAAAAGGCCGTGCCTTCTGGTAGCACCCGTTCATCACTGGTCTGGACGTGGGTGTGGGTGCCGACTACGGCGCTGACTTGCCCGTCTAGGTACCAGGCCATGGCTTCCTTCTCACTGGTCGTCTCGGCGTGAAAATCAATAAAAATGTTCGGGGTCGTTTCCCGGAGTTCTTGCACCAACGGTTCCACGGTCGTAAACGGGTTGGCTAGGTTCTGGCCCATAAAGACGTTCCCCTGTAAATTAATAATGGCTAATTTAACCCCGTTGACGTTCACGAGCGTATATCCCTGACCAGGCGTGGTTGCCGGTGGAAAGTTCAACGGCCGGACCAGTTTCTTCGCGTCGGCAATGAAGTCGAATAACTCGTTGTTGTCCCAAGTATGGTTGCCCATCGTGATGACGTCCGCCCCAGCACTCAAGAAGTCCTTATAGACGGCTTCGCTGATTCCGCGCCCGCGGGTGGCGTTTTCACCGTTAACGATCGTGACTTGCGGCTTATAACGCCGCTTTAATTTAGGTAAGTACGTGGCAATCGCGGTTTGACCGACGTTCCCCATGACATCCCCGATAAATAGAATTCGCATAAATTGCTCCCTTGTTTTAACGTTATACCCATTATTTTAGCATTATTTACCACTAAAAACCGGCTGGGATTTTTGTGACCGGCTCAAAAAAATAAGCCTGAGAATTATTCTCAGACTTACTAATTTACTTCGCGTAGTCAACCGCTCGAATTTCCCGAATGACGGTCACCTTAATGTGACCAGGGTATTCGAGTTCATTTTCAATTTGCTTTTTGATGTCGTGGGCCAAAACGGTTGCTTGTAAATCAGAAATTTCGTTTGGTTTCACGATCACCCGAATTTCACGACCAGCCTGGATAGCGTAACTCTTCTTGACGCCCGCTTCCTGGTTGGCAATCGCTTCAAGTTTTTCAAGTCGATGAATGTAATTTTCCAGCGACTCGCTTCGAGCCCCCGGCCGCGCCGCGGAAATTGAATCCGCAGTCGCAACTAGGACGGCAATAATCGATTTCGATTCAACGTCACCGTGGTGCGACGCAATCGTATTGATTACAACTGGACTTTCTTTGTACTTCGTTGTTAATTCCACGCCAATTTCAACGTGGGAACCTTCGACCTCGTGATCGACGGCCTTACCAATATCGTGTAATAATCCTGCGCGTTTCGCGAGTGTAACATCTTCACCAAGTTCGGCGGCCAAAACGCCCGTCAACTTCGCAACTTCAATTGAGTGATTTAACACATTTTGACCATAACTGGTCCGGTAGTTCAACCGGCCAATCAGCTTGATCAAGTCCGGGTGCATCCCGTGGAGTCCAAGGTCAAAGACGGCTTGTTCACCCGTTTCACGGATCTTCGTATCCATTTCTTTACGGGCTTTTTCAACCATTTCTTCAATCCGGGCGGGATGAATCCGACCATCCTGAATCAGTTTTTCCAAAGCAATCTTAGCGATTTCACGACGAATCGGGTCAAAACCACTTAGAACGACGGCTTCCGGCGTATCATCAATAATTAAATCAATCCCGGTCAACGTTTCTAACGTCCTAATATTTCGACCTTCCCGACCGATAATCCGGCCCTTCATATCATCGTTCGGTAACGAAACGACCGAAACCGTCGTTTCAGAAACCATATCGGCGGCACTCTGCTGGATTGCTTGGACAATTAAGTTCTTAGCTTCCTTTTCAGATTGCGCTTTCACTTCGTCCGTATTTTCTTTAATCATTACGGCCCGTTCATGCGTTAATTGTTCTCGCGTTTGGGTTAAAATCTGGTCACGGGCTTGTTCTTGCGATAAAGCCGCGACCTTTTCTAACTCAGCTTGACGTTGCGTGATTAGTGAAGCTGCACTTTGTTGCTGTTGTTCAACACGTTTCTGTTCGTTGGCAATCTTTTCTTCCTTCTTGCCTAACGCGTCTTCGCGTTTTTCAAAAGTATTTTCCTTATGATCTAAAGTTTCTTCGCGTTGAAGTAGCCGGTCTTCCTGCTTTTGCACTTCGTTACGTCGTTGCTTCAATTCATTTTCCACTTCGGTTCGGTAACGGTGACTCTCATCCTTAGATTCAAGAACTTTTTCTTTCTTATAAGTCTCCGCTGACCGGTGGGCCTCAGCAATAATACCTTCGGCAGTGTTCTTGGCGACGTCCAACTGTTTTTCGTGGACGTTCTTACGAACATAGTAACCAATCCCATAACCGACAACAATTGCGATGACTGCGAGGATTATACCGAAAACATTCATGTTTCCACCTCCGCATCACCAAAATCCAGTTAACATAAAATCAACTACAAATTTTCAGATGTTAAATTTTTGATTATTTACACACTTGTTATTCTAATGTTTGCAGCCGAGAGTGTCAACTTAAAGTCCCATGTGGAAACCGCCCGCTTCGCGTTATTTCGCCGGTTATTAACTAAAAAACCACCGTTACGACGTTCATCATAACGGTGGTTGAATTTTTATATCAGTTGCACGTAGCTGGCCGCTAAAGCGGTACGTTCAGCCTAATCTTTTTGGTCATCACCCAAGTCCAAAGCCGTTGGGTCGGCCTTTTCAGCGTCGTCTTCAGCTTCCTCGTCTTTCGGATCCATCCCGTAAGCGTCACGGACCTTTTGGCGAATTTCGGCCATGATGTCCGGATGATCTGCCAGGTATTTCTTAGCGTTTTCACGCCCCTGACCGATACGATCCTCACCATAGGAATACCAAGAACCGCTCTTCTTAACGATGTCCTTATCCGCAGCCATGTCGACAATTTCACCGGTTTGGGAAATCCCCTGACCATACATGATATCAACTTCGGCGCGCTTAAATGGCGGCGCAACCTTGTTCTTGACCACTTTAATCCGGACCCGGTTCCCGATAATATCGGTACCGTCCTTAATTTGTTCCGCCCGCCGAACTTCCAAACGAATGGTTGCGTAGAACTTCAAGGCGCGCCCACCAGGGGTCGTTTCGGGGTTCCCGAACATAACGCCGACCTTTTCACGAATTTGGTTAATAAATAACGCGATGGTCTTCGTCTTATTCAACGTACCGGAAAGTTTCCGCAACGCTTGTGACATTAACCGGGCTTGCAGCCCAACGTGGGCGTCACCCATTTCACCTTCAATTTCGGCACGGGGCACCAACGCGGCCACCGAGTCAACAACTAGGATATCAACCGCACCACTTGAAACCAGGGCGTCCGCAATTTCCAGTCCCTGTTCACCAGTATCCGGTTGTGATAACAACAAGTCATCGATATTAACGCCTAAATGTTCCGCGTATACCGGATCCAGTGCGTTTTCAGCGTCAATGTAAGCGGCCGTCCCGCCCTGCTTTTGAACTTCCGCAACGGCGTGTAGTGCCACGGTCGTTTTCCCAGAACTTTCAGGACCATAAATTTCCACGATCCGGCCGCGGGGGTACCCACCGACACCTAACGCATCGTCTAAGGCTAACGACCCACTCGAAACGGTGGAGATTTGGGTATTCGCCGCATCCCCCATCCGCATAATGGAGCCCTTACCAAAGTTTTTTTCAATCTTTTTTAAGGCAGCGTCGAGCGCTGCTTGCCGTGCATCAGCCAAATTAGTTCCTCCTTTGGTGCTCGTTTTCACTCTTAATATCATAGCGGTTCACTACTCGAATTGCAAGCAAAAAGCGAACAAAAGTTCGTATTATTTTGGTAACCGACCGTCAGCCCGCATTGCACGCCGGATCATGTCTAACCCGGCCATCACACTCCGTTGGCGAACCTTCTGGCGGTCACCGGCAAAGTTGAATTGGTGCGCCTGGGTGGCCTGCCCTGGGTACGCTAGCCCGATCCAAACCGTCCCCGCTGGCTGGCCCTCTAAATCGTCTGGACCGGCAACGCCGGTGAAGCTGACCGCCACGTCGGTTGCCAGCTGCTCACGGGCACCGTCCGCCATCGCAATGGCGGTGGCTTCCGAGACCACCCCGTCCTGGTCAATGGTCTGTTGCGGAACGTTCACCAATTGGTGCTTAGCCGCGTTGGCGTAAGTTACGAAGCCGCCCGGAAAAATGGCTGAAACGCCCGGAACGCCACCAATCGTACTCTGAAATTCACCCGCCGTTAAACTTTCAGCGGCGGTTAAACTCAACTTGCCCGCAATCATCGCGTTGATGACCACCTGCGCCAACGAATTATCGTCGCCATAACCGTAGAAGTAGTCGCCGACCTTGGCCCGAATCTTAGTTTCCACGTCGTCTAACGCCCGGGTAGCGGCTTCTTGCGTATCGGCCTGGGCACTGATTCGCAGTGTGACCTCGTTGGTCTTCGCGTACGGTGCGATCGTCACGTTACCTTGTTGATCGATCAACGTTTGTAAGTCGGTCACCAGCCGTGACTCACCGATGCCAAAGAACCGTAGGACCCGCGAATAAATCTGGGCTTGTTGCCCGTAGGCGGCCTGCAACTTCGGCTTAGCTTCGGTATCGAACATCATCGTCATTTCACGCGGTGGTCCCGGCAGTAACAAAAAGTCGGCGGAATCCGGTGACTGATAAAAGGCGCCGACTGCCATCCCGTTATGGTTGGTCAGCGGAGTCGCCCCCTTGGGATACAGTGCCTGAATCCGGTTATTGGCCGTCATCGTCTTACCGGTCCGTTCAAAGTACTGGTCAATGACGGCCATCGCCGCGGCGTCTTCGACCAGCGGCACGTTTAAATAGTGCGCCAACGTTTGCTTAGTTAAATCATCCTTAGTGGGACCGAGCCCGCCGGATAAAATCACGAGGTCGTTGCGGCGAGCGGCGATTTCAATCGCGTCAGCTAACCGTTTGGGATTATCCCCCACGACCGTCTGGTAGTAACTATCGATGCCTAATTCTGCTAACCCACGTGCGATGTGGGTCGTATTCGTATTCGTAATTTGGCCCAAGAGAATCTCGGTACCAACCGCAATAATCTCTGCTTGCATGCTATTAAAGTTCCTCCTCATTGGCTCGCGGCAACGGCCGGTTCACAACCAGCCGCCCTGACGAGTCCCAACACTTAGTATATACGAAATTATTTTCAGCGCCCATCAAAAAGGTTGCGGTAAAGAACACAAAAAGGCCGTGACTTTGGTCACAGCCTTGGGTCTTCGTCTGATAAAAAATGAAACGTGTCGTTCTTAAACTGAATTATTTAAACCCGTCCGAAAAAACGTCGCGGTTTTGAACGAAGTAGTCAATCCCGGAGTAAATAACGAAGAACAGGCAGATGTAGAGCATGATCAACGCAAACGGCACGTTGATTGCTGCAAACAAGACGTTGTTCAATAACAAGAAGATAATGGCGATCATTTGGGTCGTCGTCTTAATCTTCCCGGGCATGGCAGCCGCCATCACCTGTCCGTTATTTTCCACAATTAGCAGCCGTAAGCCGGTCACCGCCAGCTCACGGCACATAATAATGGCCACGACCCAGTCCGGCGCGGCGTTCATCCGCACCAAGATAATGAAGGCCGTCATGACCAACATCTTATCCGCCAACGGGTCAGCAAACTTACCAAAGTTGGTCACCAAGTGTTGTGAACGTGCGATTTTTCCGTCCGCTAAGTCGGTCAAGGAGGCGACCGTAAAAATAATGGCCGCAACTAGTTGGGTCACCGGAATCGTCGTCCCCGCCCACACGACCTGGCCCCATGACAGTGGTAAGACCATCACCAGGATAAATACGGGAATCAAAATAATCCGAAATACAGTTAATTTATTAGGTAAATTCAAAAGCCTACTCCTCCGAACCGTCTATTTAATGGTCAGCGTAATCGTCCGGACCTGCGACGTCGAATTCTTCGGGTTGAAGTTGAACGTCTTGCCGTTGATCGTAACCGACGTTGCAGTCGCGTTCCCAAACTGGAACTTAACGGTGGCCGCGTTACTTGGTAAGGTCAACTCGTGGGACCCGTTGGCAGTCAAAGTTCCCTGCCAAGTTTGACTGCCGTCGGTCGTAACCGATGTCCAGGCCGCCTTGGTCGACTTGATCACGACTTTATTCTTATCGGTACCGTTCGTCAAAGTATAGGCCGTATCACTATCGCCATCCGCTTTAATCGTTTGCTTCTTGGTACCCTTTTTAGCGCTAGTTGAAGCCGCTTTTTTAGAACTAGCCTTCGAACGCGCGGAACTGGACGACTGCTTTGAGCTGGATACTTCTACCGAGGTACTCGACGTGGCGGTTGCCGACGAAGAATTCGTATGCGTCCGGACCGCCATTAGCCAGATGAATAGCAGGATAATCACCACAATCGCGGTGACGATGATTGTTGGTAAATAATTTCGAACCTTACCGGCCGCAGTTGTCGGCTGTTCACGACTCGCACTGCGGGTCGGCTGAACGTCATCAACGTTTTGTACGTAAGCCTCCGCGTGCGTTTCCGGTAATTCATCGTGATATTCTTCCAGCAAGGCGTTACCATCTAAATCAACGGTATCCGCGTACTGTTTAACGAACGCGCGGACGTAGAAATCGCCCGGCAACTCGTCGAATTTTTCGTCTTCAATCGCAATTAAATAACGTTTTTGGATTTTGGTGATTTGTTGTAAATCATCAATGGTTAACCCTTTGGCGATCCGGGCGGCTTTTAAGCGTGCCCCGATTGCACCTTTTTCTTCACTATTCTCACTCATTGACCTTTTCTCCACCCTAAGTCTAGTTTCGTAATCTTACGCATCTTAGTATAGCACAGCCATTTATCGAAACGGGTGCCGTGCAACTAACTTTCAGCTTTCTTTAACTCTTCGTGTTGTGGTCGAATCTGGTACTCACTGATCGCCTGGGACTGCAAAAGCTGGTCGGCAACGGCGGCAACGTCTGCCAAGGTCAACTGCTGAATAATACCCGGTTCGTCAAATAAAGTGACCGAACCAAATAAGCGTTGGTCGTAGCGGTTCGCAATGCCTTCAAGTGAATTAGACATAAAGACGACCCGACCGATCATTTCCTTCTTCACTAACTCTAAGAGGGCGTCTTGACCGTCAAGGCTCGCGTGCCAGTTTTCCAACACGTCAATAATGGCCGCGTCAAACTGTGCCGGATCATCGCTCTCCCCACTAAAGGTCAGAAAGTTAAAGCCGGACTGTAATTCAAAGTCGTAGCCGAACGTATCATCGATAACGCCCTGGTCGTAAAGCCGTAAGTAGTTCGCCGAGGTGTCGCCAAAAAGCATTTCCAGCAAGACGTTCACGGTCGCCCGGTACTTCAAGGCTTCCGTACCGGCCTTGATTGGCGTTAACCCCTTTACGCCGACAATCGACTTAGCACGGCTGACCGGCATTTCAATTGAGCGGTACGGCATAATATCGTGGCCGTCTTCGACCGTCGCTGGGATTTTGCGCTCAATCGGTTGAAAATCTGCGAAGGTCTTTGCCGCCTGGTTTTCGGTGATCCAGGCTAAAACTTCGTCCGGATCAAGCTTACCAACGACAAATAGCGTCATGTTTTCCGGGTGATAGAACGTCCGGTACGCTGCGTAAAGGTCGTCGGCCGTAATTTTAGCAATCGAATCGGTCGTGCCGGCAATGTCGTATTGTAACGGGTGGTTCGGGTAAAGGTTACCGATCATTCCAAAATAGAGTCGCCAGCTCGGATCATCGTTATACATTTCGATTTCCTGACCGATGATTCCCTTTTCCTTATCGACCGTTTCCGGTGTGAAATACGGGTCCTGGACAAAGTCCAATAACGTCGTCAGGTTATCCTTCAAGCGCCGAGTCGCTGAGAACAAGTAACTCGTCTTCGTAAAGCTCGTAAAGGCGTTGGCACTAGCCCCGTACTCGCCAAAAGTTTGAAACGCATCGTGATCCGCTTTTTCAAACATTTTATGTTCCAAAAAGTGGGCGATTCCGTCCGGGTAGCGGTGTAATTCGTCACCGCCAGCCGGAACAAAGGTGTTGTCAATCGACCCGTAATTGGTCGTAAAGGTCGCGTAAGTTTTATGAAACCCGGCCTTTGGCAACAACGAAACGGTCAGACCGTTCGCCAGCTTGGCCTGGTAAAGGGTTTCGTTAAATTGATCGTATTTTTTTATTTGCATGTTTGCGCCCCACTCAAAAAGAATCCGTTGTTCAGGGTCACCAGCTTAGCCACCGCCATGATCTGCTCACGGGTGACCGCCTGCACGTTTGCTAACCACTCGTCATCGCTGACCGGCTGCTGCGTCAAATCATCGATTAAAGCTTGAATGGCAAACGTCCGTTGACTATCTAAACTGGACTCGAAATCGTTGATCAGCCCCAACTTTAATTGGGCAACGAGGTCGTCACTAAAGTCACCACGTTGAATGGCGGTTAACTGCTCACCGATAATTTTAACCACCTGATCGTAGTTGGCACTATCGATCCCGGCCGATACCTTAAGGACCCCCCTAAACGTGTCCAGCGCGCTGCTGGCGTAGTAAGCCAGGCTTGCCTTTTCGCGGACATTCATGAAGAGCTTCGATAATGGTGAACCGCCGAACAATTCGTTAAAAACGAGCGCGGCGTAGTAGTGCTCCCCGCGGTAAAAGACCGGTAAATCATAGCCTAAGTTCAACTTGGCCTGACTCAGCGTCTGGTATTCGGTCTGTTCAACAAAGTGCTGATTATTATGGTGATGGTAAAACGGGCGTGGGCGCGGCGTCAATCGGTCACTGAAGCCGACTGCCCGCCACTGATCCGCCACGGCCTGTTCATCCACGTCGCCGACCACGATGATGTCAATCTGATCATCAGCCAACACGGACTGGTAATACGTCCATAAATCGCGGGCGTTGAGGTCGTCTAAATCAGCAGCCGTCCCAAAACTAGGAATTTGTTGGGCCGGATCGCCCTGGAACAGGGCCACGTTCAGCTGTTGGGCCGCGTAATACTGCTTATCATCGGCCACCGACTGAATCGCGGCTTTCAAGTTGAGCACTTGGCGGTCAAAAGTTGCTTGGTCGAACTGGTGGTCACACCCTAACGGCTTAAAAATAATTGATTGTAAAAATTGAATGGCTTGCTGGGTCAACGGCTGGTCACTGGCTAAAAAGCGTTCGTTGGCCACCGTTAACGCGAGCCGTAAGTTATGCGTCGGTCCCTTGCGACTAACGCCAGCCCCAAAGGCCGCCCCGTACATTTTGGCCAGCGCATTGGCCAGCGCGCGTTGATCCGGGTACGCTTCGGAACTTGTTTCTAATAAATTGGACAGTAATGCCCGTTTCGTCACGTCTTCGCGCCGTAGTGGTGCCCGAAAATTGACGATAATTTGATTGGTTTTAAATTGACGACTCGGAACCGTCGTTAATTGAACCCCATTTGCTAACTGAGTTTGCAACCTGTTTCCTCCTTGCATATGTAATAAATAATAAGCGAAAGCCTAGTTTGGCGCAACTTTCCGTCTTAGCAATTTAAAATTTTAATAATAAATTGGTGCTTTAAGTCAAAAATTAAATTCCTATGAGGAGTGGTAGTCATTGCAAACTCGGCGTTTGTCTGCTATTCTTTTCATTATTGATAAAATTGAGGAGCGAATTAATGTGAAAGTAATTAAATTTGGTGGCAGTTCCTTAGCCAGTAGTAGCCAGTTGCAAAAAGTCTTGGCAATCGTCGAGGCCGATGACCAGCGTAAGTACGTCATCGTGTCCGCACCAGGGAAACGCTTCGATGGCGATACTAAGGTCACCGATTTGCTGATCCAGTACGCTCGTCAAACGATTCATCATCAGGATACGACCGCGATCAGCACGGCGATTTGCGACCGCTACGCTGAAATCGGCCACGGCTTTAACGTGCCCGCAGCGCAGCTCGAACCGATTTTCGCTACCATTCGCGACTTACCGAAGCAGGAATATGCGGATAACAGCTACTTAATGGCCGCGTTTAAAGCCCACGGCGAACGCCTGAACGCCCAGTTAGTGGCCGCCGTTTTCCAACAATCCGGCTTAAACGCCCGCTACCTTGACCCGCACGATGCCGGGATGGTCGTCACCGACGTTCCCGATGACGCCCAAATTATTGACAGTAGTTACGACCGGCTCGCTAAGTGGGCCGACAGCGATCAGATTCTCGTGATTCCTGGATTCTTCGCTTATAACCGTAACGGTCAAATTTGCACTTTTTCGCGTGGTGGTTCGGACATCACTGGGGCCATTGTTGCCCGCGGGGTTCACGCCGAACGCTACGAAAACTTTACCGACGTTGACGCCATTTACGCGGTCAACCCGTCGTTGGTGCCACAACCGGCGGCCATCACCGAAATGACCTTCCGGGAAATGCGAGAACTTTCCTACGCCGGCTTTTCGGTCTTCCATGACGAGGCCCTAATTCCGGCAATTCAAGGGAACATCACGGTGAACGTTAAGAACACCAACCACCCTGAGGCTCCCGGGACGTTAATCAAGTCGACCCGCCAACCTAATCCGGACTACCCGGTCACCGGGATTGCCAGTTCTTCTAGCTTTTGCTCCCTGTACCTGCGTAAATACTTACTAAATAAAGAGGTCGGTTTAGGCCGTAAGATTTTAACGATTTTAGAAAATCATCACATCAGTTACGAACACATGCCGTCCGGGATCGACGACTTAACGATCATCTTTGACGAACACCAGCTCAATCCCGACCTGGAACAAACACTGATCGATGAAATCTCCGCGGCCATCCACCCGGATGAAATTCACTTTAACCACGACTACTCGATTTTAATGTTAGTCGGTGAAAACATGCGCAACCGCGTCGGCATCATGTCACGGGCCGCAACCGCGTTAGCTGACCACAACATTAAGTTGATCATGGTCAACCAAGGTGCCAGTGAAATCTCCATCATGTTTGGGATTCACGACCGCGATGCGGACCAGGCCGTCATCGCCCTGTATAACGAATTTTTTCAAACCGCAAAGTTAATGGCTGAAAACTAAATCGTCAAAAATGGCTGTCAGAATAACATCTTCTGACAGCCATTTTTTATCGGTCAAATTATTAGTTAATGACCTTTTGATCACCAAACCACTTCTTGTTAATCTTATCGAGGGTCCCGTTAGCCTTTAACGTTTGGATGCCCTTATCGATTTTCCGCTTCATGGTCTTATCACCCTTACGCATCCCGACCGCGAAATCTTCGGACGGGAAGTTACCGACCGTTTCGGTATAGTCCGACGAGTTACTTTCGTGCTTAATGTAGTAGTTGGCGTAAACACTGTCGATGAGTAGCCCCTGAATCCGACCGGCATTTAAGTCGAGGAAGGCGTTGGTAAAAGTATCGTATTGGACCGGCGTCTTCTTGGCAATTTTATTTTTCAAAATCTTGGGGTTATCGATCAGTGACTGGTACCCCGATGATCCGGATTGGGCCCCCAGCGTTTTACCGGTCATGTCGTCAAATGAATTGATTTTATTCTTCTTTAACGAAACTAAAATTTGTTGATTTTTTAAATACGGCTTGCTGAAGGCCACGACTTTCGCCCGTTGCGGGTTCTTAGTGTAGCCATTCCAAATCAAGTCGATCGTTCCGTTACGCAATTCGGTCGCGTTCATCGACCAGTCGATCGTTTGAAAACTGATCTTAATGCCGTAAAGTTTGAAAACGGCGCGCGCCAGGTCAATATCGTAGCCGACCAATTTACCGGATTTTTCGCGGAATCCCATGGGTACGAAACTATCGTCTAAGCCAACGACGACCGTCCCGCGTTTCTTAATTTTCGACCAAGTATCCTGGGTATCGGCTTTCTGGGTGACGTTTTGACCACAGCCACTCAGGGTGGTCGTCAGGCCCATCAGCATCACGAAGATGAGTCCTAATGAAATGAGTCGTTTTCTAATTTTCAATCGCCGCACCCCCTACTTGCTCTTATTCGGTTCAACGTGGAACATTTCGTCCGCAATATTTTCCGCAAACGTCAAATCGTGGGTCACGACAATTTGCGTCATGCCGTCCGCCTTCAAGCCCAAAATCAGCTTTTCAACTTCTTGACGGAGGTTCGGGTCAAGTGCCGACGTCGGTTCGTCATAGCACAAGATGTTCGGCTTCATTGCCAAG
Organism: Lactiplantibacillus plajomi; assembly: GCF_005405405.1. Taxonomy (GTDB): domain Bacteria; phylum Bacillota; class Bacilli; order Lactobacillales; family Lactobacillaceae; genus Lactiplantibacillus; species Lactiplantibacillus plajomi. The sequence continues at coordinate 64,604 of NZ_BJDZ01000002.1, forward strand.
GCGCGGGCGATGGCGACCCGTTGCTTTTGACCACCGGATAACTCGTACGGGTACTGGTCAGCGTGATCCGCTAAGGCTAAGCGGGTCAGTAGCGTGGTGGCGTCCTGCTTGGCTTCCGCCGCGGACTTTTTCAGCACCAGCGTTGGCGCTAAGGTAATGTTTTCCATCACCGTTAAGTTCGGGAAAAGTTCGAAACCTTGGAAGACCACCCCGATAACACTTTCATTCGTGCGGTTAGTGTACGGTTCAAAGGGCTGACCGTCAATGAAGAACTGGCCGCCGTTGACCTTTTCCAAACCGGTGATGCAGCGTAGTAACGTCGTTTTTCCGGCACCGGAAGGCCCCACGATGCTTAGGATTTCCCCGTCCTTAACGGTTAAATTTAAATTATTGATAATCGTTTTGTCGCCAAAGCGTTTGGTAATATTTTTAAGTTCTAACATAGTGTGACCTCCCTATTTCCAATAACTATAGTGTTTCTCGATCCGGCCGAGAATGAACGTCGTCACGGCGGTCAACAGTAAGTAGATGACGCCGACCAACACTAACGGAATCAACGTGACGTCACGGGCCGTGGCCACGTTACCAGCTCGTAACAGGTCCCCTAAGCCGATGACGTAAACTAACGATGAATCCTTAACTAAGTTGATAACTTCGTTCCCGACTGACGGCAACACGATTTTGATCACTTGCGGAATCACGATTTTACGAATCGTTTGCCCGTAGCTCAACCGTAACACCCGCGCGCTTTCGTACTGCCCGTTGTCAATTGATTGTAACCCGCCACGGAAGATTTCGGCAAAGTAAGCGGCGTAGTTCAAAATAAAGGCGAACAACGCGGCGTAGTAACGGGGGAAGACGATACCGATTAACGGTAAGCCGTAGAACACGAAAATTAATTGTAGTAGTAACGGCGTGCCCCGCATCAACCAAACGTAAAAGTGGAGTAACCACTGTAACGGTTTAATGTTGGAAATTAGACCTAACCCCACGACTAACCCCAACGGTAGCGACCCGATCAACGTCCAAATAAAAATCTTCAGCGTCATTCCGGCGCCGGAAACTAATGATGGCAAAATTTCTAAAATATAGTGCATGTGCGTTCCCTCCTAGTTTTGAGCAACAAAAAAGTCCCCTTGAGAAAAATCTCAAGAGGACGTCTACGCGCGGTGCCACCTCACTTCGCAGCAACTTCACAGTTACTGCCTCAGGGAGTTTAGTGATAAAAAAAATCGTCCTTAGGCCTACAGCCTAAGAGGACGATTTCATCGCGGTACCACCTCATGTTCATCAATGGCTCACACCATTGAACTCAACGAGTTTATCACTAAACTCCGCCGCTAACGAGGCCAACCGAAACGGCTTACTCACTTTCAGCCGTTCAACTCGCAGATGTGGTTCACTAACGCTAAGGATCGTCTTTCCACCACCGACGACTCGCTGGACAGCTTAACGTTAACTACTCTTCTGTTCCTTGTTTTTTAATGTTGTTCTCATAATAATCGAATTCTTCGTCACCGTCAAGCCCTTTTTACTTTTTGTGATGAAAAATTCCGGTGATTCGGGCCCAAACGCCGGGTTTCTGAACTTCTAAGTTCATTAACGGTACCGTTTCACCCAACAACCGCCGGGCAATGTTGCGGTAGCCTTGTGACGCCGCGTTCTTCGGGTCCAACACGATTGGTTCACCGTTGTTCGAAGTCCGAATGACGGCATCGTCATCGAAGACGATCCCCAACAAGTCAATTGACAAGTGGTGGGTAATTTCATCGATGTCCATGGTTTCACCGTCCTGCATCATCCGCCGGCGAATCCGGTTGATCACTAACTTAGGTGCTTCGGCCAGCGGGTACTGTTCAAGTAGTCCCACCACGCGGTCAGCATCGCGAATCGCCGAAATTTCCGGCGTTGATACGATAATGGCGGCATCGGCCCCCGCAATCGCGTTCATGAAGCCCTGTTCGATCCCCGCGGGGCAGTCTAACAAGACGTAGTCAAAGTCGGGCTTTAATTCTTCCACTAACGCCCGGACTTGGTCCGGTTGCAGTGAATCTTTGTCGGCATTTTGCGCTGCCGGTAACAGGAACAATAAGTCGTCAAAGCGCTTGTCCTTGACTAGTGCTTGCCGTAATTGCGCCCGCCCACGCGTCACGTCCACAATATCGTACAGGATACGGTTATCCAAGCCCAAGATGACGTCTAAGTTACGTAAACCGATATCTAAATCGACTAAACAAACCTTTTTCCCCATTAGGGCCAACGCCGTTCCTAAATTGGCCGTGGTGGTTGTTTTACCAACACCACCCTTGCCAGAAGTGATGACAATTGCTTTTCCCATCAAATATGTCCTCCATTCCGAGTAAATAACTTCGGTCGTACCCGTTTTAACTGATTCAAGGGCTGGAAGTCTAACGCCTGAATATCATTAATATACACCACGTTAGTCCCAGCCACCGTTTTGTCGGGATCCACAAGTTCTAACAATTCACCGACCCGCACCCGCGGGACCGTGGCTAAAGCACTGACAATAACAGCGTCATTATGATCCGGATAGCCAGCTTCCAAAATACCAGCAACTTCGCCCATCACAAAAATACTACCGGTTGCGCGCAAAACGCCGCCCTCGTGAATTTTGCCGAAAAAGAGCACGTCACCCGTAATGGAAACGACCTGGCCGTTCCGGATAATTTGATTAACTAAGTGGACCGTACTGCGTTCGATCATCGCCACCGCGTCCGCGGCCAAAATGACGTCCGCAGCCAGCTTATGAATGCTGAACAGCGGATAGCGCTGGACCAACTGGGTCACCCGTTGCGTCTGTTCCGCCGTCAACAGGCGACTCTGCGTATCCATATCAAAGGAAATGCGCTTATCAGTCGTATTATCCGCTTGGAGTCGGTCCAGCAAAGTTTTTAAATCAACCATAATGGTCTCGAAACTAGCCGCCTGTCGAAAGACCAGTTCGTAACCGTCGTTGCTTGCTTTTAATACCACACTTTGCTGCATGTTAGAATTCCTTTCTGCCAACTAATTGACGCTGAAGTATAATCGCCGGACCGGGTAGTATAAAATAACGAAGATTGCCAAGTTCAACGCAATCGTTGGTCCCAGCGTGTAAACGGCGAAATCCGCTAACCCACTGTTGACCACGTCACATAATGAATACCAGGTATAAGCGAAGGCTTCAACGATTGTCAAATTAATAATATACACCATCAGGAGGGTCAAAAAGTTCAAATCCAACCACGGCTTAACTTGCCGGCAAAGGTAGACGATCAACGGTAAACTGATCAGGTAAACCCCGATAATTCCAGTGTAGTACCAGTCAAAGACTAAACCGACAAACGCCGCCCAAATTCCAGTCGCCAAGTCGTCACGGTCATCCAAGAAGACGGCGAAGACTAACCATAGTAGAACCAAGTGTAACACGCTGGTATATGGGTAGGTGAACAGCCGCCCCGCAAAAACGTTCGACAACGAGCCGTCAAGAAACAGGGCCACGAATAACCCGATTGGAAAAATGATTTTTAAACGTGAGTATCGCACCGTTGCGCCCCCTTACTGTTCGGCAACCGTCACGACCGTCAAATCGCTTAGGTCCGCCGCGGGTGTAATTTCAACTTCGGAAGCCAGACCGTAATCGTCGGTCTTAATGGCGGCGACCGTCCCCACGTAAAGGCCCTTCGGAATCGTGCCGCCCAAACCAGACGTCACGACCTTGTCACCCTTCTTAACCTTAACGTTTGAAGTCACCGACCCCATTTCTAACTGATTACTGCCCTTATCGTAGCCAGAAATGATACCGTTGACCGTCTTACCCGCCTTGTTCGTAATTTGAATGGCAAAGCGGTTGGCCGTTGAACTCGTACTGGAGATCAATTCAACCTTTGCGTTCGTTTGGTTAACTTCCACGATGCGGCCAATCAAGCCGGACTGCGACATCACCGGCATATTCTTCTTGATGCCGGCCGTCGCCCCCTTCGAAATCACGATTTGATTCATCCAGGAAGACGGGGTCCGGGTCAAGACGTTAGCCGTCACGCTCGTATAGTCCGACAAGGAATCGTTTAATTTTAATTCCTTACGCAGCTGCTTATTTTCCGCACTCATCGTTTGGGCGTTGACCTTCGCTTGGGCTAACTGATCAACTTGTTTCTTTAACTTCTTATTCTCTTGGTAAGTATTCAGTAGATCTGAAACCGAATTGGTGGCACTTTGTAAGCCGTTCGTCGGCCAAGCCACGACCCGGTCCACCGCCCCCGCCACGTCATTTCCAAATTGCTGGATGAGTGGTGGCGTTGACTTACGATCCCGAATCGCTACCGAGACACTGACCAAACCAAAACTGATGATTAAAACCACGATCGTAATAACCAGTTTTCGGTTAGAAAAAAACTTTTGCATAATGGACCCCCGGTCGAAAATTCAAAGTTTCAACAATAAATAAGCGGGAAGTCATCTTCCCGCTCACCTGTTATCGCTTTTTCATAACATCGATGCTTTTAAGTGATTCACCGGTTCCGACCGCAACGCAATCGAGCGGTTCGTTGGCGATGAACACGGGAACTTTCGTTTCGTCCGCAATCACTTCGGAAAGGTTCTTCAAAAGCGCCCCGCCACCGGTCAACACGATCCCGTGATCGATAACGTCGGCAGCGATTTCTGGGGAAGTTTCTTCCAAGGTTTCCTTAATCGCTGAAATGACTTCGGCCACAATTTCTTGAATGGCTTCGGCCACGTCCACGGCTGAGATTTCAACCGTCTTCGGTAACCCTGAAAGTAAGTCGCGTCCGCGAATCGTTGAACTTTCAATGTCTTTTGCCGCTTCCACTGAAGCTGAACCAACGTCGATCTTCAATTGTTCCGCGGTTCGTTCCCCAATCAGCAAGTTAAACTTCTGGCGAACGTGGTAAATAATCGAATCGTCGATTTTGTCACCGGCCATCCGAATTGAACGGCTCGAGACGATCCCACCCAGTGAAATCGTCGCAACGTCGGTGGTCCCACCACCAATGTCAACGACCATGCTCCCGGTTGGATCCATAACGGGCAACCCGGCACCGATGGCCGCTGCAAATGGTTCTTCAATGACGTAGGCGTCACGCGCACCGGCTACCCGGGTTGCATCAATGACGGCCCGCTTTTCAACTTCGGTCACACCACTAGGTACGCAAACCATCACGTACGGCTTGCCGTTTGACCGGCCTAATGTCTTCTGAATAAAATACTTCATCATCGCAACGGTGGTATCGTAGTCGGCGATGACCCCGTCTTTCATTGGGCGGATTGCCACAATGCTTGCTGGTGTACGTCCAATCATATCGCGAGCGTCTGAACCAACCGATACGATTTCACCAGTCTTCGTGTTCTTCGCAACCACGGATGGTTCTCGTAATACGATGCCCTTGCCATCAACGTAAACTATCGTGTTGGCCGTACCGAGATCGATCCCGATATTCTTTGTCCCAAATCCGAACACTACATTCATCCCTTCATTAAATACAAATTTATTTTTTTATTTAGTCATAATAGTAAGTATTATAGCATAATCGCCCAGCATAAAAAATCTGCTTGACCCCTAGCATACCGTAATTTGTTAAAAAATACAGTCCCACTATTCAACTTAGATAAAATTTAACAAAAAACGCGGTTCGGACAGATGAACATCCGTCCTAACCCCGTTATTTTACCACATTCTACTCAGAATCCGTATTACAATTTATTAAGCCCTGCTCCGCAAAGCTAAAGTAATCGTTTGCACCGATAACAAAACTATCTAACAAAGGAATCCCCACGATTTCACCGGCCATTTGCAGGCGCTTGGTGAAGGCCACGTCCTTCTTGCTAGGCGTCACGTCGCCGCTCGGATGGTTATGGGCAATCACGATTCGGGCGGTTGCCGTACTGAGTGCGTCCTGTAAGATCTCGCGCGGGTGGGCCGGGCAACTATTGAGGGTCCCCTGGAAAACGACTCGCCGGCGAATGATCTGGTTCTTGGTGTCTAAGCACAGCAATAATAACCGTTCCTGCTCAAACGTGGCAAAGTCGTTGGCCAACCCGGTCCCAATCTGTTCACTACCATAGATTTGCCCCAGCACGATTCGGGAACGGTGCGGTAGTAACTGGCCGCACCGCAGGGCAATCAGCAACCCGTTCCAAAGCGGATCCTTGGCGCTTTGATCTAACCAGCGGTGCGCCTCACCGGGCGGAAAGGCCCGTTCAAACGCCTGGGCCGCCGCTTGGACCGCGTCTTTTGCCAGAAAGGTCGCAAAGTATTGTTCAGTCAATTCATGAATCCGGGTCATCGGCAAGTTTTGTTCGGATAAACACGTCATTTTAACCACCCCTTCAGCTAATAATTGCGTAAACGGGGTGGCGCGCCATTTTATTTTTCCGCTTTAAAGTACGCCCGCACCTCGGAGATGAAGTACAGTGAGCCGGTCAATAACAGTACGTCCTCACTCGACATTTCATTCGTCGCTTGGAGTAACGCTTCCTGCCAAGACCCAAATTGTTCCGCTTGCCGGCCCCGCGGTAGTTCGGTTTCGAGTTGCTGGGGGTCAGTCGCCGGCCGCTTGGTGTTAGGACCCGTGAACTGGGTTAATAATAACCGCACGTTGGGAAGTTGAGCTAACGTTTTGATCATTTGACCGTGTTGCTTATCCGCCAAGACCGCAAAGATGATGAACACCGTTTGTTGATTAAAGCGTTCCTGGATGGTCTTAGCTAACTCGGTCACCGCCGGTTCGTTGTGGGCACCGTCAATCATAATCAACGGTTCCGCGTTCAGCCGTTCGAAACGTCCCGGCCACTGAACGTTGGCTAGGGCCTGCTTAACGTCCCGGTTTTGGACCGGGACCTGGGTCTGCTGGTGCCAATCCAAGTAGGCTGCTAGCGCGACCGCCGCGTTAGCCACTTGGTAGTCGCCCAGCAACGGCGTCGTCAAATCCTTAAAATGGTGGCGCTCGTCGTCGTAATTAAAGCGTTCCTGCCAACCTTGGGGCGCTAATAACCGCGTCGCGAAGTCCCGTCCCAGGGTCCGCAATTCGGCGTGCTGGTCAGCCGCCGTTTTTACCATGACCGCTTGGGCTTCATCCGGTAAGTCACCAACCACGACCGGCACCCCGGGCTTAATAATACCGGCCTTTTGGGTCGCGATGGCGGTCAGGGTATTTCCCAATAACTGCATGTGGTCGTAGCCGATTGTCGTTATGACACTGACTTGCGGTGTCCAAACGTTGGTCGAGTCAAACAAGCCACCGAGTCCGACTTCAATCACCGCCACGTCAATGTCGGCGTAGGCAAAGTAGTAAAACATCATCGCCGTAATAATCTCAAATTCAGTTGGCCCGCCTTCCGGTAACAGCTTGTCGAGCTTGGCCACTACCGGCCGAACCACTGCCACTAACTCAACGAGCTCGTCGTCACTAATTGGTTGGCCGTCCACGCTGATGCGTTCATTGAACCGCACAATAAACGGCGAGGTAAAGGTGCCGACCGTCAGCCCATCCGCCATCAACAGCTCCCGCAGATCCGCCACCGTCGAACCCTTGCCGTTCGTCCCCGCCACGTGAATACCGTGAACTTGTAGCTGCGGATCGCCCAGTTCGGCTAAAAACCGCCGCATCCGGGTTAACGTTGGAATCTTCTTAAACTTGGTGCGGCCGTGGATAAACGCCAGGGCCGCTTCGTACGCCGTGCTCACCATCAATTCCTCCCTTTGCAAAAAGAAGCTGTGACCAACGTCACGGCTTCTTTTAAGTTTCCATCCAATAATCGTCAAAAGGTGCGCTAAAAGTCAGCTAGCACCGCGCAATGCCGTCGGGCCAACCATCCAAGCTAAGGCTGATTGACCTGACACCGTTAACGCTCACCAACGACGCGCCCTTGTGACTAAGCTTGTGCTTGAATATCAGCTAACCGTTGTTTCGTTGCGGCCAGCTTCGATTCGTTATCCGCTAACTTTTCCTTTTCGCTGTTAACGACCGCTTCCGGTGCGTTGGCAACGAAGCGTTCGTTACCTAGCTTCTTGGTAGCACGCGCGACTTCGCTTTCGAACTTCGCCCGTTCCTTTTCCAACTTCTTAACTTCGTCGTTCAAATCAACTAATTCGGCTAACGGAATGTAAACTTCCGCGTCGCTGATCACCTGGGTCATCGATAACTTCGGTGCGGTCACGTCCGCGCCAATCGACAAGGTCTTCGGGTGGGCGAACCGTTGAATGTAATCTTCGTTGGTCTTAAAGACCGTTTGCAACCGCTGGCTGTCGGTCTTGATCAGTAAGTCGACCGCTGACGACATCTTAGCGTTGGCTTCCGCCCGAATACTCCGAACGGCAGTGATCAATTCGATCAGTGACGCCATGTCGCTTTCAGCGGCGGCATCGTCAAATTCTGGGTGGTCGACTGGGTAGTCGGCAACGACCAGCGATTTTCCAACGTGTGGCATTGATAACCAAATCTTTTCGGTTACGAACGGCATGATTGGGTGCAATAAGCGTAAGGTTTGATCAAGAACGTACGCCAACACGTTTTGCGTGTTCTGCTTAGCGTGAGCGTCGTCGCCCGTCAAGATTTCCTTACTCATTTCAATGTACCAGTCACAGAAGTCGTTCCAGATAAAGTTATACAGGGCCCGACCAGCTTCACCGAAGTCAAACTTATCAAAGGTGGTAGTGACCTGCTTAACCGTTGCGTTCAAGCGGCTCAAAATCCACTTGTCAGCGAGCGTCCATTCCGACTTGGCAGGTAAGCTTGGTTGCGTCATTTCACCTAAGTTCATGATAACGTAGCGACTAGCGTTCCAAATCTTATTAATAAAGTTCCAGGCCGCGTCCATCTTCGTGTAACTGAAACGGACGTCTTGGCCGGCAGTTGAGCCGTTCGATAAGAACCACCGCAACGCGTCGGCCCCGTATTTTTGAATAACGTCCATCGGGTCAATCCCGTTGCCTAGGGACTTACTCATCTTGCGGCCCTGTTCGTCACGGATCAACCCGTGTAGTAGGACGTGCTTAAACGGCCGTTTACCGGTAAATTCAAGGCTTTGGAACATCATCCGTGATACCCAGAAGAAGATGATGTCGTAACCGGTGACCAACGTGTCGGTTGGGAAGTAGCGCTTAAAGTCGGCGGCGTCTTCGTCCGGCCAACCCATCGTTGAAAATGGCCACAGGGCGCTTGAGAACCAGGTATCCAAAACGTCCGGATCCTGTTCCCAATTTTCAATGTCCTTCGGTGGTTCAACGTCAACGTAAGTTTCGCCGGTCTTCTTGTTATACCAGGCTGGGATCTGATGGCCCCACCAGAGTTGCCGCGAAATGACCCAGTCGTGGACGTTTTCCATCCACTGGTTGAAGGTTTCTTCAAACCGTTCTGGGACGAAGTCAACCTTGCCGTCAGTTTGTTGATTCTTCAAAGCTTGTTCGGCGAGTGGCTTCATCTTGACGAACCACTGCGTTGACAAGCGGGCTTCAACTTGAACCCCGGTCCGTTCCGAATGACCAACACTGTGGACGATTGGGTCAATCTTGATCATCAAGTCCTGATCCTGCAAGTCCTTGACCATCGCTTTACGAGCAGCGAACCGGTCTAAGCCTTCGTACTTACCCGCGCGGGCGTTCATCGTCGCGTCTTCGTTCATCGTGTTGATGCGTTCCAAGTCGTGGCGGTTCCCAACCTTAAAGTCGTTCGGGTCGTGGGCCGGCGTAATCTTAACCATCCCGGTCCCGAATTCAGGGTCAACGTAGGCGTCGGCAATGATCGGAATCTCACGGTTAGCCAGCGGTAAAATCACCTTTTGGCCGACTAATTCCTTGTAACGGTCGTCGCTTGGATTAACGGCAACCGCGGTGTCACCCATCATAGTTTCCGGCCGGGTCGTTGCGATTTCAATGTAGTGCTGACCGTTAAACGTGAAGTTCTTATCGGCGAACGGGTACTTAACGTGGTAGAAGGCCCCCTGGTCATCCTTATGAATCACTTCGATATCGGATAACGCGGTCCGCGCCTGTGGATCCCAGTTGATGATGTATTCGCCACGGTAAATCAAGCCCTTCTTGTAAAGGGTGACGAACACCTTCTTAACGGCGTCGGATAATCCTTTATCCATCGTGAACCGTTCGCGTGAGTAGTCGAGTGACAAGCCCAACTTTGCCCACTGTTGCTTAATGATCGACGCGTATTCGTCCTTCCAGTCCCAAACTTGTTGGATGAACTTTTCGCGGCCCAAATCGTAGCGACTGATGCCCTGTTCGCGTAGCTTGGCTTCAACTTTCGCCTGAGTAGCGATCCCGGCGTGGTCCATCCCGGGTAACCAGAGCGTATCAAAGCCCTGCATCCGTTTTTGACGAATGATAATATCTTGCAAGGTCGTGTCCCACGCGTGACCGAGGTGTAATTTCCCGGTAACGTTCGGTGGCGGTAACACGATTGAATACGGCTTAGCTTGCTTATCGCCCGAAGGCTTAAATAAATCTTGGTCTAACCAGGTTTGATAACGACCCTTTTCAACGGCGGTCGGGTCAAACTTAGTTGGCATATCAGTGGTTGGTTCTGACATATGGACACGTCCTTTCGGTGGCGATACAAAAAAGTCCACTCGTCCTAAGAGTTAGGACGAATGGACTTCGCGGTACCACCTAATTTTAAAGCTAGTACCGAAGTACCGCTTTACAACTTAAACATCATTGTTAACGAACGGTGTATCCCGTCCGGTCACCCCTACTGTCGTTCAAGGTGACAGCTCGCAAGCTACCTTCGCTTCAAGTGCGCCGAAAACTTTCCAGTCCCGTTTTCTTCCTGTGGACGCGGCTTGAAGCTACTCTCTTGCTCATTGCTGAATAGCCCTATTGTAATGAATTTACCTGGGCACGTCAATCATTATTCAAATTGTTTGAGGGCGTCCAGGGCCGCCACGTAGTTTGGTTCGTGGCTGAGGTCCGGCACGATTTCATGATAAACGACCTTACCGGCGGCGTCGACCACGTAAATCGCTCGCGTCAAGGTTCCGTTATTCGGTAAGTATAAGTTAGTGGCGTAGCCGAACGACAATTCCTCGTCAGAAACGACCGTTAAGTTCTTAACGCCTTCCTTAGCGCACCAGCCCGCTTGATCCGCCACCGAATTATTAGAAACGGCTAGGAACTGAACGTGCGGGTACTGGTCAGCTTGTTGGTTAAACTTGCGGGTTTGAATCGAGCAGACCCGCGTATCGATATCGGGCATCACGCTGATCAACACCGGTTTGCCCAGTAGGTCCTTGGTCTTCAACTTCTGATTATGGGTCGTGAATACCTTAAACTTCGGTAACGCGGCGCCATCTGTAAGTGGTTCACCAACTAAATCTAACTTCTGATCATGAAATAATACTTGCACAGCAAACACCCCTTCGATAACTTAAATCCAGCTAATCAATTGCTCTTTGATGAGTATGATTTAAACTTACCGCAATCCGGCGACGGTCGCAAATAATTTTCCTGACTTTGGACCGATTAACGGTTAAAATCGCACCCGGGCGTGGTGCCGGGCCAGCGCCAGTGCCAGTTTAGTCGGCTGGTGCTGGCAATCCCGCAACCAGCGGGCCGCTGGCGTTTGTTCCGGGTGAGCCAGGCGACTGCGAACGACCCAACTGGCGGTCTGAAACGCCGGCACCCCCAACTGGACGACCAGCTGATCAAATTGTGCTAACAACCAGCGGCCCTCCGCCAACTGTGCCGTTTCGGCTGTGGGTCGTTCAAGGGCAACTTGGCGGTTCAGTTGCTCACCGTAGTGGATGGCCGCCGCTACGTTTTGCGGGGCCGGTAAACTTAACATCAATAAAATAAAACCGTGCAAAAAATCGAGTTGCACCTGGTCGACCCCCAGTGGATCAAACGGATTGAGGTCAAAGTTTCGTAGTTCGAGGTAGTCGATGCCGGTAGCGGCTAAATCCGTGACCGCGTGACCACCGCGCAAGCTTACCTGGCCGTAAAAGGCCTTTTCCGCGCCCAGTTGCCCGGTCGCAACCAGGTGCTTGAGGTCGGTAACGTAAGCCGCCACCGAGCAATACGAAACCTGAAGCCGGCTTAAATTCGTGTAACCAAAGGGACTGTTCCGAATACTGCGCACTGGCTCGGCTGGTCCGGTGTGCGTTAACAAGCGCGGCCAACGCGTCGGACTGGCCCCGAAAGCGTAGGTCAGTAACCACCGGTAACGCAAATAATTTTGGGCAACGTGCAAATAAAGTTGGTTCTGGAACTCGCGCCGGTTCATCGGGCCCGCCTGCTGAGCAAACAATTGGTCTAATAACGCCGCACTAAAACCAACGTTGACGTGCAAGCCACTGATCATTTGCCGGCGACGGCCGCCGCGCCTAGCCAGTTGCTGACGGTACGCGAACGCTTGCGGACTCAACTTGGCAATCACAATGGCTTCACTCGCCCGCGGTAACGTGGGCGGCATACTCAGCGGCCAAATTAGTTCCGTCGGTCTTAACTGGCTACTGACGCCGTGTTGAATCCGTGCCAACGCGGCTAAGGCAGCGTTCGTACTCGTCATTGTGGGGGTGACTAGTTCTAACTGGGTCTCAGCAAAGTCGCGGGTAAGTCCGCGAACCGGTCGGGGCACGGCCGTTGCTAAGTCGCGCCGCGCCAGTTGCCCCGTGGACGTCACCCGTTGCCCTTCACGCTCGATTCCAATTGTTAACCCAGTCACCGGTGTGCGGTGTGCCGCCCTCAATAAAGCTGCCTGATAATCCGTACTCGTCACCCCCGATAAATAACATGCCGTTATCTTAGCATATTCCGGCAGCCAACCGAACCTCCAAGCCCACGTAAATTTCAGTGGCTTACCAACCCAAAAAACGCCGCTCCCAGAATTAGTCCGGGAACGGCGCCACTAAAGCTTAATTCAGCTAAATTTTATAGTAATTCGGCGAAGACGTCTTCCTGGGAGTTCATGTAATTTTCGCCCGGTTTGATTTCCGTCATCTTAACGCCGGCTAACGCCCGTTGCATTAAACCGTCAACGTCGATGCGTTGTTCATAGGCGCGTGCCCGGTCCAGTTTCGGGTGGGTCTTCGGTGCCGGTGGCGCAAAGATCGTACAGCAGTCTTCGAACGGCATGATCGACAAGTCGTACGTATCAATGTCTTCCGCAATCTTAATGATTTCGGTTTTATCCATCGAAATGACTGGCCGTAAGACCGGCAAGCTGGTGACGTCGTTAATCGCCACCATGCTGTCCATCGTCTGCGACGCCACTTGACCAAGTGATTCCCCGTTGAAAATGGCCTTACCGTTGCGTTTACGGGTCATCGCGTCCATCAAGCGCATCATTAAGCGCCGTTGAACCGTCATCAGATACCCTTCCGGCACCTTCTCCTTGATTTCTTCTTGGATTTCGGTGAACGGAATCTGAATGAACTTCACACTACCGGAGAAGCTGGCGAGGGTTGATGCCAACTGCTTGGCCTTAGCCAACGCCTGTTCACTGGTATATGGCGGACTGAAGAAGTGCACCATTTCCATATTAACGCCGCGCTTCATCCCGAGGTAGCCGGCAACCGGTGAGTCAATCCCGCCGGAAAGCATCAACATCCCCTTACCAGCCGTACCAACCGGTAACCCGCCGGCACCCTGGATCGTTTCGGAAGACAGGAAAATCCCGTTCATCCGGACTTCAACGCGTAAGACGATGTCTGGTTGCTTCATTTTGACTTTAATACCAGGAACGTGGTCTAAGATTTGGCCCCCGACCATGTCGTTAATTTCGTTCGTATCGTATTCGAACTTGTGGTCCGAACGACGGGTGTTGATCTTAAAAGTCATTCCCGCTTTGAACTGAGCCTTAACCATTTCAATGGACGTGGCGTAAACCGCGTCCATGTCTTGGTCGACCCGAATACTTGGTGAGAAATTTTGAATCCCAAAGACCAGCTTCAAGCGGTCCATGACTTTACTCGAATCCTCACCATTCAACATAATGTGCATCCGGTCACGGTTAGCGTGAACCTTCAACTCGGGAAAATCGTGCAAAGCTTTGCGAACGTTACGGCCCAAACTGTCGATAAAGTTCCGCCGGTTTTTCCCTTTGGTCGACAGTTCGCCGTAACGCACCATGATTTCAGTGTATTGCATGAAAGGTCATTCCTTCTTTCTTAAAAGCTGCCGTCATTAAGCGTCCGCATTAATTTTTGAAAACTTCTGGTAAAGGTCGTCAAAAACTTTAATAAATTGGTCGGCTTCAGCCAGGGTGTTGTTTTCATCCAAACTGATCCGCACCGCGCTGGTCGCCACGTTTTCTTGAATGTGCATCGCCATCAAGGTGCTGGACGCCAAGTGTTTCTTTGATGAGCAGGCACTGGTCGTCGAAATAAAGATGTCGCGGTCTTCAAAGGCGTGGACGATGGTCTCACCGCGAACACCGTTGATCGTAAAACACAGGATGTGCGGCGCAAAGCCGGCATTCGTTTGGCTAAAAATCGTGACCTTCGGGAAGGTCTTGATGTGGTCGTAAATCCGCTGCTTAATTGCGCGTTCACGCGCCACCTTATCCGCTTCATCGGTTAAGAGTAGCCGTAATGCCTTGGCCATCCCCGCAATCGCCGGTAAGTTCTCGGTCCCCGAACGGGCGTTACTTTCCTGACCACCACCAGTCATCAGTGGTGCTAACTTGCGGCCTTGACGGGCGTAAATAAAGCCGATGCCGCGCGGGGCGTGGAATTTGTGGCCGGAAAAGGTGACAAAGTCGACCCGGTCGTTCATGATCATGTCCTGAATACCCTTACCGATGCCCTGGACAGCGTCGATGTGAAAGTGGATTTTCGGGTACTGCTTCAACACGTCAGCAACTTCTAGCAACGGTTGGATCGTCCCGATTTCATTATTGACCGCCATCGTGGAAACCAGGATGGTGTCGGGCCGAATCGCCGCCTTTAAATCCGCCGCGCTAATGCGCCCCTCGGCGTCGACCGGCAAGTAGGTGACCTCGTAGCCGAGCGTCTTTAACTGTTCCATTGAATTATGGATTGCCGGGTGTTCGACCGCGGTCGTGATTAGGTGCTTACCAAACGACCGTTTTTCCATCGCCGTCCCCTTCACGACCCAGTTATCACCCTCGGTCCCCCCAGAGGTGAAGAAGATTTCGTTGGGTTTGGCCCCAATCAAAGTGGCAATTTGTTGCCGCGATTGTTCCAGCAAATGGTAGGCGTTTTCGCCGAACCGGTGCAAACTGGACGGGTTACCCCAAATTTGCTGGGAAACCTTCGTATACGTATCTAGTACGGCCGGTGCCGCTTGGGTGGTCGCACTATTGTCAAAATAAATCATTTCTGTGCCTTCACTTTCTAACAAAGCAGTGCCACGCACTTACTTCCAATAAGAATTCTTTGCAATTATACCAAATAATACCTACGAAACAAGTTCTTTTGTTCGCCGGCAATCAAAAACAGCCCTTCAAGCGACCCGCTCGAGGGACTGTTTTAAAACAACCGGTCAGCCTTCCTGCTTAACCCGTTCCGCCTGTTTTTGGGCGTAATAACTGTCTTCAATGCGTTTATAAGCGCCCTGATCGACCTTATCGATCGCGGTGGCAATCGTCTCTAAACTCCCGGCGTAATCGAACTTTTCGTTGAAGAGCCGTTGAGCCGCTTCACTGGCTTGCTTAACGTCTTCGTTATTGGTCTTATAACGGTTCGCATATTGCAACAGCTGTTCAGCCATCAACGCGGCGTCGGTCAGATCAGCGGTCTTTTCCTTCAAGGTCGCCATGTCGGCCTGAATAACAATCAGTTGCTTGGTGATATCGTCCATGTTGATGACCAACTTATTAATATCGTGGTCCAACCGTTCAATTTCTTTCGACACCACTTGGAAATAATCCAGGTAATCCTTTGGCAAGCCCGGCAGGTTCAAATTCTCAACCTGCCGCTTAACGGCGTGAATTTCGAAGTCAAAGCGTTGCAAGGTCTCGTGGGCCTTGGATTCTTCAGCCGTCAAGTTAGCTACGCCGTCGTTAATGGCTACCTGTTCTTCTTCGATTCCCTTTAACTGCTTATCTTGGTCTTCGAAGTGGGCGGCGATTTCACTGTAAACCGCCTGCTTGCTAGTCAGGGCCGTCGTATCTTCCTGATAAACCGACTCGATGCCCTTCAACTGTTCATTCAGTTCACGGGTCCGTTCGACTTCGTGGTCGTTCAAAGTGTAACTCTGTGCCAGCCGATCCAGTTCGATTTGGAGGCGGTGATTTTGATTAGTCGCATGGGTCAGAAACTGGCTAATCTCATCGCGCCGCTTATCCACGACCTGCTTAGCATCCAGTTCAACTTGCATCACGTCGTAGAGGTGGTCGATCCGCTTTTCAATCGCGTGGTTGCCATTTTCAGCGTCGGAAACCTTCAACTCACCCAACAAGTTGATGTTATCATCAATGGCTTGCCGCAGCGCCGTAATTTCCGGCTTGATCGAGTCAATTGGGAAATGGAAGTGCTGGTCGACCAATTGTTGGTAGCCACTAGCCAGTTCGTCCAGTTGGTCGGGAAAGCCACTGACTAAATCCTTATAAATCGGTGGGACCCGGTCAATATCCATCTCAAGTGAGC
Organism: Lactiplantibacillus plajomi; assembly: GCF_005405405.1. Classification (GTDB taxonomy): domain Bacteria; phylum Bacillota; class Bacilli; order Lactobacillales; family Lactobacillaceae; genus Lactiplantibacillus; species Lactiplantibacillus plajomi. The sequence continues at coordinate 81,182 of NZ_BJDZ01000002.1, forward strand.
CGGTATCGTGGTGTAACTGGTCGAGCACCTTTTCAGCCGCGTCGTGGTCGCCCGACTTAGCGAGTTGTGAAAACTGGTCGAAGTCGCTTTCCAAGTTGGATAAACGGTCCTCCAACTTATCAATGCTCGGGCCAAACGAGAAGTTTTGTGACAATAACGTCTTGCGTAAACTCTGGTACTTCTTTTCAAGGCTGGCAACCGCTTGCCGGTGGGCCTCATCCGCATCGTCCAAGGCTTGTAACCCCTGGCGGATTTCGCCTTCCTTAGCCTCGATGGCCGTTAATTGGTCGGCCACCTGCTTAAGCCCCTGCTTAGCTGCCAGAAATTTAACGTTATGGGCGGCCGTACTAATCGTAGTTAACTGTTCACTAACGGCGGGTAATTGATCAGCCTCAACTTGGTGACCCTCAGTTTGCAACGCTTCCAGCTTGGCCAACGAACCGCCCGTTAGGCCTAACTGTTCTATTTTTTCGAAATCGGTTGTCTGCATTTGTTGAACTAACGCTTCGTGTTGCTCAGTCAATTGGCGGACTTGTTTATCTATGTATACCTGAAAGCCCTTGACCGCGGCGTAAATCACAATTGCAACAACCACAATGCCGATTGCTACTTGCATATGAATACCCCTTACCTTAATTTATTCCGTTTTAATTGCGGTACGCGTTCACCCTGTCGAACAGCGACCTTGCATTTTTCTGAAAATCCAATTAAAATCTACCTTAAATTATAACATAGTCATAACTGGCTAACAGTATCAATTTATGAAGTTTATAGGAGGATTTTCACTATGGCAACCACCGCACCATCATTGATGAATCAACAACTCGACGCGCTCCTGTACCAAGAAACAAACCTCGTGGCGAACTTAGCCAACGCCAGTGCCCTACTCAACAGTACCTACGACGATTTGAACTGGGCTGGCTTTTACCTTTATAACGAGACGACCGGTGAACTGGACCTGGGACCGTTTCAAGGTAAGGTTGCCTGCATGCACATTAAGGTCGGCGCCGGCGTGGTCGGGACCGCTTACGACACCCAAACTAACCAGCGGGTCCAAGACGTTCACCAATTCCCCGGCCACATTGCCTGCGACAGCGCCAGCAACTCGGAAATCGTGATCCCAATTACTAAGGATGGTCGTAAAATCGGGGTGCTCGACGTTGATTCACCGTCATTGGACCGTTTCAGTGCCGAAAATGAAGCCGAATTAAGCGAATTCGTGGCAATTCTCACCAATCACATTGACTAACTAGCTGGTTCCATGTTATGCTACTCTTTGTGTAAAATAACGCAGCAGTGAGTGGGTAAGCTCGTCAACAGATTGGTGCCACCCAGTGGTCAGTTAGTAACCTGCGGCTGCAATGGTGAACCCTGCAGTCCGATCTGAACGAATATCGAACTTACATCGGCCTTATTTTACTCCAACTAAATATATTGGAGGAAACAATTTATGTCTCGTTATACAGGTCCAAGTTGGAAAGTTTCCCGTCGTTTGGGAATGTCCCTTTCCGGTACTGGTAAAGAATTAGCTCGTCGCCCTTACGCACCTGGTGATCATGGCCAAGGCCGTCGCGGTAAGCTTTCAGAGTACGGTACGCAATTACGCGAAAAGCAAAAGTTACGGATGATGTACGGTTTATCCGAACGTCAATTTGCCAACTTATTTATCAAAGCTGGTAAGATTCGCGAAGGTAAGCACGGTGTTAACTTCATGATCTTACTTGAATGTCGTTTGGATAACATGGTTTACCGTTTAGGTTTAGCCACGACTCGTCGTCAAGCACGTCAATTAGTTAACCATGGTCACATCACCGTTGATGGCAAGCGCGTTGACATTCCTTCATACGAAGTTAGTGTTGGCCAAGTTATCTCCGTTCGTGAAAAGTCCAAGAAGTTAACGGTTATCACTGAAGCCGTTGAAGCCGTTGTTGCACGTCCTAACTTCGTGCAATTCGACGCTGACAAGCTTGAAGGTTCATTAATTCGTTTACCAGAACGTGAAGAACTTGAAGCCGACATCGACGAATCACTGATCGTTGAATACTACAACAAACTTTAATTAGGTTAATCGGATCGCTTCGTTGCGATTTCAACCTTAAAACCGCGACCCAAGGCAACTTGGATCGCGGTTTTTTTGACGTTATTTTGGCTGACGGACGGCCGCCATTAATGGCTGGTAAACTGGTACTAACTCGTTTAAGGTTGCCGTAAGGACGGTCGCCCACTCCGCGGGATGGTCGAACTGCGGGTCATCAACGGCCCAACTACGTCCCACTACCAGTTCACTGTGCTTATAGCGTTGAAACTTCGCCAGTGCCGCCTGGACGTTGTTCGCGGTTGCGGCCCGCGTTAGCGGTTGACCGTGGTTGGTCGCTAGTTGTAACTCCGGTGCAACCGGTGTGAAAATTGTTGTTAAGTCGGCTGGCGTGAGCGCCGCTTGAACCTTGGGCTTACACTCGTCTAACACGTCGAGGTACAAAAATAAGCGGTCAGGCCACAACCCGAGTTCGAAGTGCGGCCAACCCTTATACCCACGCTGATTATGGCTAAACGCGACCCAGGTATCGACCGGTGGGTTCTTAAAGCGCCGCAAGTGCTTAGCCACGTGGGCGTAAAACGGCTGGCCAGTCACCGCCGTTAATTCGGTAACCAACTGCGGTGCCAGCGCCTCGAACTTCGGGTCGATCACCGTTTTAATCAAGTGCATCCGGCCCGCCAACGTTGGGTCGTTAAAAATATCAAAGTCGCTCCGGGTAAACATCTAAATTCCCCCTTTTACTTGGTTCTAACCATACGCTAATCCCCCGCCGCCGTAAAGTCAGCTGCCACGGATATTCATCGCTATTCACCGGCGAACATGCTACAATGAATGAATAGTCAAAGAAAGGATGTTAGACAATGGCTACTAATGAACAAGAACCGGTCGACCGTATTCAGACCGCCATGCACGGGACGCCAAAGCTGCATCCCGACGAACAGCGTAAGTACCTCGGGACTTTTCGTGAACGCGTCGAAGTTGCGGTCACCGTCTACCAGCTCAAGCGGGCGCACTACGTTGATGAACTTAAACGGGCGTTTGCTGAGCACCCCGAAGATAAACTCTACATCAACGGTAACCTGGACCAGGATTTCATCGGGCCCTACATTAAAGCAGCTAGTCAAGCGGGGATTCAGTTCACCATCAAGACCGATGACATTTACCGCACCGATGATGAGAACTACGCCCTGGTCCTAACCGCCGATCACGCCGTTAACCGCGACGTCATCGACATTCAAAAACGGTATCAGACCCAAGCTGCGCCGAAACAGGACGCGCCGCACGGCCTACTTAATAAACTAAAACACTTATTTTAATAAAAAAACCTCGGTGTAACTAAAAAGAGTGTGACAAAAGTCGGTTAGCTGGTGAGCATAACGGCGTGAGTCAAATAATCCTGGGCTTGGATTGTTTGACTTACGGGGTTAAGCGGAGCCAGTTGACTTTTGGCGCACGTTTCGACTATCATTATTCCGAAACGTAAAGCAGCTGTGACGCTTGTCACAGCTGCTTTACGCTTCCATCCAATAATTGTTGTCCCGTCGGCCAAAAGTCAGCCCCCATTTTTTAGGCATGTCTTAGCTAGCGGGCGCGTATCAACCCAATCAGGCTCATCGTAAGCATTGCAACCACGACCACACCAATGATTACCGCTGACACCATCGGAACCGTTAAAATGCTGAGTAACAGCAACACCCCACTGCCGACTAACAAGTAGGCAAAGCGGTACTTCCAATATTGCCAGGCTTCGGGGTGTAAGTTGAAGCCGCGGTGCATCCGCTGGTAGGCGGTTGCCGAAACCGTTGGCAAGTAGTTGCCCATTGCGATAAAGACCACGCCAACCATGCTAATACTGATTCGCCAAATATCGACCAGGTGACCCAAATTATAAGCAATCGTCATAGTGTAGGTCACGACCGCAATCAGGGGAACGATCCAGATGACCACCCGTTCAAAGCGCGGCGCCGCCCCCTTGTGTTTGGCGTTCAGGTGGGTCATCGTCACCGAAAAGAGCTGAATGGCAATCATCAGTAGCGGTAAGCCAAAGACCGCCACCGGTTTCGTCATGAAGCCGTCCGGATGGAGGTCCGAACCACCAAAATGGGTCGCCATTAAATTCGGTAGCGCCCGGTAATTCCAAATCCCATAAACCATTGGCAATAAAATCACCACGTAACTTAACCAAGCTTGCACTTTAATCTTCATCCTGACTGCCTCCCATCGCACCCATCCGGTAAATCCAAGTCAACATCTCTTCAAACACACTGGTATTCAGTTCGTAATACACAAAGTTTTTTTCCTTAGTCGTATTAACTAATCCTGCAGCTTTCAATAATTTTAAATGGTACGACACGGTCGCCTGACTCAGTTGAAAGGCCGCCGCAATCTCCCCCGCCGACTGCCGGTGGCTTTTCAACCCCTCTAAAATTTGGCGGCGTACCGGGTCGGCAATTGCTTTAAACGTCTGGTTCAACGCCATCCACCGTCACCTCAATCTATTTAGAGCTTTATCTAAATAGATTATACCACCTTTTCAGCTTTAATCCACTCTATTTAGATTTTTTTCGAAATAGGGTTCCAAAAAAGTGACCGGTATTACCGGTCGCTTTTACTAATTAGTTATCAGAATCCTCGGGGTCCGCAAACAGCGCCGTCAATAAATCGTCGGCGACCGGCTGGGCATCGCCAAAGGACGGAAAGGCGTGCGGATAAAGTGCCGGGGTGGCGTGAACACCTAAGAAGACCGCCATTTCGGGATGGTCAGCCGTCAGCTCCGCGTAAAGGTTCGGCATCACAACGTCAAATCCCGCAACCCGTAGACCGAGCGTCCCCGCCAACTTTTCAACCGCCTGAACGTACGACGGGTGCACTTCGGTCGTGACGTCCAACAAGTCCGCTCCGTTGGTAAAGGTCGCGTCTTCGCGCAGCAACACCTGACTGCCGCGCCCGACGACCGTCTCCAAGTCCATCTGGTAGGCCGCCAACCGGTAACGCTCGATTGTCCCGAGCTTAATGGTCGTCTGTGGGTGGCTTCCCGCGTCACCCCGTAACGGGCGGCCGTTTTTGCGGTCTAGCAAAGTTTGAATCGGCGTACGGCCATCACCCACCACGTTGGCAGGAATCCGCTCAGCTACCGCGCGGACCTTGCCGTCGATGACTAAGAACCGGTAACTAGCCCCAACGATGACTTCTTCGGCCATCACCGCGCGGGTCTGTTCGAAGAGCTGGTGAACGACCCGTTCGAATAACTCGCGTTTCGGCATGATTCGAAACACCGCGACAATGTCCGGTTCATCGGCCGCTTTCAACACGATGCCACCTTCCTGCGCGAAACGGTCGTAATCATCGATCAGCTGGTTAGCCGTATGGTAAGTCTGCGATGCTGGAACTTGCACGCCGTGTTCGGCCAGCAATTGTTTGGCCGCTGCCTTATGCGGCAAGGCACTGGTTAGCGCCTGAGGGTTCAAATCGGTGCCACTACCTGCAACTAACAAGCGGGTCGTCTGCCCAGCCGTCAGCCGTAAAATATTCGCCCGTGTATCAACCACGTTCACCCGAATGCCACGGGCCAGCGCCCGTTCCACCACTAGTTGACTGGATAAGTCCAGCGCACTGAATCCGGGAAGCTGGAACGGCGTTGCCGTGGCATCCGCCTGAAAACCAGCGGCCTGTTGATTAGCCCAGGCCAAGGGATCCGGCGCCATGGCCACCGTTGCACTCAGCGTCCGTTTCGGGTCTGCGACCCGTTTCTTCAAGGTATCGATCAGCGTGGCGTTGCGTTCCGGCAAACCGTTTGCGGTCACAAAGTGGCGTAACGCGCCCAGCACTTGTTCAGCCGGCACCGCTTGGGCACTAGCCGTCGTCGGGTTTTCACTGGTGACCTGTTCCAGCAATTGACGCGCCTGTTGGTTCACTTGGGGCACCATTTTGGCCGGTAACGCCGGCATCATGGCAAAGTAACTCGCCAACAAGCGGATAAATTCAACCGCCTTTTGATCAACCCCGACCGCACTGTTGGGATCCAAGTCGAGGCCTTGGAATTCCAAGTAGTACACACCGTTAGTCGCGAGGTCGGCTAACGCCCCGTTGCCCCGAAAGCGGACCGGGCCGGCAAAGTCATCGGTGGCCATTAACTGGCCGGCGGTGACTGCCTGCTCTAAGCTGGTCACGTAACTGGCTAAGGTGCTGTAATCCGCACTGACCTGTCCGTACCGGCCGCTCGTCCCGTGAACGCTGCTCCGTTGCCGCTTGGAACGCCGGTCGGTAAAGTTCAAAGCCGGCGTCGCCCCAAAGAGGTATTGGATCAACCAGTTCATCCGTACCAGTCCCTGGGCAACTTTCACGTATAGCGCGTTGCGAAAGGCCACGTAACTGGCATACTGCCGGTGAAAAGTCTCCGTAAATAGGCGTAATAACAACTGTTCGTTAAAACTCAGGTTGACGTGCACCCCGCTGGTCATGAGTTGCCGCACGTTATACTTGCGGGCCTGCGCGCGCCGGTATTTCAAGTCGTCAGCGTCACTGGCAGTCAGCGCAATTTCACTTAACTTTGCGGGTAACACCGGGTTACTCGATAACGGCCACAGTAAGTCGCCTGCCGGTAACGCCCGCCGCGCCGTTGCGTTCAGCCCGGTTAAGTAGGCCATCAGCGCACTGACATCGCGCATCGCCGGGGTCGTTAGTTTCACTTGCGACTGCGCGAAACCGGCCCGTAATTGTCGGTTAGCGGAACGGGTCCAGGCTGCCGGAACCGCCTGCGTCGATAGTTGACCGTCCGAGGCGACCCGTTGCATCGTCACTTCCAACCCTAAATTTGAATGGCTGACGAGTGGTACCAAGTGGCTCGTCTTAATTGCTTTTCCAATTGCATCTAATTCCATTTAGATCAATCCAATCGTTTATTTCTACTGACTTCGGTCCTGAACCAATCGTTCGGTGTCCAGTTACTCTAAATGCTATAATAGTTTAGACCAATTTTGCAAGGGGGAGATACTCAGGATGCAACAACCATTAGCTTACCGGATGCGCCCGAAGACGATTGAAGACGTGGTCGGCCAACAACAACTTGTCGGTCCCGGTAAAATCATTGCCCGGATGGTCAAGGCCAAGCGCCTGTCATCGATGATCTTATACGGCCCACCCGGCACTGGTAAAACCAGCATTGCGAGTGCCATTGCCGGTTCGACCAAGTACGCCTTCCGGATGTTAAACGCCGCGACTGATAGTAAAAAGCAGTTGCAGATCGTCGCCGAAGAAGCCAAGATGAGCGGGACCGTTATCCTACTCTTAGACGAAATTCACCGGTTGGATAAAACCAAACAAGATTTTTTACTGCCCCACTTAGAAAGTGGCCGCATCATTTTAATCGGGGCCACCACCGAAAATCCGTACATTAGCATTAATCCGGCCATCCGTAGCCGGACCCAGATTTTCCAAGTGTTCCCACTGACCGCTGCCGATATCGAACGGGCCGTCAAACGTGCACTGAAAGACTCAACTAACGGCTTGGGTCAGTACGCGGTCCAATTAGACGATGGCGCCCTGCACCACCTCTGCACCGCAACCGGAGGCGACCTGCGCAGTGCCCTGAACGGTTTAGAGCTAGCGGTACTCTCGTCAACGCCGGACGCGGCGGGGAAGGTTCACATCACCCAGCCCGTTATTGAGGAGTGCTTACAAAAAAAGGCGTTATCCGCCGACAAGGACGGTGACGCCCACTACGACGTCATCTCGGCCTTTCAAAAGTCGATTCGCGGTTCCGACGCTAACGCCGCCTTACACTACTTAGCTCGGCTAGTTGAAGCCGGCGACCTCAAAAGCATCATGCGGCGCTTAATGGTGATTGCCTACGAAGACGTTGGCTTAGCTAACCCGGCCGCTTGCGCCCACACGGTGGCGGCGGTTCAGGCTGCTGACCAACTCGGCTTTCCGGAAGCCCGGATTCCGTTGGCCGACGCCGTCATCGAATTAGCGTTGTCCCCTAAGTCCAACTCGGGCATCAGCGCAGTGGACGCCGCCCTAGCCACCGTCCGGCAGGGCCACTTCGGCGATATCCCGGCCAACTTAAAGGATGCCCACTACCAGGGAGCGGCTAAATTAGGCCACGGGGTCGGTTACGACTTCCCCCACGACCACCCTGGCGACTGGGTCGCCCAGCAGTACTTGCCCGATCCAATCAAGCACGCGACCTATTACCAACCGAAAACGAACGGTCGCTACGAAAAAGCGCTGGCCGAACAATACGAGAAATTATTAAAGGCCAATGCCGGTAACCGCTAACAAACGGTCACTAACGGCAATAATTGCAACTTTTATTTTAATATGCTAGACTATAAGTCGAAATTACTAAGGTGTACGCATTGCCCTAAAAAAAGTGTTGCCGAACAAGTAATATCACTTTGGGACGAGTGTTAGCTAGTTATCATAACAAGCCTTTTCCTTTGGTAGTTAGAGGACTAGTCAGCTCATCCCACCTGCGTTGAAGCGGGTCAATACTGAAGGGCGGTTAACGGCACTACTAGTTTTTCCGGAAGGTAACTTCCGTCGGTCAGGATGCGTCCTGGCCGTTTTTTTATCCGCTCTGCGGACTAGGAGGAATTTTCTTGATTCAGTTATTATTGATCGTCTACACCCTAATCGCGGCCTGGGTCAGCTACTACTTATTGACCCACCAAGCACGCCGTTTCCTAATTTTCGACCCGACCCGTAATCCGGCCGTCAAGACGACCGCCCGCGTCGGTGGCAGTTGCATGTTGCTGGTAGCAATCGGTAGCGCCGTCACCATCTTTACCCAGAGTACCGTTTGGATTGCCATCGTACTAGCAGCCGGCTGTTTAGTGATGATGGCAATCGGCCTGGTTCTCTTGAGTTTTATGCAAATCTGAAAGAAAACGCTTTTTATTTGTTTCGAAAACCTTTACAATAAAGGTATAAAGTATTGAGGGGTGAGAATCATGTTACAACAATACCTACACATTTTAGTTCCCGTTGACGGTTCTTACGAAGCAGAGTTAGCGTTCAAGAAAGCCGTTGCCGTTGCAAAGCGGAACGGCCCGTTAGCATCCGTCCACATGGTCCACGTTGTGGATACCCGTGCTTTTCAGAACATTTCCAGTTTTGACACCACGATGGTTGAACAGGTGACCGATACCGCCCAGAAGACTTTGGATAAATACGTTGCCGAAGCCCACGAAGCCGGCTTGGATAACGTCGACTATTCCATTGAATACGGGGCACCCAAGACGATCATTGCGCGTGACGTGCCTAAAGACCTGAACATCGACTTAATCATGATTGGGGCCACCGGTTTGAACGCCGTTGAACGGCTGTTGATTGGTTCGGTGACGGAATACGTGACCCGGATGGCGGTTTGTGACGTGCTCGTTGTGCGGACCGACTTGGAAAACAAACCGGCACCAAAACCTAAGAAGAAATAATCGTTTAAAACTAACTAAAAATCAGCTGAGTGACGAAGCGTTCGTCGTTCAGCTGATTTTTTTAGCTTAAAATTTGCTCATAAAGGGCCCGCCCCAAGTCGCTCATGGCATTAATTTGGGCCTCCCGTTGACCGGCCTCGGCTAGCACCACCACGATAATGGTCCCGCGCTGATTTTGAATGATGGCCGCGTCGTTTTGAACACCGTACGTGTCAAATTCACCGGTTTTATTATAAACGGTGGCCGCGGCCGGTAACGCGTGCGGTAACTTCGTGTGGTTGGCCGTTTGTTTTAAAATTGCTAGCATCGCGCGACTCGCCCGCGCCGAAACCAGCTGGTGATTGGCTAGCCGGCGTAACAGGCTGGCAACGTCGCTGACCGAGGTGACGTTATCGTGACCGGCTTTTAAGGCTGCCGTATCCATCAAATAGCGGTTTAGCTTCGTTTGTCGTAACCCCAGCGCCTTAATCTCGGCGTTGACGGCGTCCAAGCCGCCGACCGCGTGAATCATAATGTTGGACGCCGCATTGTCACTGACCGTAATCATTCGCTGCGTCACGTCACGGTAAGTTAGCCGGGTGCCGGCTGGTAAGCTTTGCAAGGTGCCGGAACCACCGACCTGGTCACTGGTTTTGAGGACGTAGTGTTGGTCCAAATCCAGCTTGCCCGCCGCGACCCGTTGATAAACGGTTGCCAAAATGTACAGTTTGATCACACTGGCCGCGCGCTGGGGCTGATTATGCCAGATGACCGCCGGCTGGCCACTGAGCGGCATGACCGCAACCGCGGTTTTACCGCTCAGCCCGCCCATAGTCGTAGTCACGGTCTTTTGAACGGCAGCTTTAGAAAATGGCAATGTGGTTGCCGCTTTACGGCTTGCTGACTGCGTGGTCACAGCTGATTGTCGGCGTTGATGTACCGTCCGCTTACCCGAATGACGGCTCACAGCCTGCCGATTGCTAACTGGGGATGGCGCCTGTCGATGCCGCCACCCCCAACCACTGACGGCCGCCACCAAGACGACCCCCAATCCAATCAACCAATAACGCTGCTTTTTCATGCTGCTCACGTCCCCTCAACTAATAGTCTTAGTATAGGCGTTGTTTCGGAGCGGCTCAATAGCCATAAAAAAATCTGGCCACGGTTTTCACCGTCACCAGATCAATTCATGCTAACCAGTCAACTTAATTAGGCCTCATTGGCAACCTTTAACGGTGCAATGTGGTAAGCGGCCATCTCTTTAATAATTTTTTGCGTCAACGCTTCGTTATGGGTCACCAGACTCAACGCGTACGCCACGTAGTAATGGTCGTGGGCCGACTGAACGTTATTTAAAACGACTTCGTTAGCCGCCTTTTGCGCGTATAACCGGTCTAACAAGTATAACGACTGACTATCTTGGGCCTTCTTCAACGCTAAGTCAATTAACTCGAGTGCCTCCTCAGGGAAATTGATCTTAGCGTATAGTTGCGCCGCCGAAGCGTAAATCAAAATTTCGTTTTGTAAGTAATCGTCGTCGCCCATTGGCACCGCCTGCGCGTCCATTGAATGGAGCGTGGCGACCGCCTGCTTGACAAAGATTTCTGCTTTATCGTAAGACTGCTTGCGTTCATAAGCTAAGCCGGTACCCAACGTGGCCAGAATGGCAAACATGTCATGACTGGACTTCACGAACTGGTTCAACAACATGCCGAAGTTAAAGATTGCCTCGTCAGCGTTGTCATTTAAGACCAACTGCAAGTAGCCTTCGTAGTAGTAATACTGCTTTTTATCGTTGTTACTGCGTAATTGCTTAGGCCGAATTTTGTCGAAGACTTCCTGGGCCTGCTCAAGTTCCGTATGGCGAATCAAAGAATCAATTTTTTTAAACGTCCGGTATAACTGGTCATCATTTTCAATGATAACTTCTGATAACCGAATACCGAGCCGGTTACATATTTTCATCATGATTTTCATACTTGGAATCTTGCTCTTCTTCTCAATCAAACTGATGGTAGCTTGGGTACAAATACCTTCCGCAAGTTCCTTTTGCGACATGCCTTTGCGCTTCCGAAACTGCCGTACTTTTTCGCCTAATATTCTCATGATAACCCCTCTTTATCTATTGCCTTAAACACTAACTCTTAATTCAACTCACCGGTTCGCACGACCCCACTCGCACGCGAACCGTCGCTAAGCACCTAATCAATCCTTGAAGAGAACGTTTAAATGGTTGAACACCATCTAATTGGGCCATACCAATTACACATATAATTATATTCAGATAATACAATTGACGCAAGACATAACTGTAATTCTTATTTAATATTAAGTTATAGCATGCCGTATAACCGCGGTCATTTATTAATTATCATATCAAGCCGTTTGTTAACCAACTTTATTTAAGGTTAGTTTGCACGTTATCGGTTAATGAAAAGCAACCAATCGGCGTGAAAATCAGCCGGTTAGTTTCAAGCCCGCCACTTCGTATTCGTAATGGAACTAGTTGTTAAACCCTTAATAATTAATCAGGCTTCTAACAATTACCTCAGCTTATTATAACCAAGCTAGACACCAGTTCAGTAATTGATAAAAATAGTAATGTGAGCTGATCGCCGGGACCTGTCCCGAGCGGTTGGTGATCAGACCATCGGCCCCCAGCACCGTTAAGCGTTGCTGGTCCACTAGCCGGTCGACCGTCCAAAAATAAACCGGTTTGCCCGCACGGTGGGCCGCGTTGACCTGCTCACGGCTGGCCGTTAACCCTTGTAAAGAATAGAAGTCAGCAACACTGTGACTGAAATCCGTTAGGTAAAACGGGGTGACAAAGCCGACCCGCACGCGGGCGTCCCGACGCTTAGCCGCCATGATGATCCGGTAGTCCAGTGAATGAACGGCACTACCACGCTGACGAATTTGGTGACCGTAACGGGCAATGAAGGCCCCGGTCAGCTGCTCGGCGTTGGCCACCGCTTTAATTTCAATCAATAACGGTTGGCGTAGCCGTTTAGCAACCGTTGCGTAATCACTAAACGGGCTGAGCTGCCCGCGTCGCCCGTTTTCCCGCAGTGACAACCCACTCAACTGGTTCAAGCGGTAATCGGCGACCGCACCGGAACGCCCCGCCAACGCTTGCAAATTCGGGTCGTGCATCACGACCCAGTGATTATCGGCGGTCGGTTGAATATCCATCTCCACCATCGCCGGTGCGGTCGTCCGCACCGTTTGTTTCAGGGCACTGGTCGTATTTTGAACCCCGTCGTTACCATTAACGCCACGGTGCGCAATCACGGCCGCAACGTGTCCCGGTCCGGGTCGTCCCCACCAGCCGGCAAAGCTAATCGCCGCAATTAGTAACACGACCCGCCCCCAAATACTCGTTCGTGGCAGCTGAGGCCAACCACGGTGCCAGCACCAACTCAACGCACACCAGGTCGCCACTTGGAGACCCGTCATGGCAATGATCAACATGCCGAAGCCAGCTGCTGGCCACCAGCTTTCAACTAGCCAGGTGACCGCCAACCAACCACTCGCAAGGATAACCGCCGCTACTACGACCCAGCTGTAACGGATAAATCGGCGAACAACCGGCCACCACGCCGTCTGCCATCCCTGACGCCAGTACCCGCGCCAGCTGGTTGGTCGGTGCAATTGCTGCCATAGGGCTGGTAACCACTTCAACGAGTAGCCCCATAGCCCCAGCCACAGCACGCTAACGACCGGGAGCCACTGGTAGCGACTCATAAAGAGGGCGTTTTGAAACGCCGCCGGTAGCCGCAAACTAACTTGCAAGGTGGCCAAATAACCACACCACCCCAGCGGTAACCAAATCAAGGCGGTCAGATTGACGAGCGCCCAGATCAGGCCGCGTTGACGCCAGCGCCAGTACCGCGCACCACTAACTTCCGCTAACCACGGTAACCAGCCACTTAGCAGGAGCAGCCCCAATAAACTTAGCGGACCGGCAACCGTTAAGCCGGCGACTTTAACTACCAATGCTAACAACAAGCCGCAGCACCAGGCTCGCGTCCAACGCTTTTGTCTGTCTCCACTAATGAAACCACCCCCTAATAAAAAATGGCTGCGATGAATACCACCATCACAGCCACCCACTTAATTTTAATTATTCGGCGTCCAAGGCCACAAAATCGTAGTGAATCTTGGATTGCCGGGCAAATTCTTCAAACCCGAGCTTGATCAACCGGTCAATCAGCTCACTGTAACCAATCCCGGAAACTTCCCAAAGTTTCGGGTAAAGGCTAATGTTCGTGAAGCCCGGTAAGGTGTTGATTTCACCCAAATACGGTTCACCGTCTTCGGAAACGAGGAAGTCGACGCGGGCCATGCCTTTTAAGCCTAATGCTTTGAACGCCCCGAGTGACATCTCTTGAATCCGTTTCGTTAAGTCGGCTGGTAAATCAACTGGCAACTCGAAGGTCACCCCGCTCGCGTCCACAAACTTATTGTTGTAGTCGTAGAACGTGTCGGTCTTCGGTACGTCGATTGCGCCGAGCTTCGACGCCTGTGGGTCTTCATTACCGAGAATCGAGCATTCCACTTCACGCGGATTGTCGATCGATTGTTCGACCAAAATCTTGAAGTCATACTTAAAGGCGTCCGCTAAGCCGTCCAAGTATTCCTGTTCATTTTCAGCCTTATGAATCCCCACCGACGACCCTTGGTTAGCCGGCTTGATAAAGAGGTGCTCGCCGACCTTTTCCCGCAAATAGGCGTAGGTCATCTGGTCACGATTTTCTGGCGTGACCACGACGTAGGCCGTATTTTGAATGTGGTGATGGGTCAAAATTTGTTTGGTAATGTCCTTGTCAAAGCTAGCTGCCGAGGCCAGTACGCCACTACCAACGTACGGTTTCTTTAATAACTTAAAGAGCCCCTGCAACGTTCCGTCTTCCCCGAGGTTCCCGTGAACAACGGGGTAAAAAATATCAATATCCTTAGCAAGTGCCAAGTTCTTGATGGGTGCTAACGGATCACTCATGTCCATCTTCGGCATTTCTTCAGCAACAACGTCGTCTTCTGGTTCACCATCGAATACGCGCCGGGTGGCCGCATCACTGAGCACGATGCCGTCCTTTGTTAAAAGAAACAGGTCGATATCGTACTTAGATTTGTCCATGGCGTCGTAAATGTTATGGGCGGAGCGCTTCGAAACGTCGTGTTCCGAAGAATTCCCACCAAACAACAGGCCAACGTGGATCTTTTTTTGTGTCTCCATGATTTTGTTCATCCTATCAAGATTTATTTCATACTACGGCTTAATTAATTTTACAATATCTGTCCACAATTGGAAACATTTTTGCAACCAATTATCACAAAGTTAAGCATCAAACGGGCCAGTCACGACCAACTTACCTAACATTTGCCCACTTTCAACGATTCGGTGGGCTTCCCGCAAGTTGGCCGCGTTAAGCCCGGTCAAGACCCGCTTCGTCGTGGCGACTAATACGCCGGCATCCGCTAACGCCGCGACCCGCGCAAGAATCGTCCCCTGGGTAGCCATCGTTGGCAACTGGTAGTTGGCCTTGGTAAACATGAATTCCCAAGCGAAGTTCAAGCTCTTCGGTTTGAGTAACGCCATCGGCAACGGTTGCTGGTTGGTTACAACCGCCACAATCGTCCCTAATGGCCGGACTAACGGCGTCACCAACGGTAAGTAAATGTCGGTCGAATGGAACAAAATGGCGTGATCGACCGCCGTTAAACCGTTGGCCGCCAGCTGCTCACCAAGGTCATCATGATAATCCAGCACGACGTCCGCGCCCAAGTCGCGCACCCAGGCCTTGGTCTTGGCCTGGCCGGCAGTCGTGACGACCGTTAAGCCGGCCCACTTTGCCAGTTGAATGGCAATCGAACCAACACCACCGGCCCCGTTGATAATCAACACTGACTGGCCCACATTGGCCCCAGCGGCCGGGGTCAACGGTAGCTTTTCAAACAACGCTTCCCAGGCCGTTAACGCGGTCAACGGGAGGCCGGCTGCGTCGGTCATCGACCAGTTTTTTGGCGCTAAGGCGACTAACCGTTCATCGACCAGCTGGTACTGGGCATTACTTCCCGGCCGGTCAACCGCCCCGGCGTAGTAAATAATGTCGTCCGGCATGATCGTCGTCACGGTTTCACCAACGGCTAGCACCTTTGCAACCGCGTCAAAGCCGAGGATTCGCGGCGTAGCGGTCTTAGCCTGTCCCTGCCGTTGCTTGGTATCAATCGGGTTGACCGAAGTCGCGAGTACCTCAACTAACAAGTCCCGACCAGTCGGTTGCGCCACGTCGATCGTGACGTCCCGTAAACTCTCTGCCTGGTCAATGGCCAACCCCTGATAAACCCCGATTGCCTTTGCTTGCATTCCAATTACTTCCCTTCAACGTTAAAAAATACTAACCTAAAAATTCCAACTCATCGTCTAAGTAGTCGACCACCATGGTTGGAAAGTCGTCGTGCAACGCCATTGCTTCTAACAAGCGGTTGCGGTTAAAGACCTTGGTCCAGGCCGCTTCGGTCGTTGGGACCGACTGCATCACCATCGTACGGTGCCAATCCTTAAATGCTAATAACAAGTAGTCACTATACAGTTCGTCCTTATTGGTGATTGCCGCCAGGTAGGTTGATAACCGCTCCGGCTCGCCAAAAATCAGCGGCGTATCCAGCCGTTGGTACTGGCTAATCAACGCTGCCAGTAACAGGAGCTTATCCGCACGGGCCAACTGCCGTTCCGCGACTAGTTCGTCCAACAGATTACCGATGTGGGTGTAAGAGTGCGCCCACCCGTGATCACCAACGAAACCGCGGGTATCCCGTTCCAACAATAAGTAGACCGTAAATTGAGTGACTAATACTTGACGACGGGCACTGGTCATAAAGGTCATCCCCGCGTGGTCGGCGTACAGTAACACGGACAGTAACAGCACGGCAAACGAACGCAGAAAAACGGCGTCGTTTTCCGGCTCATTGATGTGGGCAAACAGTACGTCGTCACGGACTAACTGGTCAAAAATCTGACCGAGTTGATCGATCGTCAGCAATTGTTGTTGCAAGGCTTCGTTCAGTAAATAGTAACAGCCACGGTCGCGAATTTCCGGATTCAGTGATCCTAAGTGGCTCAATAAGTGGGTCAGTTGCTGTTCACTGATGGCCGTTAGCGACCCGTCCGCTAAGCCGTTACGTAACTCCTGCACTAAGTCGAGTACGTCGTCGTCCTCCGGTACGTTGACCGGCGTACTGGGTGCCGCCGGAACTTGTTCGATTACGGCCGCCAACTGCCGGGTCAGTGATTGATAAACTTTGCCGGCGCGAAGATCCTGCCTAATTTTAAACACCGCAGCTTTAACCTGCGCCAATTGATTTGCTTGCATAGTAACCTCTTCATCTCGAATTTAACTTCTATTTTAGCATGCCGCGCGCATCGCTGCCCACGGCCGACGCCTTTTTTCTGAAATAAAAAACTGACCACCGAAGTCGGCGATCAGTTCGTCAGGCACTCGGCCTAATCAATCGGTTCTGGTTGCGGTAATTCGTCCACTTTTGACTTAATGAAATTAGCTGAACGCTGGAGCGCCGCCCGTTCTTTTTCCGTTAATTCCAGGTGGATCAAGGACTCAATCCCGTTTTTACCCACAACGGCCGGCATCCCGACGTAGGTTCCAAATTCAGGGTCAAACGCCGAAACTGGGCAGGCTAACTGAGCGTCCGCGCTCACAGCTTCGGCTAAGCGGACCCCGCAAGTCGCAATTGCGAAGTTGGTATAGTGTTTCCCAGCCATCACGGCAAAGGCCCCTTGACGGGCATCTTCTTCCAACTGGTTCAAGTCCAAATCAGGATAAGCGCTAATTGGCTGTCCGTTAACACTGACCGTCGACCAGGCAACGAACTGGGAATTTCCGTGTTCGCCGTAAACGTAGCCGGCGACGTTTTTACCGTTAGTTTTCAACGCCTGCCCTACGTACTTTTGCATCCGGGCCGTATCGAGGAAGGTCCCGGTCCCAAAGACGCGTTCACGTGGAAAACCGGTCATCCGTTGTAAGTAGTCGGTCATGACATCGCACGGGTTCATAATATCGATGAGGATGCCCTTGAAACCCGAGGCCACGATCTTCGGTGCAATGTCGCGCACAATGGCTTGGTTAGAATCGTATTCACCAAAGCGCCCCTTACTACTCGCCATATCGATGGCCTTGATGTTGCCGGTCGCAATAATCAGCACCTCGGCATCGGCCAGTGCGGCGTAGTCGTTTAAAATGATTTTCGTCGTTGAACTTAAACGCGCGGACGCGTCGTCCAAATCTAATTTTTGGGCAGTCGCTAACGCTTCGTTTTGATCAATCAAGACCAGTTCATCAACGGTTCCCCGTTGAACCAACGTGTAAGCCACCGTGGCACCGACCTGACCTAATCCAATAACACCGTATTTACGCATCTTTGCAGACCCCATTCTGTAGTTTATTTGACCCCGCTAGCGTACCCTGTTAAGGGCGGAAAGTCAAGCGGGGCGCGGTCTCATGCGTTTTTAATCAAATTGTTAGCCGACCTTTTTCAACCAGCGGCGTAAGCGCTCGTCGACAACCCAATCAAAGATTGCCGCCAACAGGAGCGTTGCCCCAACGACGAAGCCCAAGTACCCCAGCGGGTGCTCGGCTAAGCCCCAGCGCTGGCCAACCATCATCGGCAACCGTTGCAGGATGTAAATCGAAAATAGCGCAGGGCCACCTAAGTAGGCTAAGAGCGGATTCACGAACCGGAGTTTCATCGCCAGTAACACCCACCCGCTGACAAACGCTAACGCGGCCAGTTGGTAAGTGGCGAGGTGTAACCAGCCGGTCATGCGCGAACAGCCGTAGTAGCTGATCACAAATATTAGCCCGGTCCCGACCAAACTCACCCAGTAACGCGACCAGCGCCGTGCAAGCCAGCCTTCAATCACCGAATGTCGGTAACCGTACCAGAGTCCGGCCGGATAACTCAAACTGACGACCGCGTAGTAGCTTGGTAAATAGCGGGTTGCAAGCACGCTGTATACCAGCGTGGCGAGCGTCACCAGACCGATTGCCAGCCGAATACGCCTGCCACTGATTTTGACCGCCGCGTAAGTTAGCAAGTACATCAACAATATGGTAAAAACGTACCAGCCACTGTTGCCAACGGTCGCCAGACCCAAGTACGCGGCGGCAATTCGTGACAACGGGTAAGTGTGACCAAGCCATAACCCAACGATTAAGAATAACGTCACCGCTACCGCAAACTTCAGCCAAACAAATAGCACCCGCTGTACCGGTAGGTGGTTGACATAGCCGCTCCCCCGCTTTTGCAACTGCACCATAATGCCGTAGCCCGAAAAGGCCAGGAAGGTCGTGACGATCAGCTCGCCCTTTGTCGCCATCCAAACCGCGGTCCAGCGCATCATCGTACCGTTGGCGGGTAAGTAAGTGACGAAGTGGCTGAATAACACCAGCAAAATAAACCAGCCGTTAATGGTCTTAGTCGTCTGATGATCTAGGGTCGCCCCCCGCGCTGGTTGCCACCCCGGTCGGACGCTGACCAATAACAGTAAGCCCAGTAAAATTAATATCAAATCCACCGAATTTTCCCTACTTTCCAAAGCAAAAGCGCCCGCCACTCACGCGGCGAACGCTTTTAACCGGCCCGTTGTTAGTTATCAGAAACCGGCATGATGGCACCCTTGTACTTATTCTTGATCCATTGTTGCGTGGACTTCGACGTTAAGGCCTTCATTAACTTCTTAATGGCTGGTTTCTTCTGGTCGCCCTTGCGAACCGCCACAATGTTGGCGTACGGCGAGTCAGATTTTTCTAAGGCAATCGCATCCTTATTCGGGTTCAACTTCGCCTGAACCGCGTAGTTCGCGTTAATTACGACCGCGTCACCCTCGTTGTTCTTATAAAATTGCGGCATTAACTTAGCTTCGTAAGAGTGCTTGAACTTCAAGTGGCGTTTGTTGGTCTTAATATCGTTAAAGGTCGCTGAGGTCAGGTCGGTGCCCTTCTTGATCGTAATCAGGCCGGCATCCTTGAACAGCGTCAGTACCCGGCCGTAGTCGGCCACGTTACTACTTACCAAGACGGTAGCGCCGTCCTTTAAGTCTTTCAAGCTCTTAACCTTTTTCGAGAATACGCCAATGGGTTCCAAGTGAACGGAGCCAGCTGAGACCAACGTCCCGTCATTTTGCTTATTCCAGTTCTTCAAGAACGGCGTGTGTTGGAAGTAGTTAGCGTCCAGTTCCTTATTCTTCAACGCCTTGTTAGGGAGGACGTAGTCTTGAAAGACTTTAATTTTCAAGTCGACGCCTTCCTTTTTCAATTGTGGTTGCACGTGCTTCAAAATTTCCGCGTGCGGCACGGACGACGCGCCGACCGTAATCGTCGTCGCATTGCTTGATGATTTCCCACAGCCAACCAGTAACAACGCGCTGGCGGCGATTGCAAGTAACCCAATTAACCCTTTTTTCTTCATGGTTATCATTTCCTCCTAAATAACGTGACGTCCCTTTGATAAATACTAGCTACGTTTATCGATATGCCGGACCGCCAGATCACCAATCAATTGGAAAATAAAGACGATGATCACGATGATGACGGTGGCAATTAACGTAATGGCATTGTTGTTGGATTGGAACCCGTCCTGGTAAGCTAAGTTCCCCAGCCCACCGGCACCGATGGCCCCGGCCATCGCGGTGTAGCCAATCAAACTAATTGTCGTGACGGTAATCCCCGAAACTAACGCCGGCATGCTTTCCGGTAATAAGACCTTCCGAATAATTTGCCAGCGGTTGGCCCCCATGGACTCCGCCGCTTCAATAACACCGTGGTCGAGTTCGTGGAAAGCCAGTTCGACCATCCGCGCGTAAAACGGGGCGGCCGAAATAATTAACGATGGCAGCGCCGCGCGCGGTCCGATAATCGTCCCGACCAACTTTTGCGTGATCGGTAATAATAGCACAATCAAAATAATAAATGGAATTGACCGGAAAACGTTGACGAACAACGCCACGATCCAATTCAACGCTTTAACCAACGGATTTTCGCTGTTAGTCGTTTCGAAGAGCAGTAACCCCAGCGCAATCCCTAAAATCGCCACAACGATCATTGAAGCAATCGTTAGCCAAATCGTTTCCCAAGTTGCTGATAACATGTTCGCCCAGTCAACGTTTGAAAATTGAAAATACGAACCTAACCCTTGATCATTCACGAGTCAAAACCTCCGTTTCCACGCGCATTTTTTCTAAATACCCCAAGGCGCCGTCAATCTTGGCGCGGTCGCCGGTCAGTTGAACGTACAACGAACCGATGGCACCTTCCTGCGTCTGGTGAATCCCACCTTCGATAATGTTTAAATCCAGTGGGAACTGCTTCAACATCTCGGAAACGATTGGGAGTTGCGCCTGGTCGCCGTGGAAAGTCAAACGGACAATCGTGCCGTTCGGGTACTTTTCCAGCAACTGATCGACAACAACGGTCGTTTCGTTCAACGACGGCGTAACTTCTTCGTTCACGAAGCGCTTAGTAACGGCTTGCTGGGGGCGCTTGAAGACGTCCAATACCGGTCCCTGTTCAACGATCTTTCCGCTTTCCATCACCGCCACGTGGTCGGCAATTTTACGAATCACGTGCATTTCGTGGGTGATTAACACGATCGTCAGGTGCAGTTTCTGGTTAATTGACAGCAACAGGTCCAAAACTTCATCGGTCGTTTGCGGGTCCAACGCACTGGTAGCTTCGTCCGATAACAGGATCTGCGGGTCGTTTGCTAACGCCCGGGCAATCCCGACCCGTTGCTTTTGGCCGCCGGATAGTTCGGATGGATAGGCTGTTTCCCGTCCGGATAAGCCGACGAGTTCGGCTAAGTGGTGGGCCTTCTTTTCGGCCTCGGCCTTACTCTGACCGGCAATTTCGAGTGGAAACATGATGTTTTGTAACACGGTTCGTGACCATAACAAGTTAAAATGTTGGAAGATCATCCCAATTTTATGCCGTTGTTCACGTAACGGTGCCCCGCTTAACGCGGAAATCTCCACCCCGTCAATATTGACCGAACCGCTGGTGGGCGTTTCTAGCCCGTTCAGCATCCGAACCAGGGTACTCTTACCGGCACCGGAATAACCGACGATACCGTAAATATGACCATCTTCAATTTTCAAGTTAACGTCTTGAACCGCGTGAACCGGCCCTTGCTTAGCTTGAAACGTTTTAGTCACATCTTTAAATTCAATCAATGCGCTTCCTCCTTACACAATAAAAAACTTCCCGTCTTGCGGATAATTACACCTAATTATCAACAGGACGAGAAGCTTGCCTCGTGGTACCACCCATTTTCACAACCAGCTCACGCCAATTGTCTCAAGAGTTTCAAAAAAACTCCGCACGTTAATGGGTGCGACCCAAACGTAGCTTGCCCGAAGGCTCACCACGTTCCATTGTTCCAAGACCATCTTCCGCTTCACGGGTCGTTTCCTTTCACCAACCAGAAACTCTCTGCGCACCCGTTGCCACGTACTCATCTTATCAAAATGATAAATTTTTTAATCAATTACTAATCTTAATTACGGTACTGAGTATACCCGACCGCCAATCGGCTTGTCAAGCACTAGCGATTATTCCACATCAATCAACCAAGCAACGCCGTCCGCTGATGAATTTAAGGCGTCGTAGCCCTTTGCTAAAGCCGGGTTAACCGCATAAACGGTCCCGCTGATTGGCGCATTAAATTCAGAAACGGCCTTGGTCGCTTCTACGCTAAGAAACGGATCCTTTTGACTAACCTTATCGCCGACTGCTGGTAACTCGGCGTACTTGATTTCACCCAGTGCTTCGTGGGCAGCCTTGGTCAGACCAATTCGCGTCCGACCATCAACGTCTTTCGTCCAAAAATAAGTTACATCTTCATTCATAGTAAACACCAAACTTTCTCAAATTTTAGTCGCTATTCAAAGCGGTCGTTCCGACTAAACATGTAGGACTTATAGTGGAACCGCATCGACATGATCAGCCCAATCCCGGCCATGTTCGCAATCAGCGCCGACCCCCCTTGACTGATAAATGGCAAGGGAATCCCGGTCATTGGTAACAGGCCGATACTCATCCCAATGTTTTCAAACACGTGGAAGAGGATCATCATAATGACCCCGGTCGAGATGTACGCGTAAAACTCGTTCTTCGTATCGAAGGTGACCCGAATCATTTGGTAAATCAACAAGAAGTACAACAAAATGACGATCGCCGAGCCAATAAAGCCGAAGTTCTCACCAATCACGGAGAAAATCATATCGGATTCACGCACCGGCACGGTCACGTGCGACACGTTGAAGCCGCGGCCGGTAATTTGACCCGAGCCAATCGCCTTCATGCTTTGCCAAACTTGGTAAGCATTGTTCGAGGTATCGGTCGACGGGTTCAGCCAAGTATCGATTCGCGCGAACTGGTACTGCTTAAAGCCAATTGCTTCCAAAATATGACGACCACTATTCGAAATCACGAGGTACAACGCCGTGCCGGCAATCGCAAATACGATCCCGAAAGTCGGCGCCAGTAACCGCCACGTAATGCCGGAAACCAGAATCACGCCCCCCAGGATGGCAAAGAACACCAACATGGTCCCGAAGTCGTTTTGTAACTTCAGTAAAATTGCGACCGGAATCATGTAGGCAATCAGCTTACCGATCAATAACCAGTCACTGTTAGTCGTGTGGGTCGGGTACTCGGTGTTATGCATCGTCACGACCCGCCCCATCATCAAGATGAACGCCGGTTTCATGACTTCTGACGGTTGTAGCGTCAAGCCGCCGACCGAGAACCAACTTTTGGCCCCGGTACTTTCATAAAGCGACGGGCTGTACAAGAAGAGCACGGCAACCAGCAGGAATATCCCGAACCAGTAAGCCAGCGGTGCAAACCGCCAGAGTTGTTCCGAATCAAACTGCATCACGATAACGGCAATCGCCGTCCCGATTACGAACCACATCACCTGCGAAATCACTTGCTTGATCACGCTAACCTGGCTGGAGTCGTGGGCGGCGGCAACGTAAATCGATGCCAAGCCAATCAAGCCCAACATCATTACTGAGAAAATGATCCCCCAGTCAATTCTTGAATCTTCGTCTTGGTTCCGAAGTCTTGATTCTTCTGCCACAATTAACGCTCCTTAATTCTAACTCTCAAGATAAGCTATATTATACAACAACCTGGCACCGAATCGTCGGGACCAGGTTGAAGGTTTACTAAAAATTAGCCTTTGTGCAGGTGGTAAGCTGACAAGATTTCTTGTAAGCATTCATCAAATGATTTGCTGTGTGCAAACGGGGCACGGTCACTAGCCATTTCGGCTTGGTAACGGTCGCCGTCTTGAATCACTTGGCCGATCATCTGCTTACCGATCAGCACGTCCGTTACGGTCTGGTTATTAACCTTCGTTTCGTTCAACGTAACGGAGATGGCCTTATCTTTTTTTGACACGAGCTTTATCCTCTCTAAATAACGGGTTGCGACGTAAAGTGAACTTCTCCGGTACCGGGTCTAAGCCACCCTTAACCAATGGCTGACACCGTAACACCCGGGCGAGCCCCATCAGCGCACCCTTCCCCCAACCGAACCGTTGAATCGCCTCAAGTGCGTAATTCGAGCAAGTTGGTTGGTAACGACAGTGCGCTGGCGAAAACGCTGAAAAGGCTCGTTGGTAAAAGTGAATAAACCCAATCAGTAACCGTTTCATTCGCTACTTTTTCTTCTTCGTCGACTTTTGCATGTGTTCCAGTAAGATCCCGGCACCCTGGGCAACGTTGTTCAACGGGTGTTCCGCAACGACTACCGGCACCTTCAAGTTCTCACTGATCAATTGGTCTAAGCCACTTAACAGTGCACCCCCACCGGTCAGCGTAATCCCGCGATCAATAATGTCGGCGGCGATTTCCGGCGGCAAGGTTTCCATCACGTGGTGCGCGGTGCTGACAATTTGCATCAACGTTTCGTGGATAGCTTCCTCGACCTGGTTCGAGTCGATTTCAATCGACCGCGGCATCCCGGTCACGGTATCGCGTCCGCGAACTTGCATGGTCTTATCGGCTTCGCCGTCCTGTTTGAAGACTTGCGCGATTTCGATCTTAACCCGTTCGGCACTGCGTTCACCGATCAACAGGTGGTGGTTATCCTTCACGTAGTTGGCGATGTCCTGGTTCATGCGGTCACCGGCCATTCGTAGTGAGCTGCTGGCAACGATGTCCCCTAATGATAGGACGGCAATGTCACTCGTCCCACCACCAATGTCGATGACCATGTTACCGCGCGGTTGGAAGATATCCATCCCGGCACCCACGGCTGCGACTTTCGGTTCCACTTCCAAGTAAACCTGCTTACCACCAGATTTTTCCGCGGCCTGTAAAATGGCCTTACGTTCAATCTCGGTCGTATTCGTTGGGGTACAGATCATGATACTTGGCCGCGACATGACACCGCGAACGTTTAATTTTTTAATAAAGTAGGATAGCATTTCTTCCGTGACGTCAAAGTCCGAAATCACACCGTCTTTCAATGGCCGGATTGCCCGAATGTTACTAGGCGTTTTCCCAACCATTTGGTAGGCTTCCGACCCGACCGCCAAAACTTGATTCGTGTTGGTATCGATGGCAACGACTGACGGTTCGTTCAGCACAATGCCCTTCCCCGATACGTAAATCAAAACATTGGCAGTACCCAAGTCAATACCAATATCTAAAGCCATGTTTTTGCTCCTCTCAAACTTCCAATATACAACTTGTCATTATACCATACTCAATTGTTGATGAGAAACGTTGTGGCTAATCGTCCCGGCGTTGCGACCACTGATCGACGG
This sequence comes from Lactiplantibacillus plajomi, assembly GCF_005405405.1. GTDB lineage: Bacteria > Bacillota > Bacilli > Lactobacillales > Lactobacillaceae > Lactiplantibacillus > Lactiplantibacillus plajomi. The sequence continues at coordinate 106,487 of NZ_BJDZ01000002.1, forward strand.
TCAACGAGTAGATTGCTTCGTCACGGTAACGACCGTTGATCAGGATGTTTTCCGGCAACGTGGCGTCTAAGTGGTACTGCCGCCGTTCGGCCACTGCTCGGCTCGCCCGGTTATCGACGTCGGCCGCCAGTTGAACCTTATGCAAGTCCAATTCCGTAAAGGCAATCTCTTCTAACCGTTCTAAGGCCTTGGTCATAACGCCGCGACCGGTGTAGGCTTGGCCCAACCAATATCCGATCTCACCGCGGTGGTTGACCTGACTAATCCCGTGAATGTCGATCATGCCGGCAACTTCACCATCCACGATAATGGTGGCCAAGAAAACGTCACCGTGTGCCTGCTTGGTCAGCATGCTCTCAATGAACTGCCGTTCGCCTTCGACACTGGTCATCGAATCTAACCAGGCCATCCACGGCCGTAAGTGCTCACGGTTGCGATCGACTAAGTCGAATAACGGTTCAGCGTCGGCCACCTCGGTCGGTTTTAAAGAAATGTGTTTATCGATAATATTAATGAACATGGGAGCCTCCAAAATAGTCTTAATTCGTCGTTTAATTGTAGCTAACAATTAATTTGCATTCAGTGGTGCTAGTTTCATTGGCCTACCCATTCCGGTGACCAAAAAACCTTCAAAATTGAGTTTATCGCATTTTGAAGGTTTTGTAAGCAACTTATTAACTTTTTTATTCCACCGCTTCGTTTGTGTAAGTACCGTGCGTCGGCAAAACCGTTTCGTCCGGCGCCTTGACCCGCTTAATGTGGGCACCCAACTTCGCCAGTTTACGGTGGAAGTTGAAGTAACCACGGTCTAAGTATTTCAAGTTAGTGACTTCGGTGTACCCGCGGGCAACTAACCCGGCAATCACGAGTGCGGCCGCAGCCCGTAAATCGGTTGCCGCAACTTGGGCGCCACAGAAATCAGTTGGTCCGTACATGATGACCGAACGACCGTCGATCTTAAAGTCGGCGTTCATCCGCCGTAACTCTTCGAGGTGCATGAAGCGGTTCTCGAAGACCGTTTCGGTCAGCAAACTGGTCCCCTGCGCACACAGTTGTAAAATCGTCATTTGTGGTTGCATATCGGTTGGAAACCCGGGATGCGGTAACGTCTTAACTGAAGTCGGCTTTAATTGATCCGGGCCAATCACCCGAATCCCGGCGTCTTCTTCGATCACTTGTACGCCCATTTCCCGCATTTTGGAAATCAACGGTTTATTATGTTCCGCAATGGCGTCTTCAATCAACACGTTACCACGGGTGACCGCCGCCGCAACCATAAAGGTCCCCGCTTCGATACGGTCCTGCACAACACTATGGTCGCAGCCGTGCATACTCGGCACCCCTTCGATGCGGAGCGTTTCGGTCCCGGCCCCAGTGATGCGGGCCCCCATCTGGTTCAAAATGTTGGCGAGGTCCACGATTTCGGGTTCGCGGGCCACGTTTTCCATAACCGTTTCCCCTTCCGCCAGGGTCGCCGCCATCATAATGTTCTGGGTCGCCCCGACACTCGGAAAGTCTAAGTAAATCTGCGCACCGTGTAACTTACTGGCACTCGCTTCAACGTAGCCGTCGTGGCGTTCAATCGTCGCACCCAAAGCACTCAGGCCCTTTAAGTGCAAGTCGATTGGCCGCGTCCCGATGGCGCAACCGCCGGGCATAGCCACCTTGGCATGACCTAAGCGCGCCAACAGCGGTCCCATCACAACGATTGACGCCCGCATCTTGGAAACGTACTGGAACGGTGCTTCGTACGACAACTGGTCACTCGCATCAATTGTGATTTGCTTATTAATTTCGTCAAAATCTACTTTACAATTTAAAAACCGTAAGACATTATTCATTGTGAACACGTCCGATAAAATCGGTACGTTGGTTAAGCGGGTTTGCCCGCTGCTTGCTAAGAGACCGGCAGCTAAGATCGGTAAGACCGCGTTTTTGGCACCTTCAATGTGCACGTTACCCGTCAAACGTTGACCGCCATGAACAATAATTTCCTCCATGGATAACCCTCCATCATCGCGCGATAATTTCATAATCAGTAACAAATTGATTTGGGTACCGTAATCGGACCCAAATCATTCAAAGCCAACCATTCACCCGCTAATACCTTAATAATCAACGGTTCTAAACGTTGGGTTCTTAATCATCATAACATAGAACCAGAATGAATAAATATTACATTTTACAATTTCGTTACATTTTCATCACAATTGTTGTTTGCTTATGCTTGGTTAACTAATTAGGCCGCTAAACGGAAAGTGAGCCATCAGACTTACCGGATGCGAGGGCAACGGCTTGCATATTTTAGCACTGATTTGTGAAAGAATTTACAATATGTTAGACCACAAAAAAACATCAGTTTCTAAGAAACTGATGTTTTGCTTGCTAGGATTTACGTTAACGATGGGCAACGTGCAGTCGGTTCACCGCCCGCCGCAATGCGACTTGGGCCCGCGCTAGCTCAGCATCATCGTGCTTTTGTTGCGCTTCTTGAATCCGACTTTCCGCCCGCTTCCGCGCGTTTTCAGCCCGGGCAACGTCGATATCATTTTGACGTTCAGCACTATCGGCAACGATGGTTGCGACGTTATCACTGAATTCTACGAAACCGCCGTTAACGGCAATTTCATCGTCTTCCTGATCGGTTTCGAGTTGCTTGATCCGAACTTCATCGATCGCGAGTGACGCAATCACGGGAATGTGGTTAGGTAAAATCCCCAGTTCACCATTGATCGTGCGAACGACCAACATCGGTGTTTTATTTTCGTAGACCTGACCGTCGGGAGTTACGATGCTAACGGTGATTGATTTTGCATTGTCAGCCATGTAAATCCCTCCTAATCAGTGACCATCGATTTCGCTTTTTCAACGACATCTTCGATCTTACCTACCTGACGGAAGGCGTCTTCTGGAAGGTCGTCATACTTACCTTCAAGGATGTCCTTGAACCCCTTGACGGTATCTTCGATTGGCACGTACGAACCTGGTTGGCCCGTAAAGTTTTCCGCAACGAAGAAGTTTTGTGACAAGAAGAATTGAATCCGCCGTGCACGCGCAACAGTCGTCTTTTCTTCGTCAGATAATTCGTCCATCCCTAAAATTGAGATGATATCTTGCAATTCACGGTACCGTTGCAAAACACGTTGAACTTCGGTCGCAACTTCGTAGTGTTCCTGACCAACGATTGCTGGATCAAGGGCAATTGATGAAGAGGCCAACGGGTCAACGGCGGGATAAATCCCTTGTTCTGTCAACGAACGTTCCAAGTTGGTCGTGGCGTCCAAGTGGGCGAAAGTCGTAGCCGGCGCCGGGTCGGTATAGTCATCGGCAGGCACGTAAACGGCCTGAATTGACGTAACCGAACCCTTCTTGGTCGACGTGATTCGTTCTTGTAACTGACCCATTTCAGTGGCCAACGTTGGTTGGTAACCAACGGCTGACGGAATCCGACCCAGTAAGGCGGAAACTTCAGAACCAGCTTGGGTGAACCGGAAGATGTTATCGATAAATAACAGCACATCTTGGCCGGCAACGTCCCGGAAGTATTCCGCAATCGTCAATCCGGTCAAGGCAACCCGCATCCGGGCACCCGGCGGTTCGTTCATTTGTCCGTAAACCATGGCGGTGTTCTTTAAAACCCCGGACCCCTTCATTTCGAAGTAAAGGTCGTTACCTTCACGGGTCCGTTCACCAACCCCGGTGAAGACGGAAATCCCGTTATGTTCTTGGGCAATGTTATGAATTAATTCCTGGATTAAAACGGTCTTACCAACACCGGCACCACCGAATAACCCAATCTTCCCACCACGAACGTATGGCGCGAGCAGGTCAATAACCTTGATCCCGGTTTCCAATACTTCCGTACTAGTTGTTAATTCATCATATTTAGGCGCATCCCGGTGAATCGGCATCCGTTCAGCGTCCGGTCCGAATTCTGAACCACCATCAATGGTTTCTCCTAAAACGTTAAATACCCGGCCTAACGTCTCCTTACCAACTGGAACGGTAATTGAAGAACCAGTGTCTTCAACGGCCATCCCGCGGCGTAAACCGTCCGTACCGTCCATCGCAACGGTCCGAACGACCCCGTCACCTAATTCCAACGAAACTTCAACCGTTAAGGTCTCATCGTTGTCCTTATGAATGAGCAGGGCGTTATTAATGTCCGGTAACTTGTCGTTTAGAGAGAATTCAACGTCGACAACGGGTCCAATAACTTGTACAACTTTACCTGTACTCATTAGTCGTTAATTCCTCCCACTATTCTTGTGCAACCAAGCCACCAGTAATTTCCGTAATTTCGGTCGTAATAGCAGCTTGACGCGCACGGTTATATTTCAGATTTAAACTATCGATTAAATCGCCAGCGTTATCTGATGCAGACTTCATCGCCGTAGACGACGAAGCGTGTTCAGCAGTTTTGGCATCCAAGATGGCACCATAAACGAGGCTTTCGGCGTATTGCGGTAGAACCGCGGATAAAATGGCGTCTTCCGACGGTTCCATTTCGTATTCGGGACCAACGTCCACCCGCGTATCCTTCGCTTTACGGTTATCCTTTTCACTTTGTGCAAAAGTTTCTTCGGAAATCGGCAACATCTTAATTGCCCGGAATCCGGAAGAAAGCCGGTTGATAAAGTGATTATAGAAAACGTAAAGTTCGTCAAAAACTTCGTTATGGTACATCGAGGTAACTGTCTTCACAATTTCACGAACCTCTTTAAAAGTCGGCACGTCGGAAACGCCACGGTATTCGTAAGCGACGTTCATGCCGTTCTTCTTATAAAAGTCCGCACCGGTTCCGCCAACGGCAAGAACCACGGCGTTATCGGTGTTCAACCCGTGTTCGCTCATAAAGTCGTTCGTCTGACGTAAGACGTTACTATTATAGCTTCCCACGAGGCCCCGGTCAGAGGTGATCACCAATAAACCGCTCTTCTTGACGGGCCGTTGGGCCAACAATTCACTCACGGAAATCGTGTTGGAATTGCTGTTGGTCACTCCGGCACCGGAAGTCATCAGATGAGCCTTGGCAAGATGGGACACAATGCTTTCAACTTTCGACGCGTACACTTGATACGTCCCGGTATGCTTTTGAATCTGGTTCAACTTAGCCGTTGAAACCATTTGCATTGCGGACGTAATCTGGTGGGTCTTCTTCGTTGAGTCAATGCGTCGCTTCACATCCATTAATGATTCTGCCATGCACTACTCACCATCCTTTTCAGCCATTAATTACTTCGCAGTTGCAGCGGTTGGCTGAAACTGTGCTGCAAATTCATCCAACGCCCCGTTGAGCTTGTCAGTGTCTGGCAACTTACCAGTTGACGTAACGGCGTCAAAGAGGTCCTGATGATTAGCATGCAGGAATTCAAATAATTCAGATTGATAACGCGCAATGTCGGCCACGGCGACCTTATCAACGTAACCGTTGGTCAGGGCGTAGAGGATCATCACTTGTTCTTCAACCTTTAATGGTGAATGAACGGGTTGCTTCAGTACTTCCACGATTCGTTGTCCACGGTTCAACTTTGCCTGCGTTGCCGCGTCCAAGTCGGAACCAAATTGTGAGAACGATTCGAGTTCGTGGTATGAAGCTAAGTCCAACCGCAACGTCCCGGCAACCGACTTCATCGCCTTGATTTGGGCGTCACCACCAACCCGAGAAACTGAAGCCCCGGCATCGATTGCGGGCCGAACCCCAGAATAGAAGGAATCACTATCCAAGAAGATTTGTCCGTCGGTGATCGAAATCACGTTGGTTGGAATGTAAGCCGAAATGTCCCCGGCTTGGGTTTCAATAATCGGCAAGGCCGTCATCGAACCGCCACCCAACTCGTCACTCAACTTAGCGGCCCGTTCGAGCAACCGTGAGTGTAAGTAGAAGACGTCACCAGGATAAGCTTCACGACCCGGAGGACGACGAAGAATCAATGAAAGTTCACGATAAGCCGTTGCTTGTTTTGAAAGGTCATCGTAGACGATCAAAACGTGCTTGCCGTTGAACATGAATTCTTCACCAATCGCCGCGCCGGCGTAGGGTGCCAAGTAAAGTAATGGAGCTGGTTCAGAAGGACCGGCCGTAACGACGATGGTATAATCCATCGCGCCTAACTTCTTCAAGGTTTCAACCTGTGCCCGCACCGTTGAGTCTTTTTGCCCAATGGCAACGTAAACACAAATCATATCCTGATCTTTTTGGTTCAAAATGGCATCGATAGCAACCGACGTCTTACCGGTTTTACGGTCACCGATAATCAATTCACGTTGTCCCCGACCAATTGGAACCAAGGCGTCAATGGCTTTGATCCCAGTTTGTAACGGTTCACTAACGGATTGACGTTGCATGATACCAGGTGCTTTATGTTCGATTGGCCGTGTATTCGTGGTCTTGATTTCACCAAGACCGTCAACTGGTTGACCTAACGGGTTAACGACCCGCCCAATCATGGCGTCCCCAACGGGAACTTCCATGATGCGGCCCGTCCGTTTAACAGTATCGCCTTCACGAATACCATCAAAATCCCCTAAAACAACGATACCAACATCGTTGCTTTCGAGGTTTTGGACCATTCCGTAAACCCCGTTACTGAATTCGAGCAATTCGCCTTGGAGGGCGTTGTCGAGTCCGTGTGCCCGGGCAATCCCATCACCAACGTAGGTGACCGTACCCGTTTCAGCAACTGAGAGTTCAGTCTGGTAACTTTCTAATTGTTGTTTGATTAGAGCACTGATTTCTTCAGATTTAATGCTCATAAAAGTTTCACCTCTTCGTAAACTAATTGTTGATGAGTGCTCGTCTTAAATTCGTCAATTGCAGCGCAACGCTGCCGTCAAACGTTTGGTTGTTCGACTTTACAATTACGCCACCAATAATCGCTTCGTCCACTTTACGGGTCAAAACGACTTTGGACGCACCAACGCGCTTGGCGAACGCCGCTGCAATGGCATCAGCTTGCTCATCTGACAACTTGACCGCAGACGTTACTTCGGCATGCACTATCTTGCGACTTTCATCGAAACGTGCTTCAAACGCGTCGACAATGTCGACTAAGTTCGACATGCGGCCGTAATCATACAACATTTGAATAAAGTTTTTAATGTATTCTGAAGCGTGGTCAGTCAAAGTTGACAACGTTGTCTGCTTTTGATCAACCGGAAGCAAGGCTCCTGAGAGGATCTCTGCCAATTGCGGGTTGTCGACAAAGACTTGCCGTAATTGTTTTAATTCAGCCAGGAATGCTTCGGTCTGATCCTTTTCGGTTGCAAGCTCAAAGAGGGCCTTTGAGTAGCGGTTTGCAATCGTAAGTTTATCAAGACTCATGCTTTCCCAACCCTTCAATGTACGAATTAATTAATGCCTGTTGACCTTCCGGATCCAACTGCTTCTTAATGATCTTCGTCGCAATTTGAATCGAAATGTCCGCAACGTCGGATTGGACGTTCTTTAAGGCATCTTGACGCTCCTGTTCAATATCCTTACGTGCGTTTTGCTTATATTGCGTTGCTTCGGTTTGGGCCTTCGCAACAATGGTTGTGCGTTGCTTTTCCCCGCTTTGCTTAGCGTCAGCAACAATGTCACTGGCTTCAGCGCGCGAGTGCGATAAGGCTTCCTGACGTTTTTCAGCGAGTTCGGCCGCTTCTTGCCGCGACTTCTGCGCCGAATCAATGTCATTAGCAATCTTATCCGCCCGTTCCGCCATCATTTTGGAAACGGGATTCCACGCAACCTTTGCGATGACCGCCATCAAAACAATAAAACTAATGGCAACGAACAGCATATCACCAAGGTATAGACCGGATGCACCGATAATTAAATGCGAGAGCATCTAATGACACCTCCTTCTTTCATTTTTTAAAATGAACGTATTGTCCGTGATTACTTGTTCATAACCATCAAGGCAACAACGAAGGAAATGATTGGCATTGATTCGATCAACCCAACACCGATGAACATGTTAGTCCGTAATTGTCCAGATAATTCTGGTTGACGGGCCATCCCTTCAAGCATCTTAGAAATAACCAAACCGTTACCAATACCAGCACCTAAAGCGGCACCAAACATCGCAATACCTGCAGCAATTGCTCCCATAATCTGTGTATCCTCCTTAAAATTAAAAACAAGAAATTTGTTATTCCTCAGGCGAAACCTTTTGAGAAATATAAACTGAAGTCAAGGTGACAAACACGAATGCTTGCACACTCCCGATAAATACTGAGAATCCTTGCCAAAGAAATTCAATTGGGAAGGCGTAGACGTAACTAAACCAACCACCACTGCCGGTTGCAAGACCCGCAACCTTATTCAACAGCATTTCACCAGCGAAAATATTCCCGAACAACCGCAGTCCTAACGTTAGGAAGTCGGTAAACTGTTCAAAAATATTAATCGGTAAGAACACGAGGAACGGTGCTGTATAACTCTTTAAGTAGCCCTTCATCCCGTTCTTTTGGACCCCGGCAGCGTGCGCGAGCGCCACTGTCATAAACGATAATGTCAAGGTCACGATTGGATCGGCCGTTGGACTCTTCAAATAAGTAAATTCACCGACTTGAACGTGAATAAACAAACCAAGTTGGTTAGCCACAAAGATGAAGAGGAACAGCGTAAACGCGTACAAGCCAAAGTGACTTGCATCGCTACCCTTAATTGATCCCTTAACAATGCCATTCGTGAACTCGATGAGCCACTCCAGCACATTTTGTCCACCCTTGGGTTTAAGCGCAATGTGACGTGACAATAAGAAAACAAATAGGAAAACAATCACACACGTCAGTAATACCGATAAGTCGTTCGCGATATTGAACGTTAACCCAAGGAATTTGACCGTAGGAACTGGATCACCCACTGAATATCACCTCTTTCCTTTAATTTCAGGTGCCACGATAACCTTACCTTGTAACCCGTACAACGTCAATTTTATCGCAACCCGAAATGGTAGACTAGGGTCGCCCCTAATCGAAATACAATGGTAATAATACCACCACTGTTTAAAAATTTCAAAATAATTTCAACATTTGTTCATGAGCCAAAAATCCCCAAATGTCGGGCGTTTTCACCGTTTTGACATTTAGGGATTTTCATAAAAATGTGCTCATTTTCACCCGTTGTCAACGATGAAAGCGATTACTCTTCATTAACGGCCTTATCGGGTAAGATTAGGTTCATAATAATTCCTAACACCGTGGCAACCGCCAAGCCGCTGAACTGAAAGCTGCCCAATTGGAGGTAGGCGTTCCCGATACCAATAACTAGGACGGCCGACGCAATCATTAAGTTACGCTTGCGGTTAAAGTCGATCTGATTGTCGATCAAAATCCGCATCCCGCTGGAAGCAATCACCCCAAATAACAGGAAACTGACGCCACCGATCACCGGTGACGGGATACTTTCGATTAGTGCGGATAACTTACCCACGAAGCTGAAGACGATGGCAAAGAAGGCCGCTCCGGCTAAGACAAAAATGCTGTGAACCCGCGTGATGGCTAAAACCCCAATATTTTCACCGTAAGACGTGACGGGCGGGCCACCGACGAAGCCGGCAATGATTGACGCGGTCCCGTCCCCCGCTAACGTATGGTTCAAGCCTGGGTCCTTAAAAAAGTTGCGCTTCGTTAGTTTATTTAACACCATGATGTGGCCCATGTGTTCCGACATGGTGACAAAGGCAATCGGTGCCATACTTAAGATCGCACCCCAGTAAATTCCCGGTCGGTACGACAGGAACGGCACTTGAAACTTCGGTAAGGAGAACCATGGCGCGTCCATCACCGGTTTGAAATCAACGATGCCAGCGATGACGGCAATCACGTAGCCGCAAACGATTCCGATTAAGATTGGTACCAGGCTCATAAAACCTTTTAAGTACATATTGAACACGACCGTTAAAATCATCGTCAGCATGGCGACCACGAAATAGCGTAAGTCGTAGGCGCTACCGTTCATGGTGGCGTCCTTGGCCGCCGTTCCCGCTAAGGATAAACCGATGACCATGACGATCGGCCCGACCACGATGGGGGGTAACGCCTTGTCGATCCAACCGGATCCAATTGCACTAACCAGTAAACTGACCAACAGGTACACGCAGCCAACGGCAACCGTCCCCTGGGCAATTGCCGGGTAGCCCGCCGTCTTCATCAGTGACTGCATCACGACAATAAACGAAAAGCTAGAGCCCATGTACGCCGGAATCTTGCCGCGGGTGATCAAAATATACATCAAGGTTCCGACCCCGGAACTAAATAACGCGATCCCCGGGTTCAAACCAACCAGAATCGGCACTAAAACGGTCGAACCGAACATCGAAAATAAATGCTGAATTGACAACCCCAACCAGCTACCGAACTTAGGCCGGTCGTGAATGTCTAAAACGACTTCATCGTTATGAAACGCCACTTGTTTTTTCATATGGCACCCCTTTTTTGAAGTATGATGGCAAAAAAACGGACAGCCCACCACTCAAAGTGGCCGGGCTGTCCGAAAATACCGTCCCCGCTTACCAGCGGGACGTCCGTTCATCCTTTTCAGCCTCTCTGAGCTAAATTAAAGGAACTGTTCAATTGCAATTAGTTTACTCGTGAACGGTAAGCTTGTCAACTTAACGTTCATATTAATTAACATGAAAAGTACTGGTTATCCTTTCACATTGTACGAAACCGGTAGTTGGTGGTTACGATAGTCGCGCTCAGGAATTTTTCTACTATATAATAGGAAACAATTTATATAATATCGGTCACAAAAGGACGGTGCCGACCCTCCTACCGGAAAGTCGGGCACCGTCCTTAAATTAAGGCAACGTTACTTCGTACCAAATAAGCGGTCGCCGGCATCGCCCAAACCTGGGACGATGTAGCCATCTTCGTTCAGATGGTCATCAAGCGCAGCCGTATAAATATCAATATCTGGGTGAGCTTCTTGGAGGGCCTTAACCCCTTCAGGAGCCGCAACTAAGCACATAAACTTAATGTTACTTGCTCCCCGCTTCTTCAACATATCCATCGCCATGATGGCCGAACCACCGGTGGCTAACATTGGATCGACCACAAATAGTTGGCGCTGTGAAATATCACTTGGTAATTTAACGAAATATTCCACGGGTTTCAGCGTCTTTTCGTCACGGTACATCCCAACGTGCCCAACTTTTGCAGCCGGAATCATGTTCAGAAAACCGTCGACCATTCCGAGACCAGCCCGTAAAATTGGCACGATGGCCACCTTTTTACCAGCCAGCGTCTTTTGAGTGGACTTGCAAATTGGCGTTTCAATTTCAATGTCCTTTAACGGCATGTCCCGTGAGACTTCGTAGGCCATTAAAGTTGAAATTTCGTTGACCATTTCACGGAAGACCTTCGTCCCGCATTCTTTTTCCCGAATAATCGTTAACTTATGTTGAATGAGCGGATGATTCAAAACCTCAAACTTACCCATGTTGCTACGCACACTCCTTAGTGATTTCTTTCTATTGTAGCTAATTTAGCAAGAAAAAACCAGACTTTGATATAAATTCCTTAATCAACGTCAATCGGGTGCTTAGCCGTTAAGGCCATTGCTTGTTGCTTAACGGCGTCTAAGTTCGCTTGGTCTTCCGGTGCACGCAAGACTTGTAAGATTAATTCTGCCACTTTAGCCGCGTCGGCTTCATCAAAGCCACGGGTCGTAATGGCCGGCGTCCCGAGCCGAATGCCGGACGTCTTGAAGGCGCCGAGGGTTTCGTTCGGAATGGCTTCCTTATTGACGGTAATGTAGACCGTGTCCAATAAGTCTTGGACTTGCCGGCCGTTTAAGCCGGACTTAGTAATGTCTAAGGTCATCAAGTGGTTATCGGTCCCACCGGAAATCACCCGCACTAAGTCAGAATCATTGAAGACCTTGGCCATCGCCTTAGAACCTGTCTAATATCTAAAAAATCTGATATAGTTTTATTAAAAAGTGAGTTTTAGCCATGAAAAACTATCCAAGCAATATTACCCGCAAACAATTTGAACAGATTCGACCAGAGCTAGAAAGTTTTCGAAAACAAACTAGGCCCCGAAAATATGACCTCTACGAGGTCTTCTGTGCGATTATCTATGTCCTAAAAACAGGTTGTCAATGGCGACAAGTTCCAAGTGATTTTCCTGAATGGCATTCCGTCTATAATTACTACAAGCTTTGGTCTGCATCGCCTTTTGTCACAGAGGCATCGCTACTTGATAACTGTTTAAAAAAATTATCGCTCAACAGCGTAATTTACAATCACGCTCAGCCAAAACGACATTTATTATAATCGATGCCCAAAGCGTAAAAAATGCAGATACTGCTGAGCATAAAGGTTATGATGCAGGTAAAAAAGTTTCCGGTATTAAGCGCCATTTAGCAGTTGATATCAATGGTTTACCACAAGCTATTCACATTACTACGGCTAATGTGTCTGATCGTCAAGGAGCCATTGCTATGTTGACGTTATATCGTGAACATCTTAATCACGTCAAAACAGTACTAGTTGATGGTGGGTACACTGGGAACAACTTTTCCGCCGCTGTTCATTCCAATTTAAAAGCCACCGTACAGGTGGCTAAGCGTAATGAATTACATAAATTTGAAGTGCTTCCGCAACGCTGGTTAGTGGAACGTACTTTTAGTTGGCTAGATAAATGTCGGCGCCTTTGGAAAAATTGCGAACGACATCTTAGTACTAGTCGCCAAATGGTTGTTTTAGCTTATTTGATTGTGATGCTCAAAAGATATTAGACAGGTTCTTAGCGTTCGCAATAATTTGCCGAGCGTAGTCTTTGAATTCAGGTTGCAAGTCTTCGCCTAAGGCAACCGCCTTGCCAGCAATCACGTGGTCTAACGGACCACCCTGGTTACCAGGAAAGACCGCGGAGTTGATCTTCTTGCCGTACTTTTCCTTCGCCAAGATCATCCCACCACGCGGGCCGCGCAGCGTTTTATGGGTGGTCGTTGTCACCACGTCGGCGTATGGTACCGGGTTCGGGTGCAACCCGGCGGCCACTAAGCCGGCGATGTGCGCCATGTCGACCATCAGTAACGCACCAACTGCATCCGCAATTTCGCGGAACTTCGCAAAGTCAATGATGCGGCTGTAGGCGGACGCCCCGGCCACGATCAACTTCGGTTGAAATTCCTTGGCTTGTGCCAAAATTGCGTCGTAGTCCAATTCTTCAGTTTCGGGGTTCAACCCGTAATCGTTAAAGTTGTAAAGTTTACCGGAGAAGTTAACACTCGAGCCGTGTGTCAAATGCCCACCAGCGTCCAGTGACATCCCCATCACCTTGTCGCCGGGTTGGATCAATGCCATGTAAGCCGCGGCGTTGGCTTGGGAACCGGAATGGGGTTGAACGTTGGCGTATTCGGCACCGAATAACTTCTTGGCCCGTTCAATTGCCAGCGTCTCAACCTGATCGATGTATTCATTACCACCGTAAAAGCGGTGACCAGGATAACCTTCGGAGTATTTGTTGGTAAGGACGCTACCTTGTGCAGCCCGAACACCCTTAGAAACGATGTTTTCGGACGCAATCAACTCGATGTTGTGTTGCTGACGCGCCTGTTCCTTACTAATTGCAGCCCATACTTCTGGATCTTGTTCTTGGTAATTCATGAATAATTCTCCTCCATTTCGCAAGTAACAACTTTCGGGTTTTCCCGACTTGGCATTATTATACACTAAAATGGGTCTGGCCGGCAGATTTATTTAACCGGTTCATGTAAGCAGCGCCCAATCCTTTATTATCAAAGGCTTGACACAAAATATCCTTAATTTCTGTTTCCGTATCAAAGTGGCGGAGCCCGGCAAACAGCTCACGGGTTGCCGATTGAATTCCGGTTCCTAATGAGAATTGTTCGCAATTTGCGGGTAACGCGTTTGCAGTTAAAACGTCGTTGGTCGCCATGACCCCGATTGGGACCGATTGGTTGGCCGCCCACTTCAGCGCCGCCGGCCAATCCGTCTTTTGATCAACAATGTACACCTGGGCGGCCGGAGCGTAATGCTTATACTTCATCCCCGGTGCCTTCGGAACTTCGGTCGCACCAACGTGGTGTTGCTCCGTCATCACCGGTTGACCGATGACGGCTTCAATCGCACTGGCCGTAATTGCGCCGGGCCGTAAAATGGCAGGCTGATTGGTCGACAGATCCAAAACGGTCGATTCGACCCCGACCTTGGTGGCACCGTCATCCAAAATTCCGGCAATCTTACCATCTAAATCGTGTAAAACGTGTTGGGCAGTCGTCGGACTGGGCTTGCCCGAAGTATTCGCTGACGGCCCCACGATTGGCGTTTGCGCGGCTCGAATCAACGCGAGCGTGGCCGCGTTATCCGGATTACGAAACGCCGCCGTCGTCAGGCCCCCGGTCACTTCCGGTGCCAAGGCGCCCGGTTTCAATTGAAAAATCATCGTTAACGGGCCCGGCCAAAACGCTTTGATTAGTTGCTTAGCCGCCGTCGATAACGGTTGGGCGAAACGCTCGACCGTCGCTTGGTCGGCCACGTGCACGATCAGCGGGTTATCACTAGGACGGCCCTTCGCAACGTAAACTTGCTTGACAGCTTTAACGTTGGTGGCATCGGCACCCAAACCATACACGGTTTCGGTCGGAAACGCCACTAACTGCCCCTCGTCGATTAGCTGAGCGGCCGCTTGTACTTCACTTGGTTTAAACACTTTAGTTTCCATTAATTATCGTTGCCTTCCTTATTCGTGATTAACGACCCGTAACATCCGGTCGTGGCCCGCCATATCCTGACGAACCGTGACCGTCGCCCGCGGTATCGCTTTTTCAAAAATCGCCCGCAGTGCCGCCGCCTGGTGATAACCAAACTCTAAGTAGAGCTTACCACCGGCAGCAAGGTGTGGTGCCACCGTGGCGGCGAGCCGCTCATATAATGCCAAGCCGTGGTTGGCAGCAAATAACGCGCCGTGCGGTTCGTAATTCAAGACGCTAGCGTCCATCACCGGCTCTTCAGCGTGGTCGATGTAGGGCGGGTTGCTGACGATGACGTCAAAGCGGGTCGCCGGCACGCTCGCCAACAGGTCACTTTGATAAAAATCAACGGCCAAACCGAGGGTGCGCGCATTTTGGCGCGCGACCGTTAACGCACCATCCGCCACGTCACTTCCTTCAATTTGCCAGTCCGGACGCTCGTGCTTTAACGCTAACGCGATGGCCCCCGAACCGGTGCCCACGTCTAATACGTTGCATGCCGAGGTCGCGGGGGCGTCGCTGAGTACCCAGTCGACCAGCTCCTCAGTTTCGACCCGCGGAATTAGGACGTTCGAATTTACGGTCAGTTCGAGGCCGTAAAACGGCGCGCGTCCCAGTACGTACTGGGCGGGTTCACCGGCCGCGACCCGCTTGACCATTGCTTGATAAGTCGTAGATAGTGCCGTGGGCATGGTATCGCGGTAGTGCACCAGTAGCTGGGTCTGGTCAAAGTGGGTTAACCCCAGTAATAAGAAGCGGGCGTTATCACTGGGCACCCGCGCCGTTTTTAGACAAAAAGAAGCCCACTGCTGGGCTTCAAAATAAGTTGGTGCGGAATTAGTCATTGGCTAATTGCTCCATCTTCTTGGCTTGGTCGGCTAAGACGAGTGCGTCGATGATTTCTTCCATTTCACCATTCATCACCCGGTCAAGTTTGTTCAACGTTAGGCCGATGCGGTGGTCGGTCACCCGGTTTTGTGGGAAGTTGTACGTCCGGATCCGTTCGGAACGGTCACCACTACCGACGGCGGATTTCCGTTCGGCATCGTACTGGTTCTGTTCACGGGATTGGTAATAATCGTAGACCCGCGCCCGCAAAATTTCCATCGCCTTAGCACGGTTCTGTTGCTGTGACCGCTGATCCTGCATCGAAACAACGATCCCGGTTGGTAAGTGGGTCATCCGCACGGCGGAAGACGTCTTGTTAATATGCTGACCACCGGCACCGGATGAGCGGAACACGTCGGTCCGAATGTCCTTTTGGTCGATTTTAATATCAACGTCCTTGGCTTCCGGCATCACGCCGACGGTCGCCGTGGAAGTGTGCACCCGACCAGCCGATTCCGTCACGGGCACCCGTTGAACCCGGTGGGCACCACTTTCGTACTTCAACTTCGAGTAAACCTTATCACCAGAAATAATCAGCACGATTTCCTTAAAGCCACCGACTTCGGTTTCGTTGCGGTCCGCAACTTCCACGTTCCAGCCTTGCCGTTCGGCGTACTTGGAATACATGTTGAACAGGTCAGCCGCAAACAAGCTGGCTTCGTCACCACCGGCCGCCCCGTGGATTTCCATGATGATGTTCTTATCATCGTTCGGGTCCTTTGGCAGCATCAATAAGGTAATTTCGTGTTCCAACTGCGCCTTTTCTTCGTTCAAGTTCTTCAAGTCGTCCTTGACCATGGCGTTCATGTCATCGTCCAACTTTTCGCGCAGTAATTCATCATTTTCGTCGATTTGGCTTTGAACTTCCTTATAACGGTTATACTTTTCGACCGTTTCACGGATGTTCCCCATTTCCTTCGACAACTTCATGAAGCGTTGCGAATCCGCAATCACTTCGGGGTCACTCAGGAGTTCCCCCAATTCTTCATAACGGTCCGCGACCGCCTGTAACTTATCAAAAAACTTATCCATGGTTCGTTAATTCCTCACTTTGTTAGTTTCGGCGGGTAAAAGTAGTGTCGGCGGCAAACCGGGTAGTACGCCTCGTTACCCCCGATTTGAACCTGCTCGCCTTCATAAACCGGCTGGCCTTCGTGAAAACGTAAGTTCATGATGGCCTTCTTACGACAGAACCAGCAGATGGTCTTCATCTCTTCGATTTTATCCGCGTAAAGCAACAGGTACTTGCTTCCCTCGAACAGTTCGTTGCGAAAATCGTTCTTCAAACCGAACGTCATCACCGGAATCTGCAAATCGTCGACGATGTGCGCCAGTTCTAAAACGTGGTGCTTTTTTAAAAACTGGGCTTCGTCGATCAATACACAGGCCGCGTCGGTATTCGTCCGTTTAACGACGTCCAACACGTTGGTATCATCAAAAATCGGAATGGCCTCGCGTTTTAACCCAATCCGGCTCGCCACGTAGCCCACACCGTCGCGGTTATCCAAGCCGCTAGTCAGAATAATGACCGACTTATTTTGTTCCTCGTAGTTGTGAGCAACTTTTAAAATTTCAATGGTCTTCCCGCTATTCATCGCACCGTATCGAAAAAATAATTGTGCCAAGCGACTGACTCCCCTTTTTTTACATATTTCTAGTCAATTATAGCGGATTTCAAGCGGAATTTCAGCCCCGAGCAGCGAAAAGCTATTAACGAATTCATAAGTTGGCTTGCAACAACGACGGTATTGCTTTTCTTTTAGTATCGTTCAGTATAAAATATTGAAAAGTAGGACTTTGTCCACACACTGTTATCACTACGAATGGCCAGTCCCATCCGTAAATCAATTAATAGGGGTACGGATAACTTATGTCAATTAATAGTACGTTAGCCACTTGGACCGGTAAGTCTGCTTACTGGTTCCTGCACACTTTCCGTGGCGGTGGGAGTTCACTCCCCGGAAAGCTGGCTTTGAAACTTGACCCAGCAATTTTAAAGCACCTTGCCAAAAACTACGACGTGATCGTCATTACCGGAACGAACGGAAAAACGCTCACGACCGCTTTGACGGTCAAAGTGTTACACGAACAGTATCCGGACATCTTAACCAATCCCAGCGGCTCGAACATGAAACAGGGAATCGTCACGACCTTCCTAACGGCGCCCAAAGCGCACCACAAACCGCTGGCCGTTCTAGAAGTTGACGAAGCCAACGTAATCATGGTCACCAAGTACATCACCCCGAAGGCCTTCGTCTTTACGAACATCTTCCGCGACCAAATGGACCGCTACGGTGAAATTTACACGACTTACCAAAAAATTCTGGACGGGGTCGCGTTAGCCCCGGAAGCGACCATTATCGCGAACGGCGACTTACCACTCTTCCATTCTAAGAACTTGCCGAACCCGATGCTCTTTTACGGCTTTGACTACCAGGCCGATCACGATCAACAGGCCCCGGCCAACACCGACGGCCTGCTCTGCCCGAACTGCCAACACATCTTGCGGTACCATAGCCGGACTTACAGTAATATGGGTAAGTATTTCTGCCCAAACTGCGGCTTCGAACGGCCCCAGTTAACTTGGAAATTAAACGCGCTGACCAGCATGACGCCGACCAGTTCTGATTTTGAAATCAACGGTCAGGCGATGCACCTAAACATTGGCGGTCAGTATAACATTTATAACGCGCTGGCAGCCTTCGCCGTTGGCCGGTTTATGGACGTTCCGGCTAAACAAATCGCCCACGCCCTGAGCGCCAACGACGAACAGGTCTTTGGCCGTCAGGAAACTTTCCACGTTGGCGATAAGGACGTTACCCTGATTCTGGTTAAAAACCCGGTCGGCTTAAACCAGGTCATTCAGACGATCAGCACCGACGAGCGCCCATTCTCATTCGCCGCGCTACTCAACGCTAACTACGCTGACGGAATCGATACTAGCTGGATCTGGGACGGCGACTTCGAAAAGCTACCCGAAATGAACATTCCGGCTTTCATCAGCGGTGGTGAGCGCTACCGTGACATCACGTTCCGCTTGAAAGTGGCCGGGGTGACGCCGGAACAACTGACCGTGATTCCGGACCTAACTAACATGACGGCGGCGATTCAGAACTTACCGACCAAGCAGGTTTACGTGGTTGCGACCTACACGGCCATGTTGCAGCTCCGCAAGCAACTAGCCAGTCAGGGGATTATTAACGGGGGGATGGCATAACATGACTTATACACTACACGCCGCCCACTTATACGGCGACTTGATGAACACTTACGGCGACATCGGTAACATTTTAGCGATGGGCTACTACGCCAAGGCGGTCAACGCCACCATCGACGTCGACCTGGTCAGCTTAGACGACCCCTTCGACCCCGATAAGTACGACTTCGTGCTCTTCGGCGGTGGTCAGGATTACGAACAGTCGATTGTTTCTAAGGACTTACAAACCAAGAAGGCGCCGTTAACGCGCTACATCGAAGACGGCGGTCCGTTTCTCGCCATCTGTGGTGGCTTTCAAATGCTTGGGCACTACTACATCGGCGCCAACGGTGAAAAGATTGCCGGCATCGGCGCCCTCGACCACTACACGCTTAGTCAAGACAATAACCGCTTTATCGGCAACATCACCATCAAAAACGCCGAGACTGGCCAGACCTACTACGGTTTTGAAAACCATAACGGGATGACCTTCCTCGGCGATGGTGAACGGCCACTGGGTGATGTCTTGCAGGGTCACGGGAATAACGGTAAGGATGGTAGTGAGGGTGTGATTTATAAGAACACCTTTGGCTCCTACTTCCATGGCCCGATCTTGGCCCGCAACGAAGCGTTGGCCAAGCGGATTTTAAAAATCGCCCTCAACCGTAAGTACCCGGACGCCGATTTCAGCGCCCTCGATCAACTCACCGAGGACCTCACTAAAAACGTCGACGTTAAAGCTTAATTGAAGTCCCTTATAACCACGCTGAAGCGAACCCTTCAGCGTGGTTTTTTGTGTCCGGACGCCATCCGGGCGATATTAGGCAAAACTTGCGCTTAATCGTTAACCCCTCAAAGCTATAACAATTTTTTATGTACTTTTTGAAAGCGCTTTTTATTAAACTGATTAAATCAGTTATTAACCAATAAAAAAAGATTGCTACCCACTTTAGGTATCAATCTTTTTTATCATAACAGGGGTTGAACTAATTACGCTTTTTCACCAGGTTCGGAAGCAATAATTTGCAAGTCGCCCTTCAACGTCCACTGCTTAACGTCGAACGGCAAAATGAAGTGCACGCCCTTTGCTAACGGGTAGTCCTGACCATCTACGGTGATACTGCCCTTCCCGTCAAGCACGGAAACTAAGGTGTACGGCGCCTTACCGCGGTTGAACGTCGCCTGACCATCCGTTAAACGCCATTGCCAGACACCGAAGAATGGCGATTGTACGTACTTGGTAACGCTAGCGTCGCCAACCTTGGTGGTCGTAATGTCTAAGTCCGGATCGTGGTGTGGCACGTTAGTGGTGTCAATTGATTGTTGTAAGTGTAATTCGCGTTTCTTACCAGTCGTCTTGTCGACCCGGTCCCAGTCATACAGGCGGTAGGTCGTATCGGAACTTTGTTGGGTTTCCAACACCATGATGCCCTTACCGACCGCGTGGATCGTGCCAGACGGGACGTAAAGGAAGTCGCCGGCCTTGACTGGCACCCGCCGCAACAGCTGATTCCACTGGCCGTTATGAATCATGTCCGCTAATTCTTCGCGGGTCTTCGCGTGGTGGCCGTAAATCATGGTGGCCCCGGGTTCTGCCGAAATCACGTACCAGCATTCCGTCTTACCAAGTTCGTGTTCGTGTTCGGCCGCGTACGCGTCATCCGGGTGGACTTGCACTGACAAGTCTTCACTGGCATCCAAAATCTTCGTCAACAACGGGAAAACGTCGCCCTTGGCGTTACCAAAGACGTCGCGGTGCTGCGCCCAGACGTTGTCCAGGGTCATGCCGGCGTACGGGCCGTTTTCAACGGTTGCCGGGCCGTGCGGATGGGCAGAGATTGCCCAGCATTCGCCGGTGTGATCACTCGGAATATCATAATCAAAGTCGGTACGTAACTTGGTTCCGCCCCAGATTTTTTCGTGGAAAACGGGTTTTAAGAAATACGGTTCACTCATAGTTTCGACACACTCCAATGAATAAAATTGATAAATTAACTAATTAGAGTTTAGCATAGATGTAAGCGCTTGTGAATTGGCCTAAACCGTTTTCAGCCGCCATCACCCTTTCAATTCCAAAGTATCCGCTAGCCAAGCCGCTATCAAGCGCCGGCGGGCCGGTAAAAATTGCCGGTCATTGACCTGCGGGTGCACCCGGTTGGATAAGAA
The DNA here is from genome assembly GCF_005405405.1 of Lactiplantibacillus plajomi. GTDB lineage: Bacteria > Bacillota > Bacilli > Lactobacillales > Lactobacillaceae > Lactiplantibacillus > Lactiplantibacillus plajomi. Next base: position 127,447 of record NZ_BJDZ01000002.1, read on the forward strand.
AACGAGGCCGCTTTGGTGGCGCCGGTCTAACATCAACAGCGTTCCCGTGTAGCCGGTATGGAAAATGACCGGGCTGCGATCCGCCATGTGCCACAAATTCCAGCCAAAGCTCCGCCGTAAGTGCCCGTTCGGTGTCCAATCCCGGTACAACCCTTCAATTGTCGTCTGTTCCAGCACTTGTGGGACGTCTAATTGACCGAGCATCAGTTGCGAAAAGCGGACCAAGTCATGCACGCTGGCAAATAAGCCGGCGGAACCACAGCGCGCACCCAAAATCCGTCCTTTCGGATCATGGACGATTCCGCGTAATAGTCCGGACCGTGGCGAATAGACGGTCGGTACCGCCTGGTTAACCGTGGGTGTAAAAGTTGCATCCGGTAAGCCCAACGGTTGAAGGACCCGCTCGGTGATCACCCGCTGAACCGGCTGACCAGTTAAGCGTTCGATAATCAGCCCCATCAAAATCAACCCTAAATCGGTGTACACGACCCGGTGGTTTAAATTCGCCCGACTGATGGGGAGGTCGTTGATGGCCGCCAGTAAATCGGCCGCCGGTAACGCGTTGCGATTCGGGATGTAGCCACTGATACCGCTCGTGTGGGTCATTAGGTTTTGAACCGAGACCCCCGCCGTTTTAAATTCGGGCAAGTACGCTTGGACGTCCCGGGTCACGTCCAGTTGCCCGGTCGCCATCAATTGTAGGGCCACGGTCGTCGTCCCGACGACCTTGCTGACGGACGCTAGGTCGTACAGGGCGTGGGGCCAAAGCTCTAGCCGTTCTGGTACCGTCGCGGCCACGCCGACCTGGTACGTCCAAACGGCCTCTCCGTTAATCAGCCCGTAACTGGCTCCCGGAATAATCTGCTGAGCGACCATCCGCTCGATTGCTCGTTGTGTTCGTTCAAAAACCATCTGTCTTTACCATTCTTCCTCAATTAAATTAACGTTGTTCCCGGAGCAGGCGCGGCAAAACGGCGGCCCAGTATATAATTAGGCTCACCACGACGATCACGCCGGTCCACCGGCGCGTCAGGCCGCCGAGTTGCCAGGCCACCATGGCGATAACAATCAGTAGCGCACAGGCCCACTCGATCTGCCGACCGTGCTGATCCAACCATTTCATCCGCGTCCCTCCCTCAAATCAAGTATAAACCAAAACGGTGACCAATATCGCGTCCCGATACTGATCACCGTTATGATAAAACTAATCTAATTCAACTTTTTGAATCCAACCTTCTGGGGCTTCACGGTCGCCGAATTGAATCCCGGTCAATTCATCGTAAAGTTTCTTCGTAACCGGACCCACTTCGGTTTCACTGTAGAAGACGTGCAGCTTTCCGTTGTGTTCCAAGCCACCGATTGGTGAGATGACGGCCGCCGTCCCACAAGCACCAGCTTCGGCAAAGCGGTCGAGGTCGTCGATGTAAACATCGCCCTGTTCAGTCTTCATGCCGAATTTGTGTTCCGCTAACCAAAGCAACGAGTACTTAGTGACGGAAGGCAAGATTGACGGTGACTTCGGCGTCACGAAGGTGCCGTCCTTAGTAATCCCAAAGAAGTTGGCGGAACCGACTTCTTCAATCTTGCGGTGTTCGATCGGATCCAGGTAAACACAGTCGGAGAAGCCGTGTTGATGAGCTTCCTGGCCTGGGAATAGGCTGGCAGCGTAGTTACCACCAACTTTGTAGGCCCCGGTCCCCTTGTGTGCGGCCCGGTCGTAGTTCGACGTCGTAAAGTTGGTTGGCGTCATGCCACCCTTAAAGTAGCTCCCAACCGGCGTTGCAAAGACCGTGAAGATGTATTCGTCAGCCGGATGGACGCCGATGTTACCACCGACCCCAATCATGAGTGGCCGTAGGTACAAGGTTGCGCCGGTGCCGTACGGCGGCACGTAGTCCTGGTTAGCACGAACGACTTTTTTAACCGCGTTGACGAACATATCGGTTGGTACTTGCGGCATTAACAACCGTTCACAACTGGTCTGCATCCGCGCAGCGTTGCGGTCCGGCCGGAATAATTGGATGCTGCCATCCTTGGTCCGGTAAGCTTTTAGGCCTTCAAAATCTTGTTGGCCGTAGTGTAAGGCGGTTGAACCCTCACTGATATGTAAAGTGGCGTCACCAGTTAACTCTTCTTTAACCCATTCACCATCTTTATAATAAGCACGATAACGATATGGAAGGTTACGGTACTTGAACCCTAAGTTGTTCCAATCCAATTGTACGTCTGCCATGTGATTCAACTTCCTTTATTATGTAATTTACTCAAATTGATTAATTTGAATTTAATTAAAAGATTAATGGTTTATTAGAAGTTTGTCAAGGGCGGAATCCAAATCCCGACCGCCGAACTGCAGATTTTTTTGCTATAATGGGATTAAACTTAACAAAGGACTGGTTCGTCGTGGCAAGTAATTCAGATTCTATTTATAACGTCATGTTCTACGTCGCCCACCATCCGGCTGAGATTGCCTTCACTACGCCTGAATATACCAACGTGGTGCGGATGAGTATTCCCGACACGGTCAACGTCGCCAACCCGGAGATCTACTTTCCGGATAACAAGTTACTGGTCAACCGTTTTACCGACGATTTCGTGGCTAAAAACGGCGACTTACTCGATTTCTTCTTCGACTATACTGAAAAAAAGGTGCCGAACTACCACGAAGTTTGGGTCACCAGTGCCCACCTTCCGGATAAACACCGCTATTTCTTAGAACTATCATTTGAATAAGACCCTTAACCGGCGCTTGCGGTAACGATTTGTTACTGGAAGCGCTTTATTAATTAATTAAAACGCGTTACAATCACCGTAGAGCATTCTGTTACGGACTTAATCATTAAGTAAAGGTTGTGAGGTTGATGAAACGCAATAAAACAATTAGTTTTTCCTGGCCCGGTAGCGACCGCTTTTTCCCTAGCTATTCGAACTGGTTCCGCGGGTTGGCCTTACTGGCAATTCCCGTGATTTTAATCGACATGTTCTGTGCTTTCTTAGCGGTCAGTTTCCTGATTGACACATTGACGGCCGTCTACCTGGTCCTACTTGTCGGGACGTTTATCGTGGAAACGGCCAACCACGGCCTGCGTCACCATTCCAAACACCGAATGGGCTAAAGTACATATTCGGGGGATTAAAAAAACGTACGCCCAAAGTCAGCCGACTTTGGGCGTACGTTTCGTCTATCAATATTTGGAAACACCTAAGGGACTGTGACTACTGCCACAGCCCCTATTCGCTTTACTTCTTAGTCATAAAAATATACAGGTCGCTAGTCGACACCCCGACCGTGAACTTGACGCCGTTGGAATAAATCGGGTCAATCGTGGTCGTGCTGCTACTATTGTCCTTAGTCGCCTTCTGGAAGGCTTTCATCACGGTCTTAGCGTTGGCACCGCTGGCCGTGCTGAGGAGCGCAAATGAGGTTCCAAAGGTCTTAGAACGCGTTTTATCCTTAAAGGCCTTCGTCGGTACGATCAAGGCCGCGCCAACCACGTCACCATTTTGGACGTTCAGCCGGATGCGGTAGTCCTTGGTCGTCACCACGTTTCGTAACCCGTCGGCCGGCGTCTTGCTAGGTAAGAGTTGGTCCTTGACCTTAGCCTTAGCCGTCTTCATGGCACTGGCAACTTGCTGCTGACTCGTTTGCAACTCAGCCGCCTGGGTCTGCAACTTAGCCGCAGCCGCTTGCTGGGTCTGCAACGTCTGCGCCGCGGTGGCCGCCTGGGCACCACCCGCTTTCAGTTGCGCCTGGGCCTGCTTAACCTTTTTTTGAATCGTCGCTTGCTGGCTCTTGAGCGTCGCCCCCTGCTTTTGCAGCCTCTGGGCGGCCGCCTGATCAGCCTTACTTAACTTCGAACCGATTAGGGCGTTATTATACGTCGTCGCCAACTTTTGGTAGCCGTTCAACCGCTTAGCCGCGCTGACGTGGGCCGTGGTCGTCTTACCGGCCGCCATGATTTTAACCGTTTGACGGGTCGTCTTCGCCGGCACCTGAATCACGAACGTGTGGTGGTTAACGTTGGCGTGCTGCGTCTTGGCGCCATCAACTTGGTAGCTGACCTTAGCCGTTGTTGCCCGTCCCTTAACCGCGGCCACTAAGCCGTTTGGCCTGTAGTTGGTTTTTGTCGTTGATAAGTCGCTTGCGCCGCAGCCGGCTAATCCTGAGCCGAGGACGCCCAGGCCGACCATCAACATTGCTTGTTTCCGAAACACTGACACTCCTCCTTTACTCCACATCAATATTGCCAGTAAACTGACTGTTGTATAAGTCCGCGTAGAAGCCGTTTTGCGCCATTAACTCTTGGTGCGTCCCGGTTTCAACGACCGATCCGTGGTTCATGACAATAATGTTGTCGGCGCCCTGAATCGTTGACAGCCGGTGTGCGACCACGAAACTGGTCCGGTTCTTCAAGAGCCGTTCCATCGCGTGTTGGATGTGGACTTCGGTCCGGGTATCAACGGAACTGGTGGCTTCATCCAAAATTAAAATTTCAGGATCAGCCACGAACGCCCGGGCAATCGTTAGCAATTGCCGTTGCCCTTGGGAAATATTCGAGGCCTCTTCGTTCAGCACCGTGTTATAGCCGTCTGGTAACTTGCGGACAAAGCCGTCAACGTGAGCCGCCTTAGCCGCCGCGTAAATTTCTTCATCGCTGGCGTCTTCACGACCATACTTCAAGTTATCGAAGATTGTCCCGGTGAATAACCAGGTATCCTGCAAGACCATGGCAAAGTGGGAACGTAAATCCTCGCGTTTCAAGTCGCGAGTATCGACGCCGTTCAAGCGGATCGAACCGCCCTTAACGTCGTAGAACCGCTCCAATAAGTTGATGATGGTCGTCTTGCCGGCCCCGGTCGGTCCAACGATGGCCACCTGCTGACCACGCTTAACGTCCAAGTTATAGTCGGTCATTAGTAGGGCGTCGTCGGTATACCCGAACTGGACGTGCTCCAAGCTGATCAAGTTGTCGGTGTCGGTTTGTGCTGGCAAGTTCGACTTGGTCCGCTTCATTTCTTCTTCGTCCAACACTTCGAAAACCCGTTCCGCGGAGGCAATCGTTGATTGAATCGTGTTCAGCAAGTTGGCCATCTGTGAAATTGGCTGCGAGAACTGCTGGGTATATTGCAGGAAGGCCTGAATGTTCCCCAAGGTCACCTTACCGTTAGCGACGTCGATCCCACCAATGATGGCAACGAAAACGTAGCCGATGTTATTTAAAAACATCATTAATGGCATGATGATCCCGGAAATAAACTGGGCTTTCCAGGCTGACTGGTAATAATTCTCGTTTTGTTCTTCGAAAGCGTCGATCGTGTCCTGTTCCTTATTGAAACTCTTGATGACCACGTGACCGGCGTAATTTTCTTCGACCTGGTTATTTAATAGCCCCAGACTCTTTTGTTGGGTACCGAAAAATTTTTGCGATTTCGGTGCGATCACGCCGACGACGACCACGCTCAGTGGAATCGTCACCAGCGCAATCAGCGTTAGCTTCCAACTGATCGTGAGCATCATCCAAATCGTCCCGACAAACGTCACGGTACTCGTGACGGCCTGGGTCAGGTTTTGTTGCAGCGTATTGGCGATGTTATCCATATCGTTAACCGCCCGACTCATGATATCCCCGTTTGAATGGGTATCGTAATACGAAATCGGCACGTTTTGCATCTTACCCTTGAATGAGCGCCGCAACTTGTATACCGTCCCTTGCGAGATGCGGGTCATAATGTATTGTTGAATAAAGTTAAACAGCGCGGAGGCCACGTACATGATCAACACGATCAGGATGATTTGCCCGATTTTTTCAAAGTTGATTGGGAACCCGTTTTGACTGATCCCGGCTTGTTGCTGGGCGTTCCCCTTCATAATCCCCTTGTAAATTTCGGTAGTGGCTTTCCCTAAGATTTTCGGCGTTCGGATTTGGAAGATAACCGATATAATCGCAAAGAACATCACGATGGCCAGCCCGAACCAGCGATCCGACATGTAACGCATCAGCCGCACCGAGGTCTTCCAAAAACTCTTGGGTTTTTCAACTAAGCCCTGGGCACCGGGTCCGTGACGGGGACCACTGACTTTGGGTGCCTTGGTTGAGTTTGACTTATCTTCACTCATTAAAGTTGATCCTCCTCTCGTAACTGCGACTTCATAATTTCTTGGTAAACTTCGTTATGCGCCTTTAATTCAGCGTGAGTACCCTTACCGACTAACTTCCCGTTGTCTAACACGAGGATTAAGTCAGCATCCGCCACCGTCGCAATCCGTTGCGCCACGATGACCACGACACTTTGTTGAATCAACTTATCCTGGCGCAGTTCAGCCCGTAATTCGGCGTCGGTCTTAAAGTCCAGCGCGGAAAAGGAATCGTCAAAGACGTAGGCCGCGGCGTGCTTAACTAAGGCCCGGGCAATCGCTAAGCGTTGCCGTTGACCACCGGAGAAGTTGCCACCGCCCTGTTCAACGTGGGCGTCCAAGCCGCCTTCTTCCTTAACGAAGTCGGTCGAACGAGCAATGTCTAAGGCGTGCCAAATTTCATCGTCCGTAGCATTTTCGTTCCCAAACTGCATGTTGTCGCGAATCGTCCCGGTAAATAGCGTCGCCGTCTGGGGCACAAAGGAAACCGCGCCGTGCAAGTCCGCGAGTTTTAAGTTGCGAACGTCAACCCCGTCCAACTTGACACTACCCTTTTCCTACGATTAGTCAAGCCCGGATAGTGGAAACTTTCCGCCTTGCCGGTTGGTCCTAAAGCGGCTGGAACGTGGTGGACACGACTTTAAGCCAAGCAACCCACTTGTCTTAAAGCTCGGTCTTTGGGTAAGCCGGGAAACGACCCCGACTAACGCAAACGACACCACTGAGCCACTTTAGAACCGCCCTCACGGCCTAAATAAGCGTAAACTAAACAGTGTCCCCCAATGATTGAAATTGGAAATATCAATGTGAGACTGCTAGAATTAAATTATAAGGTGTGAACCTTATTGGACCTCGAGTCCGTGGTATGAGTAATCATACAATTGGTTGGCCTTTACCATGGCTAAAAGACATTTGACCGTCTTATTCATGCAGGCCACCACTGCGACCTTATCCCGTTTGGGATAAGGTCCTTTTTTTAACCGGTAATAGTAATCAACAATGTGATTAGGAGCGGCAGCCTGTTGGCGAATCATGTTCCGAATAGCAAAGAATAAAATGCAGCGTGCATGGGCATCGCCACGTTTATTAATATGATCCTGGCGCGTATAGGTACCGGACTGGTAACGATTCAAGTCAATGCCAATATAGGCATTGAGTTTACGATTGTTTGAGAATCTACGAATATCACCTAATTCTCCAATCAATTCGGCGGCCGTTTGGTCGCCGATTCCTGGAAAAGAAGTCATAATCCGAAATTCAGGTAGTGTTTTTGCAAGTTCAACCAATCGTTTGATGATATGTTCTTTTTTTAGTTTCAAGTTAATGAGTACTCGCGCATAGTATCGAACTTCATCAACTTGGATACTGTCGGCGTTAGCTGCAGGGTAACTAACTGAA
>NZ_BJDZ01000003.1 GCF_005405405.1 Lactiplantibacillus plajomi
TGCTCTTTTTTTATTTTCTATTATATCAAAAGCAGGTCTGGAAAAATCCGAAGATTTTTCCAGACCTGCTTTGTTTTTAGAGACTTATGTCACAGCCTCTTTTTAGTGCGTCCAGATAATAATAGTTGCAACGTGCACCCAAAGCCAGCCGACTTTGGGTGCATGCGCTTTTTAATAACTTGCTTGATTTTTCGATTTAAACCCGACTATTCTAGGCCGGTCGGTACTGGCGCAACCATGATCCAAACCAAGCCAATGATAATTGCAATCAAAGCCAAACCAGCAACCAACATAATTTGTGGTTGCCGGCGTCGGATACCAACGATTCCAATAATAATCAGGACAACAATTAATAATAACATTACTCCCGCGAGTCCGATGTTCCCCACCCCAATACATTCACTCACCTTAGTCTAGCCGTTCGTCAGTACACAACGCAAGCGTTCTAACAACTATTTACCTTTTATTAGCAAATGACCGCACTTATTAGTTCAACAGACCAAAATACCCGGTGCCAGCAAAAGCGGCACCGGGTATCAACTTAACTTATCCTAAATTAGTATTTTTTGCTTAACTTGCTTGCAGCCGCTTCGTCAATAATAACGGTAACGTCTGGGTGGTTTTGCAAAATACTTGCTGGGCAGTCAACCGTGTCTGGGCCTTCGATCATGCCCTTAACCGCGTCGGCCTTGTTGTCGCCAAAGGCTTCCAACAATAAGTGCTTGCTCTTCATGATTGAAGCCAAGCCCATTGAGAAGGCTTGCTTAGGCACATCGTTTTCGCTAGCGAAGAACCGTGCGTTGGCTTCGATCGTTGAAGGCGTTAAATCAACCACGTGAGTCGTCACGTCACGGGCCGTACCTGGTTCGTTAAAACCAATGTGACCGTTACGGCCAAGGCCTAAGATTTGTAAGTCAATTGGGTTATCATCAATAATTTTGTCATAACGTTTTACTTCGGCTTCTGGGTCTGAAGCCAAACCGTCTGGCAAGTATGATTGCTTGAACGGCTTGTCGTTAAATAAGTTTGATTGCATGAAGTACTTGTAGCTTTGTTCGTTATCTGGTGCGATACCAACATATTCATCCAAGTTAATCGACGTGCAGTTACTGAAGTCTAAGTCACTGTTAACAATTTCCTTATAAGTTGTAATAGGGGTTGAACCAGTTGCTAACCCAAACACCTTAGCACCGTTTGCTAAAGCATCCTTAAATACTTTGTATCCTTCTTTACCGCCGGCAGCTTGATCCTTTACTACAATAACTTTCATAATTAACTGACTCCCTCTTTGTTTGGTATAGTCCAATTGTATATTGGTCTAGACTAAAATTCAAGGGGTTTGTTTCAAATAATTGATTTTAAATTTGGGACCGTTACCATTTGCCGGTTAATCAGGTTTACTTCAACAACAAAAGAATTGTATTTTGAAATCATTTTGCCTATACTTAACTTGTTCGTAACTCCGTAGAGCGTGAGAAACTCTACGACTAGCCAAGGCCTGGAAAGCTTTTGGCTATTTTTTTGCCCATAAATTGTGAGCTGAATATCATAAATCTCTTTATTTCCAATAAGTTTTTCCATTAAATCATCAAGTGTTCACTGACCAAACTAACCCGTGAACCCCCCATTGCATTTTTGCCAACGTGCGGTAAACTATTCCCAGAAAAATCTACACAGACGAGGTTTAACGACTATGGAACCAACTTTTAATAAAATGACCCCCGCGGGTTACCACGCCATCGAACGGGAAATCGAAGCGCTCAAGCAGGACCGGCCACACCGCATCAAGGTTCTCGCCGCCGCAGCCGCTTTGGGTGACCGCTCGGAAAATGCCGAATACACGAACGCCAAGCGTGACTTGGGCCGCTTAGAGAGCCGCTTACGGTTCTTAAATAAGCAGCTCCAATACGCCCAGGTCGTCCATCCGGCCGATAATGATCAGTTAGACATCGGCAAGTTCGTCACCGTCGAATTCATGGACGACCACGACCACTTAACGTACCAGTTAGTGGGCAAACAGGAAGCCAACCTTGACGAAAACAAAATTTCCTTTACGTCACCCATCGGCAAAGCACTGGCCGGCCACCGGGTCAACGACGTGGTGACGGTTGCCGCCCCGAACGGTGATTATCAGGTTAAAATTACGGCGATTAAACGCGACTAACGCAAAAAAAACGGGTGCCACTTTTGGCACCCGTTTCGTTGCTTATCTGGAAATCGAAGTCGTCACTTTTGTTGCGACTTCGATTTTTTTGTTTCGTTCAAAAATGACAATCCGAACTAGTTGCGGCTAAAATTCTTGGTAAACGGCCGGATCCTGATTTTTCAGCCGGCCATCCGCCGTACTGAGGCCGTTGATCGTTGCCATGTCTGATTCAGCAATCTCGAAGTCGAAAATATCAAGGTTCCCCGCCTGCCGACTCGGCGTGGACGACTTCGGAATTGGCAAAGTCCCCAGTTGAACTTCCCACCGCAAAATCAATTGACCCACGTTTTTACGATACTTCGCGGCAATCGTTTGTAACGTTGGGTTTTGTAACATCTCACTAGCACGACCGATTGGGCTCCAATCCTGCGTTAGAATACCATGTGCCTTGTCATAAGTACGCTGAGCTTGTTGGTTAAAATACGGGTGTAGTTCAACCTGATTGATGACCGGTAGCACGCCGGTTTCCTTTTCCAAGCGGTCCAGGTGTTCCGGCAAGAAGTTTGAAACCCCGATCGAACGGATCAAGCCCAATTCTTGTGCATCGATCAACGCCTGCCAAGCTTCCACGTAGTGATCCTCTTTCGGGTTCGGCCAGTGGATCAGATACAAGTCGTAGTAATCTAACCCGGCCCGGTAGAGGGATTCCTGAATCGTGGCAATCGCTTCTTCGTAAGTATGGTGCCGACCTGGTAGCTTAGACGAAATCAGTAGTTCGGAACGCGGAACCGATGAACGCCGGACCGCTTCACCGACCGCCCCTTCGTTTTCATAATTAAACGCCGTGTCTAGTAACCGGTAACCACGGTCAATCGCTGAATCGATCACTTGGACCCCGTGAGCCCCGTTCAACTTATAAGTCCCAAAACCAACCTTGGGAACGGTTAAGCCGTCCCGTAACGTGTATGTTTCCACCATGAAAAAACCTCCTAAAATATTTTAACGATCCGCCAGTGCGTCGCGGATTTCGGTTTCAAACGCCACCGGCCGGGTCGTCGGCGCAAAACGGTTCAGAACTTGGCCATCGCGCCCAATCAAAAACTTCGTAAAGTTCCACTTGATCCGCCCGTGACCGGCCGTTTGCTTGAGGTACGTAAATAGCTGGTCGGCGCCGTCACCATTGACCAACACCCGCTTAGTCATCGGGAACGTCACCCCGTAGTGCCGCTGACAATAGTCCTGCGTGGCCGTATCATCCGCCTTTTCCTGGTGAAACTGGTTTGAAGGCAGGCCGATAATCACCAGCCCCTCCTCCCGATACTTTTGGTACAACGTCTCGAGCCCCTTAAATTGGGGTGCGAGGCCACAATTACTAGCAGTGTTCACAACCAATAGGACCTTGCCGCGATAATCCGCTAAATCCAAAGTCGCACCGCTCATTTCCGTTTCCTTAAAGTCATAAATCGACGTGGTCATTAACGACCCCTCCTAACAAACGTACTGGTCTTTGATTAATTTACTATCTTAAGTTAACCACAAAATCGTGATTTTCTAATGAAGTTTGCTCCCGTTTTCAAAGTTATTGTTTGCGCTTCCTAAAAAAATCCGGTACACTAATTTTATCATCCACAATAGCAACTGGGGTGCCAACTACGGCTGAGATAATACCCATTGAACCTGAATCTGGATAATGCCAGCGCAGGAAGCAATGCTTTATTTTGGGGAACCATCAAAGATGACTTAGCCGCCTACCGCCTTTTCGTGGTAGGCGTTTTTTGCGTCTAACGGGAGCACTGTGGGTGAAAAATATTTAGGGGGTTTTACTCGTGAAGTGGGTAAAAGATTGGTATTTAAGTGACATTATTTTGTTAGCATTAATTGGTGTTTTCTTTGGGATTATTTTCTTGGGGACGAACTACGTCTACGATATTTTAACCGCCGTGTTCGCACCGCTCGGCCTGAGCCAAATTCCAAATGAAATTTTACTCGGTCTCTGGTGCATGCCCGGAATGATTGCCGGCTACATGTTACGGATCAAGGGCGCTTCGGTCCTCGGTGAATTCCTAGCATCGGTCGTTGAAATGCTATTCGGGGGCCAATGGGGTGCTTCCACAATGATTTCTGGCGTCGTTCAGGGGGTCGGTTCCGAACTCGGATTCACGCTGACCCGCTATAAGCACTACGACTGGCTCGGGCTAGCCGCAACCACCGCCACGACCACCATTGTGACCTTTGGCTGGGACTTAGCCCGCAACGGGTACGCTAAATTGCAACTGTGGTTACTGCTATTATTCTTCGTCGTGCGTTTCTGCTCAATGTTTGCCTTCGGGGGCTTACTGACCCGGGCCATCACCAGCTTACTAACGCGTAGCCACGTGCTCAAGTCAACCCATACTAACACGAACGTGAACTAATTTCGGAGGTCCTTTTTCATGGCGTCAATTGCGCTTAAACACTTATCTTATCAATATGAAACGGCGCAAACGCCCATTTTCGACCGCGTGGTCACTGAATTTCCCGCGCACCAATTCACCCTGTTGACCGGGCCGTCCGGGACGGGAAAATCAACGCTTTTGCAACTAATGGCCGGGTTATTACCGTTACCTAAAAATAGTGGCACGATTAGCTACGACCACGTCGCGCTCAGCAGCCTACCAGTCGGTACCCGTTCAAAACGGGTCGCGATGATGTTCCAAAATCCAAACCAACAATTCGCGATGGACACCGTGGAACACGAACTGGTCTTTGCTTTAGAAAACCAGCAAATCGCGGCTGTCGAAATCGAAGACCGCATAATCCAAGCACTAACGTTTGTCGGTATTCAAAAACTCCAACACCGCCAACTCAACCACCTGTCGGGTGGCGAAAAGCAGAAGGTGGCCCTAGCCGTCATCGTGGCCATGGACAGCGACGTCATTTTACTCGACGAACCGTTTGCCAGTGTTGATCCTCAGGCGCGTCAAAGTTTAATCGACCGCTTAGTGGAACTACGCGACCAGTACGGTAAAACCATTATTTTAGCCGATCACGATTATGCCGGTTACGATGCGGTCGTTGACCACGTCGTCCAAATTACCCGTGACCACCAACTAAGGCGCTTACCAAAAACGCAGTGGGCCCAATTTTTTGCGGCTTTCCGACCGCAGTCACTGCCGAGTTGGCCGGCACCCGCTCCTGAACCAACGCCGCTTTTTCAGCTCGATCAAGTCGCATTAACTCAGGGCAATCACCAACTACTCGTGCCAACCACGTTGCAACTGCACGCCCACCGAAACACCCTCATTACGGGTGCGAATGGCACGGGGAAATCAACACTTTTTGAAGCGCTGGTCCGGTTAACGACTTATCAGGGAGCCATTCGATATCAGGGGAAGGATATTCAAAAGAGCCGCCGGAAACGCTACGCCCGCCACGTCGCCCTGCTTTTTCAGGACGCCGAAGCCCAGTTCTTTAACATCACCGTGGCGGAAGAACTCGCCCAAAGCCAAAAATACGCTTATGGCGACTACTTCACCCCCGCTAAAATTAATGATGCGCTGACCCAGCTGAACCTCGCCGGCCGGGATGACCAGGTGATTTACACCCTTAGCGAGGGCCAAAAGAAGAAATTACAAATCTTATTGATGCTGATCATGCAATCACCGGTCCTACTAATGGACGAACCGCTTAAGGGACTCGATTTAAAATCGATCAACGCCCTGGTAACGCTCCTTAAAACGACACTGGCCGCCACTCAGCAAACCTTGATCATTATTAGTCACCAATTAACGGGGCTGACCCCCTTAATCGACTATCACCTGCGGCTGGCCAACCACCAGTTACAGTACATTGGGGGACCAACCAATGAATCCTAGTTTTAAAATCTTATTCGTGCTGATTATCGCCCTCGAGATTTCTTTCACCTCGATCGTCAGCCTGAACGTGGCGTTAATCGTGCTCGCCATCATTTATCTACTTGCGCACCGGGTACCGATTAAAACCTTAGCGTGGTTGCTGATTGTGCCGCTAATTCCAGCAATTGGCCTTTGGAGCACCCAGTACATCAACGGCACGGGGAACAACGACCTGTTTGCTTGGGTCCTCTTCACCCGGATCTACGCCTTCGTCTTCACCGGCGCCGCCTTCACACTAACGACTGACGTTTTGGCCTTAGCCGACTCGCTAGAACAAAACTGCCACCTACCGGCCAAATTCGCGTACGGGGTCCTGGCCGCTTATAACTTGGCACCACGGATCAAACACGAGGTGCAGGTCATCCGCGCCGCCGGCTTAATGCGCGGACAGACGCTATCCTTCTGGTCGCCACAACTTTACTTCAAAGCCATTTTAATTTCAATCAACTGGTCACAGAACCTGGCACAAGCCATGACGTCGCACGGTTTCGTGGAAGACGCGCCGCGCACCCATTTCCGAATAGTGCGGGTCCACACCAAGGACTGGCTATTACTAATTGGTGGCATTCTTTTATTACAAGTCGGGATTTTCTTAGTCCCGTGGCGTTAACCTAAAAGCGGTGCCCCCCGTCCTTCAACTCGGACGGGGGGTACCGCTTTTTAGCATTATTTTTTTGCCGCATCAATTTGGCGTTTCAAAGCCTGTAAGTCAGCAGACTGGGCGTTAGGATCCTGCACCAACTGGTCATACTTAAATTGCAATAGTGCGAGGTCCGCCGTTGCAGCTTTTGCCGGCATTGCCCGGGTTGCGGGGTTCGTAATTTGCCGGTCTTTGATCACCAGTGTTTGATTCGTGACGGCTTGCCGAAACGACGCGTCGTGCGACACAAATAGCACCGTTCCCGGATAAGCTTTGAGGTAGGCCGCCAGCGCGTCCAACGCGTCCACGTCTAAATAGTTAGTCGGTTCATCCAGCATTAAGACGTTATAATGCCCTACTAAAATTCGGACTAATTGCAGCTTAACCAGCTCACCACCACTGAGTTCAGCGACCAGTTGATCGTAAAACCGTGCGGGCAGGCCCAGCGCACCCATGACGTTCCGCAGGGTTTGGTCGGGTAACTGGCTAGCTTGCCGCACCGTTTGCCAAACACGGCGTTGTTGGTCTAAAACCGTCATGTCCTGATTAAAAACGCCGACCTTGGCGCCGGGAGCTAACGACAGTCCGGACGTCTGACCAGCCATGATTGCCCGTAACAGGGTGGTTTTACCACTCCCGTTAGCACCGGTAATGGCCACCCGACTACCGGGTTGAATCGTAAACGTGCCGTCGCGAAAAATGAGCTGACCGTGTGCCCGTAACGTGACGTGCAGTGCCGTCACCACGTTTTTACCCGTAAACGCCGGAAAATCCGTTGCTACCAGCTTAAACCCAGCCGTGGTAAACGGCTTGGCAACGGTAGCTTCCCGCTGACCGCGCTTGACCAACGCCTTCGCCCCGCGGTCCATTTTAGCCGCGGTGGTTTCGCGGAGCGTCCGTGAGTTACTCCGTTCCGCCGGGGTCATCCGGCGACTGCCCTTACGAATGCGATTAGCCTTTTCGTGGCGGGCTTGAACCGCTACTTGCAACTCCCGCTGGTGCTTCACTTGTTGCCGGTAGGCCGTGGTCTGGGTCGCGTAGTCGCGTTGGCGCACCTCATGATAGGCCGTATAGTTGCCCGGGTAAGCGTGGAATTGTTGTTGATCGACCGCCCAAATGGTGGTGGCCACCGCGTCTAATAATTGCCGGTCGTGTGAGATCAACAGTAATAGGCCGTGGTAACGGCGCAGTTGTTGCGCGAGCCACTGCTGGTACGCTTCATCTAAGTTAGAAGACGGCTCATCTAAAATCAAAATTGCGGGTCGTTGACTTAGTGCGGTTCGAATGCGCGCCAACATTGCTTGACCACCACTCTGATCGATTGTCGGCGCGATTTGTGGGACGTACACGACCGCCGCGTCAGCAATCAGTTGACCACTAAAATCCGGGTCGGTTCCCGCTATCATGTGGGCTAGCGTTGATTTACCAGCCCCGTTACGACCGACAATACCAACCCGCGCACCGCTCGTGGCCGTTAAGCGGTCGATTTTAAACAGTAACCGACCGGCCACCAATTTTTCAATTGCTTGTAAAGTTAATTCTGCCATGCTTGATTCCCCCTTATGGGACTTTCAGCATGCTGCTTGAAGCACAAAAAAAGCGTTCTCGATTCGAGAGCGTTGGTTTGGATTCCCAACCAGCACAACTAATTAATCCCAAAAACGACAGACTCTCCCTAATAGTCGGGATAGTGCTGTTCAGTTACTAGAATTAATTAGTTGCGCATTGGCTGAAATCCTCCGTACTTTCATAAATTATTTAATACCTTAGCACGTCGTCCGGCATTTGGCAAGCCACCCTTGCTCAGAATGTCAATTTTCAGTAAACTAAAGGAACTTTCTGAAATTGAGGCGCTCTGATGAAAAAATTACTTGCAATCGCATTCTTCGCCATGTTGGGCGGCGGCTTCCGCGAAGCCCTTAACTTGCTGATTACGTGGCCCCAACAGTTCTGGCTAACGGTCCTGATTAACGTGGTGGGAGCGTTCCTACTCAGTATCGTCACCGGGATTCTGCCCGTCTGGCTACCACTTTCCGAAACGGTCGTCACCGGGATGAGCGTGGGGTTGATCGGTAGCTTTACAACTTTTTCAACTTTCACAACTGAAACGCTACGCTTAGTTCAAACTAGCCATAGCGTTTTAGCCTTGAGCTACCTAACCGTCAGCATTGGTCTTGGCTTAGTTGCTGGTCTTGGCGGCACGCTACTAACTGAAACTTGGCTTAAGCAACGGGAGGTGTAGCGTTTGTTAACCTTGACGCTATTAGCCGGCGGAGGTGCCGCGCTCGGAGCACTGGCCCGTTACGGCATCATGCAACTTGGTCGGCCAGTCAACAACCGCTGGCCGCTGCCCTTAACGACCCTTATTATCAACCTATCAGGGTCCTTTGGCTTGGGACTATTACTGGCTAGTCACTTACCAATCACTTGGCAAGTTCTGCTAGGGACCGGCCTCATGGGTGGCTACACCACTTTTTCAACCATGATCAACGAGGTCGTTTTACTGGCGCGTAATCACCATTGCCGGACCGCAACGTATTACCTCATTTTAAGCATTATCGGCGGAATTGGGTTGGCTTGGTTGGGGACTTATTGCGCATTTTAAAAACACCCGTGCTCAGTCAACCTGAACACGGGTGTCGTTAATTCATCATTAATTTTGAAACGGTAGTGCCAGCAGTGCGATTCCGCCGATTGCGAGAATCGCAACGCCCAGCCACAGAAAGACCCGGATTAAAAACAAACCGATGATGACGGTAAAAATAAGTCCGAGCAATTTAAATCCAATTTTAAAGAAAACTTTTAGCAACCAAAAACCAATTACCAAAGCAATCAAAAAACCGAGCATGTTTGCGCTCTATTTTAGAGCTTCCCTCCTTACAGGTGGCGTATCCGCCCCTCAACTGCTAGTTTACCATGGCCGTTTCCGGGAACCTAATAAGTCACCGCAAGTTAAAAGAAGCTTAATTAATCTTGCAGGGCGGCCACTTGCCGAACCATCGCCAACTCTTCGTTCGTTGGAATCAGTAGGACTTTAATTGCTGAATCAGAACTGCTGATAAGCCCTTCTTGATTGGCCGTATTTAACGCGTCGTCCAACTTCACACCGAAGATCCGTAAACCGTCAATGACTTGTTGCCGAATCTGACTATTATGTTCACCAATGCCACCCGCAAAGACTAACGCGTCGGCAGCGCCTAACTCCGTTAAATAACTGCCCGCGTACTTCACGATGCGGTTAACGAAAATATCGATGGCTAATTGGGCTCGTGGGTTCGTGGCTGCCTGGGCCCGAACTTCGCGCATATCCGACGAAATTCCAGAGACGCCCTGCAACCCCGACTCTTGATTCAACATCATCAACACGTCGTTCGGGTCGCTTAAGTGTTCGACCTGCATCAGGTACGGGACCAGCGCCGGGTCCACGTCACCGGCGCGGGTGCCCATCGTAACCCCGGTCAGCGGGGTAAAGCCCATCGAAGTGTCGTAAGCCCGCCCGTTTTTAACGGCCGCTAATGACGCCCCGCTACCTAAGTGCATGGTAACCAAGTTGACCTGATTACGCGGCCGTTGTAATAATTCCGCCGCCCGACCAGTCAAGTAACCATGTGAAATTCCGTGTTCACCGTAGCGCCGAATCTGATACTTCTGGGTCAGCTCGTAGGGAAGACTGTAAATCGCATTTTTTTCGGGTAAATCAGTAAAAAATTGACTATCAAAAACCGCGTACTGGGTCACGTTCGGCAGTGCTTGGGCCATCGTTTCGATCCCGCGGGCCTCCATCGGGTTATGCAACGGCGCAAAGTTGCTAAGCGCCTGAATTGCTTTTAGAACCGCCGGCGTAACTTCAACGGCTTGTTTAAAGCGCTCGCCGCCAGCCACGACCCGGTGTGCGACCGCCGTAATTTCGTCCAGTGACTGCACAATGTTTAGCCGTTGTAACTCGGTCAACATTAAGGTCGCCGCAGCCCGTTGATCCAGCTGGTCGACCGTTTTTTCAAATTTTTGGTGGTCACCGTACTTCACCGTAAATACCGAACCGGGTAAGTTGATCCGCTCAACTAAGCCACTCGCCACGACCGTTTCGGCCGGCATGGCGAATAGTTGCCACTTCAACGACGAACTACCCGCGTTAATAATCAATGTTTTTTTCATCACCAATTCACTCCCTTACCCTACTAGCATACCGGAATTTTCAGAAAATGGTTAATTTGTTTTCATCAGTTATAATAGACTTAACTAATTAGAGAAAAGGACCTGACCATGCAAATGACTACTGACGCTGAACTCGTAACCAACGGCCTGGCTCACCAAGTTCACCACACCAAAAAACAAATTGAATCCTTAGAAAAAGCACTGGCGCACATGCCGGCCGCTGAAGACCTCCAAGTGAAGGGGACCCTCTTAAAAACTTATGCGAGTCAAATTGACGGCCACCACCACTTCGTCGAGTTGCCCGACTACCGGCGTCCGGGCCAAACGCTGACCATCAAGTTAGACGTGACGAAGACGATCATGGCTAACGCTGAAGATTATTTCCGTCGTTATCGCAAATCGAAGCGCGGCCAAGCCACCGTGCAACATAACTTGGAAACGGCTCACGCCGCCCTGATCCAGCAACACACCCGCCAAGCCGCGTTCGACCCGACTAACGCCGTGCAAGTCGCCGAACTGAAGCGGGCGCTGATTGCCGAAAATGTCATCCACACCCACGTTCTGCATTCATCAAAGGTCCCCGAACCGGCCCACCCACGGCGCTTTTACACCCACGACCACGTCCTAGTCGAAGTCGGTAAAAACAGTTATCAAAACGATCAGTTAACGTTGCACGCCCGCAAAGACTACTACTGGATGCACGCGGGCGGCGAGATTCCCGGTTCACACGTGGTCATTCACAGTACCACGCCCAGTGAACGAACTTTGCAGGAAGCCGCGGCCCTGACCGCCTACTACAGCAAGGGCCGGCAATTAAAGCGTTGCCCGGTCGACTGCCTCAAGGTCGGTCAGATGCGTAAACCAAAGGGCGCTAAATCCGGCTTGGTCACGTTTAGCGGCCACGCCCGCATCATTACGGTCACCCCCGATGCCGATTTAGTTCGGAAACTACGTGAGCCGGTCGATACCGATTTAAACCAATAAATTCAAAAACAAGCGGCACCAATCCTTGTCATAACGAGGATTGGTGCCGCTTGTTTTTTAGTTACTGATGATCTTCAGGATTAACGTTGCCACCACGACTGTTTTAAAAAATCAATCGCCGTTACGGCCCGCAGTGGAATCTGGTTAATGACGCCGGCCTGCTGGTTAAAAAGGAGCGAAGTCCCGTTAATCGCGGCAATTAAGCCACTTGGTCGTTGCCCATCTTCCAGGGTCAACCGGACGACACAATTCAACTCATACGCTTGCAACAACGACGCTTCAATTGGTTTCAACTGTTCCATTCAGATCACCTCATCGAAAATAATAGCTTAATCATAGCACACTTTCAGAACGTACGTTCGCAATTTATCATTACAATTTGATGACGTTGTTAGCTCGGTATTTTGAGCCAATCAGCAATTTCCGGGACTAACCGATAACCCCGTTAACGACCGCGATTTCCGAACATTCTAACTAGTTGAACAATTAATTGGCCGCTTTCGCTACCAACTAAAAATCCGGTTACGACTCATGACCGAGACGTAACCGGATAACTTAAAATTAAGCTGCTAAAATCTTTTTGATTTGGGCCACTTCGTCGTCGCTGAAAGCTAATTGATTCGTTGCTTCCAAGTTGGCGTGTAAGTGATCCACGTTAGTCGTCCCGATAATCACACTCGTAACAATTTGGGACCGTAGTAACCAAGCTAACGCCATTTGCGCTAAGGTTTGGCCACGCTGAACGGCAATCTGATTCAACGCGTTCAACTTTTTCACCACGGCATCCGTACCGTTTGCCAACAAATACTTATTGGTACGGTGAATTGGAAAGTCGGCTGGAATGCCGTCCAAATACCGCTGAGTCAACAACCCTTCCGCTAACGGCCCGTAAGCCACTAAGCCGGCGTTATTTTCACCTAATAAGTCGATCAAGCCGGTCGTTTCGGCTTCTTCGTGCAACATGTTGTACGAAAATTGGTTAACCGTAAACGGCGTGTGCATGTCTTTAAAGTAACCGATCATTTCGGCCGTCTGGTCACGGTCATAGTTGGAGATCCCAACGTAGAGCGCCTTCCCTTGGCGAACGAGTTGGTCAAGCGCCTGGGCCGTTTCTTGCAAATCGGTATCCGGATCCGGACGGTGGGAATAGAACAAGTCAACGTAATCCAAGTGCATCCGTTTCAAACTACGGTCCAGGGAACCGATCAACGTCTTGCGGGAACCAAACGCCCCGTAAGGTCCTGGCCAAGCCGGGTAACCGGCCTTGGTCGTAATCACGAGTTCTTCCCGGTACGGCTTCAAGTCTTCTTGGAAAATCTTGCCAAAAGTTTGTTCCGCGGAACCCTTCGACGGCCCGTAATTATTCGCGAGGTCAAAGCTAAAGACCCCGTTATCGAACGCGTCTAAAACGACTTGCCGTGAATTGGCATAGGGCTGTTCGTCCCCAAAGTTCCGCCAAAGTCCAAGTGACACGGCCGGTAGTTGTAACCCGGTCCGGCCGACCCGGCGAATCGGTAAATTATCATAGCGTGTTGCCGCTGCATCATAAGCCATTATTCAAACACCTCACATGAATTTTCGTTAACGGTTACATTATAGCGCAAAACCCGACCACGTCCCGTTTAGAAGTCGCCCGTTAAAACGCGCAGCGCCGGTTATAATAGCTCAAAAACGCGCGCTGACTAGCCGCATCGACCGTGATCTTTGTCACACTCGTATTCTCCGGTTCCGGCAGGCTCATCGGGTCTTGGGGCTGTAAGACCGCTAGTGCCATCGCTTTAACGGTAAACCCGTGGGTCACCACGATAACGTTATCGGTTGGAAACGCTTTGGCAGTTGCGGTTAAAAAGGCGCGTCCGCGTTGCACAACGTGGTCAAACGTCTCACCAGCGGTCGCCACGTCAACGTAACTAGGTAGCACGTCCTTGAGTAACGGGTCGAAGTACTGCGGGTAAGTCGCCAACAAGTCATCGTTGGATTGACCGTCCCACTGCCCGTACGAAATCTCTAATAATCGCTCATCAGTTGTTAATGGTAAATCGTGACCGTGGTTCAAAATTGCGGCGGTTTCCTTAGTCCGTTCCAGCGGACTACAAATCAAACGGTCCGCAAAGCTAATATCAAAATCCGTGCGCAATTGCTGCGCTTGGCGTTGACCGACCGCGTTCAAGTGCGTAATGGCCGTGTTAATGGTCCCCTGCTTTAAATTTTGCGCGTTCGCGGTCGTTTGCCCGTGGCGGACGATGTAAAAGGTTGTCATGGTAAAAGTTGCCCTCCCGAATTAATTAATTGCTGATTAGCAAAAAAGTTCTTTTCCTAATTATGCCATAGTTCTTTCTCATTTGCCGACTTGACAAAATGAGAACATCTTGCTAAATTGTAATCATGAAATTTAAGGAGTGGCTACGATGGTAATTAATCAAAACGCTAACTTAATCGTCTCCTCCTGGTCTACACAGACATCTGTGTTGGCCTAATTTCGCGTGAGCAAATCAGCCCTAGCATGGATGTTTCCCAACATTCGATGACCAGGGCGTTCAACCAAAACTACTAACCGTCCTGGTGGTCGAAACGACTACCAGGACTTTTTTCTGTTCTAAAATAATGACTAATTAATTTGAAAGTAGGGATTTTTTTATGCCAACGTATAATTTTTCCGCCGGTCCGGCCGTGATGCCCGCCGCCGTTGTTCAACAAATTCAAGCCGAACTACCGTCATTTCAAGGTTCGGGAATGAGTATCATGGAAATCTCCCACCGTTCCGACCTGTTCGACCAAGTGATCAACGATGCGGAACGGGACTTACGCGACCTGATGCAGATTCCGGATAATTATCGGGTGCTCTTCTTCCAAGGGGGCGGGACGCTTCAGTTCACCGCCGCCCCGCTGAACTTAGCCACCGGCCATCACCACATCGGGTTACTCAATAGTGGCCACTGGGCGGAACGGGCAGCGGCGGAAGCTCGCCGGGTCGGGACCCAAGTAGATATTTTAGGCACTAGCGCCGCCAACCACTTCACGGCGCTGCCAACCTTAGATCAGCCAGTGACAGCCGACCTCGATTACGTCCACGTCACGACGAACAACACGATTGAAGGAACCCTGCTGACCCAGTTACCCGCAACTGGAAACGTTCCACTGGTTGCCGACATGTCCTCTAATTTCTTAGGTCACCAGTATAACGTCACCGACTTCGGTATGATCTTTGCCGGCGCGCAAAAGAACTTGGGGCCAGCTGGCTTAACCATCGTTATTGTCCGCGACGATCTCATCGGACACGCTCAGGACTTACCAAGTATGTTAGATTACCAACTCTTTGCGGATAAACGGTCGATGTTCAACACGCCGCCGGTCTTTGCCATTTACGCCGCTGGATTAGTACTAAAATGGTTGAAAGCTCAGGGCGGGCTCGCCGCCATGGCCACCCGCAACCGCGAGAAAGCCGCGTTACTTTACGACTTCCTCGATCAATCGACGTTGTTCACTAATCCGGTCAAACCTAGCGACCGCTCAACAATGAACGTCCCGTTCGTCACCGGTAACGCCGCAACCGATGCCCAAGTGATTGCCGGCGCCGCTGACCGCGGTTTACTGAACTTAAAGGGGCACCGCTTGGTTGGCGGCATGCGGGCCAGTCTGTATAACGCCATGCCAAAAGCTGGGGTTCAAGCCCTGGTTGACTACTTAGCGGCTTTCGAAGCCCACCACGCTTAAGGAGGAACTTTACGATGTATCAAATTAAAACTTATAATGCCATTGCCCAGGCCGGACTGGACCAGTTCACACCCGCCTACACGTTAAACCAAACCGACGACGCCGATGCGTACCTAATTCGGTCGGTTAACTTACACGACCAACCACTACCGAAGTCACTCAAAGTCATCGCCCGCGCCGGTGCCGGGGTCAATAACGTGCCGATCGAACGGGCCACCGTTAACGGCACCGCCGTTTTCAACACCCCCGGTAGTAACGCTAACGCCGTTAAGGAACTGGTCATCGCCCTGCTCGTCATTTCGTCCCGAAACCTACTGGCCGCCGCCAGCTATTCGGCTAAGCACACCGAAGCCGACGTTTCACAACGGACAGAACACGATAAAACCAAGTTTAACGGGACTGAATTAGCCGGTAAGACGCTGGCCGTCATTGGGCTGGGCCACGTGGGATCGTTAGTCGCCAACGCCGCCCTCAACCTCGGGATGACCGTTATCGGCTACGACCCGTACCTGTCAGCGGACGCCGCCTGGAACATTTCCAAGCAGGTCCAACGCGCCGCAACCTTAACGGCCGCCGTTAAAAACGCCGATTACGTTACCGTCCACGTCCCTAAAAATGACGACACCGTCGACCTGATTGGCAGCGCCGAAATTGCCGCCATGCCAGCCGGTACCACCCTGTTCAACTACTCGCGAATCGGCATCGTCAATAACGCCGCGGCGGTTGATGCGCTAAATCAAGGACAACTCCGGCACTACTACACCGACTTTGGTGAACCGCAAATCGCTAACCGTGAGGATGTGACGGTCACCCCACACATCGGTGGTTCAACGATCGAAGCCGAAGTGAACGGCGCCACCCAGGCCGCCCGCACGATTATGACCTATCTAGAAACCGGCAATGTCAAGGCGGCCATCAACTTACCGGACCTGACCGTTCCGTTCAACGCCGCCTACCGGTTCACGGTCATTCACGACAACGTTCCGAACATGGTCAGCCAAATCACCCAAAAAATTGCCGCAGCCAACCTAAACATCGCCACCATGGCTAACGCTGCTAAGCAGGGCACGGCCTACACCATTATTGATGTCGACGACCTCGACCACCAAAGTAGTCAGCAATTGATCAAAACCCTAACTGCTATTCCGGCGGTTGCGCGGGTTCGGTTGCTTACCCATAAATAGGTATTTTAATAATCAAAAATAATTTTCTAACTTTAAGCAAGCGCGTCAGTCAGTGATGCGCTTGCTTTTTGTGTCGTCAAGCAATCAATAAATTAAAAAATAGCTATTGATTTTAATTTAATTTTAATGTATTCTCATTTTTGTATTAAAACATAGGTCAATCGAATTAGGGGGTACATACTAATGAAATGGAAATTTTTAGCAACGGCAGCCGCGGTCACGGTGGCGGCCAGCGGTTTACTAGTCGGTTGTGGTAGTAAATCCAGCTCCAGCGCCAACAATGCTGGGAATACTAAAGCTAACATGGCTAAGACCCAGGTCCTCAACTGGTCAGAAAACGGCCAGGACATCACCACCTTGGATCCATCCAAGGCAACTGACGTCATCAGCGGGACCATGATCAGTAACTCGCAGGAAGGGCTTTATCGCCTCGGTAAGAATAGTAAGGCAACCCCGGGGATTGCCACGAGCACCAAGGTTTCTAAGGGTAAGAAGACCTACACGTTCACCCTGCGTAAAAATGCAAAGTGGAGTAACGGCGATAAGGTAACGGCGCAAGACTTCGTTTATGGCTGGCGCCGGACGGTCAACCCGAAGACCGCGTCCCAATACGCCTACCTCTATTCCGGCATTAAAAACGCTGATAAAATCACGAAGGGTAAGGCCAAGCCATCAACCTTGGGTATCAAAGCCGATGGTAAGTATAAGCTGACCGTTACCTTGGAAAAACCAATGCAGTACTTTAAATTACTGATGGGCTTCGTGGTCTTCTTCCCACAAAACCAACACGCCGTTGAAAAGTACGGCAAGGATTACGGGACTAGTGCCAGCAAGATGGTTTACAACGGGCCGTTCAAGATGACCGGTTGGAAGGGCACCAACTCGACCTGGAGTTTAGTTCGGAACTCCTCATACTGGGATAAGAAGCACGTTTACCTGACTAAGATCAACGACCAAGTGGTTAAGTCCACGACGACCGCCTTCAACCTCTTCCAGAGTGGTAAGTTGGACGCCGCCGTCCTATCCGGTCAACAAGTTAAAAACGAAAAGAATAACAACAAGCTGGTCATCCGTAAATCAAGTCGTTTGAACTACTTGGAATACAATCAAAAGAAGGTTAAGGCGCTCGCTAACAAGAACGTCCGCAAGGCGATGTCGTTAACTTTGAACCGTAAACAACTGGTCAACAACGTCTTAGGTGACGGTTCCGTTACCCCTAAGGGCTTCGTAACCGCCGGCCTGGCCAAGGATCCAACCACGGGCAAGGACTTCGCCACTAGCACGATGGTCAAGGATTCGGTTACGCAGGATACGACTAAGGCTAAGCAGCTTTGGAAGACTGGCCTTAAGGAACTCGGTAAGAAATCCTTAACGGTCACGTTGACTCACGACGATACCGACCAAATGAAGGCCCTCTCCGAATACGTTCAGGGACAACTCGAAAAGGAACTTCCAGGCTTAAAGGTCAAGAGTGTCACAGTCCCTTACAAGACCCGGATTTCCCGTGAATTAGCTGGGAACTTCCAACTCGTCATCTCCGCATGGCAAGCCGACTTCGCTGACCCGGTATCCGACCTTGGCATCATGACTTCGGATAACGACTACAACTTTGGTAAGTGGAACAACCCGACCTTCGACCAAGCCATCGAAACGGCTAACAGCACCACCAGCACGAAAGCACGCTGGGCTGCGTTAGCTAAGGCTGAACAAACCATCGGGACCGATCAAGGGGTGGCGCCACTTTCTCAAAACGTCATTGCCCAAATGGTTAACCCGAAGTTGAAAGGGCTCGTTTATAACACTGCCGGCATCAACTACAACTTTAAGAGTGCTTACATGGCAAAATAGGCCGTGTTGAAACCCATTAATCAGGTCGCCTACAACCAATTGTTGTGGGTGACCTGATTTTTTGGCATTAAAAAAATATGCTACCATTAAATCACGTAACTAATTAGTGGCAGTTACTGTCCACCAATCACACCGCAACCGAAAACCAGCCGTTGCGATTAAGGAAAGATGTATGCAAATTCAAGAATTGACCCACCCCACCGCGGCCGAACTCGATCAACTAATGACGATTTGGCTAACCGGCAATATCAGCGGCCACCCGTTTATTAAACCCGATTATTGGCGCAAACAAGCGCCGGCAGTTCGGCAGGCGTTACCACAAGCCAATTTATTAGTTGCCCGTGATGCGCACGCCACCATTATCGGCTTTCTCGGCCTTCAAAAAGATTACATCGCCGGTATTTTCGTTAGGGAAGACGCCCGTAAACGCGGTATCGGCACCGCCCTACTAACCGCGGCTAAGCAACGGAAACCCAAACTATGCCTCTCAGTCTACGTGGCTAACCGCACCGCGGTCGCCTTTTACCACCACAGCGGCTTCACGGTGCACGCCCAGGCCATCGATAAGCCAACTAACCAACCGGAATACACGATGCGGTGGCACCACTAGGCGGCATTTTTCTTCATCATATAATTTTAGAATATTTCCAATTACGTATAGATATTGACAAGATTATACTATTAATGTTTAATTAATAGTGAAAGCGGTTAAAAAAGGCCGCTCTAGATCGTAAAAAAAAGGAAGTGTCGTCTTGAACATCGAGCTTTTTATCGCCCGGCGAAAGGCTCTCGGCTTATCGCAAAAAGCGCTTGCCGAGGGAATCTGCACCCAGGCGACCCTTAGTAAATTTGAAAATAACGGTAAGGCGCCCGCAATTCGGATTGTCGCCCAACTTTGCCAGCGGCTTAACCTCCAATTAGAGGACGTTTTTCCAACCGAGCGGGTCGCTGATGCCGCCGTTCTAAAGGTTTTGGAGCAAGTTGAATTTGACTTGATTACCAGCGAATTTCGCAACGCCGAAACGCTGCTTACCAAAATTGCGGATAAACCCCGTCACGACCGTGAGACCAACTTACAATATTGTTATTTAAAGGGGTACGTTTCCGCACTCACGAACCATCCGATCAGTGATGTGTTGTTCAATTTCGACCAAATCATCACCGACCTGGATGAATCCCACACGACGATTTATACCCAACTCGCTTATTGTGGCACCGGGATTGCCTACCAATTCAACGAAGACAACAACAAGGCCCAGTACTACTTTGAAAAGGTCCGCCACGCCCTGCCCGATTTACCACTTGAGAATACGGCCAGCGTTTGGCGGGTCATCAATCTGGCTTACTACACGGGTAATTTCTACGCCAGCATCGGTCAGTCGGAACAAGCCCTCAAGCTTTTGGATTACGGCATTAAGATTTGTTCCCAGTACCACGTGACCTACTACGCAGCTTGGATCAAGTTCTTACAATCCCAGCTGATTGAAGACCCAGATCAAGCAGCGGAGTATTTAAACGACGCTGGCGCGTTCGCCAGAATCAACAATAACCGTCAATTACTTAAAAAAATCTCAAGTTATTCAAGTTCTCGTTAACCTTGGGTCAATTAATTGCATTTCGTTCGGCCATCCTCTAAACTGCAAGTATCAAAGACGAGTTTGCCAACAATCAAGGAGGTTTTGACCATGTTACTAGCCGGTCTTTTAACCGCGGCCGGGTTAGCCGTACTCGCTGGCGCCGCAGCCAGCAGTTCGGTCCCCGCTGCACAACCTGTCAAAATCAAACGTGAACGTCATCAACGTTAATCATGACGTCAAAAATAAACGCGTATTCGCTAGACGAAGTTAGTCTAATGAATACTCGTTTTTTTTAGCTATAATAACCGTTTGCGTAAACCGTAACCCGCGCCTAGGAGAAGCGTCATTAACAATAATCCGAATCCGACTAACCAGCCGTTAGTTAGTGCCGCGTTCGTTTGCGGCAACCGGCTAGCACTAGCCGTTACGGGTTTAGGGGCCGTTGGTTGCGTCGGCTGACTGACCTTGGTCGGTACCGGCGTTGCCACTGGCCGTTTCGTTACCGGTGACTGAACTGGATCCGTCTTCGGTTGCGTTACTGGTAATTGCGGGGTGGTCGGGTCAACTGGATCAGTTGGGTCAACTGGGTCAGTCGGGTCAACTGGATCAGTTGGATCAACCGGGTCAGTCGGATCAACTGGATCAGTTGGATCAACCGGGTCGGTTGGATCAACCGGTTTAGCCGTATCCGACACCGTAACTAACGCATCGTAAGTGGTGTACGGGCTCAACGTAACTGGCCACGACGTCGCATTCAACGCATAGCCGTCTGGCGCGACCGTTTCTTGAATGGTGTATTCGCCTTGCGCCAAACCGCTAAGCTGGGCACGGCCGTTTTGATCAGTCGTTAAGGTTGCAACGACCTTACCCGTGACATCAGTGACCTTAAAGGTTGCGCCGACCAACGGTTGTTGGTTCGCCTGGTCAACCTTTTGAATAGTCAGCGATGCTAACTGGTAAGTATTAGTCAAAGTAACCGTATCGCCGGTCGTGGTTTGGGTCGCAACGTACCCATCCAGTGGCGTTTCCACCACCGTGTAACGGTAAGTCGTCCCGTTGGCGTCACTGACCGCTAAATCCGTAAACGCGCCGCGGTACTGGTTGGCCGCCGTCAAAGTTAACGTTTGGACGGCTTGACCATCCCGTTGTAACGTGACGACCACGTCGGGCCGCGTCACGCTGGCCGGAACGTTTTGCCAAACTTTAACCACGTTCACTTGGGTCCGCGCAATTTTCGCATCGGCGACCGGTAACGTAACCCGGGCATCGGTAGCGTTAGCAGCATCAACGACCACCTGATGCGACTGCGGATCGAGTAAGTACCCGGCCGGCGCAGCCGTTTCCTTAATGGTATAGGTCCCTGCCGATAAATTGTCAACGTAAATCCGGCCCTGCGCATCGGTGACCAAGTCGTCACGGAGTAGCTGGCCGTTGGCATCTAACAACTGGTAAGTTGCGTCCGCCAACGCTTGGTCGTCTTCACCGGTCTTCACAATGATTAACTGGTACGGTTGGTCATCGTAACTCCCCTGAATACCGTAGCCTAAGGCCGCGTTAGCCTGCTTATTTTCAGGTTCGGTCGTCCCGGGGTTTTCGGGATCAGACGGTGTGCCGTCCGGTGTATAGGTCACATCAGCATTGTTCGTGTATAAGTGACCCTTGGTAACCGTTACTGAATAAAATAAATTAATTGCAGTCGTAATATCGTCAAAATGAATGGTCAGCTGATTACCCGCTTGCGTGAAACGAATATTATCCGCAGCGCCCCCGGCAGCCGGCGTAAACTGGTTGGTCTCAAAATTAAAAGTTCCCAACGTGGTTTCTTTTTGAAAGGCACCGTCGACGTAGTGACCACTTTCAAGCGTCAGGTCGCTATCATGCGTCTGGTACAATCCCAGTTGATCAACAATCTCAACGTTTTGCCAATGTTCACTGCCAATGTTAGCAACAACTTGCCAGTACAGGCGCGAAGGAACACCATCTTCGTCAGTCGAATTAGCGTCCGCCCAACCGACTTTATTGATTTTAGCGGTACTATCACTCGCATCGTTATCGGTGCCGGTCACGTAAATTGCGAAGGACCCGTTACGTTTATCGTAATCATGCGTTGCAAAGTAATCACCAAAGGTTAGCGTCCCGGTCGTTGTCCCGTTGGTCATTTTCAACGTGGCTACCGGTTGGCCATCCTTCATGAGCGTCTCAGTTCCGCCGGTCGACAAGACGTTGGCTGGTAACGTCAACGTTGCCGTATCACCAGGATTAATCTTTTCACCATCCGGAATCGACCAGTTATAAGTCGCCTTGTAAGAAACGTAGCGACTTAGCGAATCGCTCGCATCGTACGTTGTTTGACCATCGGTACTGGTCAAAACGGCATCTTCAGCACCAATGCCATTCACAACGACCGCTTGTTTGACCGTCCGTTTTGGCTGGGTGGCAGCATCGCTCGACGCGTCAGTGTCATCCCCCGCTGGCGAGTCGTGACTAGTTGTCACCGCATCGTACATCTGCGTCGTCGTTTGGTGGTTCGCCGTCGTTGCCGTCGTTGCTTTGGTCTTGGCACTGACCCGCCGCTTAGCGGATTGCTGTTGATCAGTAACGTCCGACTGACTTTCGTTGGCCGTCGTATCGGCACTACTCGTTGTCGTTACCGCTGCCGGGGTCGGTGTCGTAACCGGCGTTTGACTAGCTGACGGTGCCGCCTTAGTTGACGCGGCAGACGATTTTAACGTGACTTGCTTAGCTGGTTTTGCAGCCTTAGAACTGGTGGTCACGACGTCCGCGTCCGCTTGCGCCGGCGTATCGGTCGCAGCGTGGACGTGAACATTAGTCGTGACCAACATCGTTAATAACGTTGCCGTCCCGGCTAACCAGGTCGTTAAGTGTTTGCGTTGCATTTAATTCCCTCCCTCCAAGAGTTTTATAACCAAATGACAAGCAAATGATTATCCCCTTTAATTATAAGCTACCTTGCGCTAATTACGTATAAAAACATAATTTTATTAATAAACAGGGACATTGGTTTACGAAATCAATTTTTTAAGGTTGTTGACTTGCAAGCGTTCTCCCAATTACAATGACGCCAACGTTAAAAATCACCCACCGCTTTAGCGTAGTAGGTGGGGTTGGCTCGAATTTATGTATTATAAATAATTATAGTTAACAAATTAACTTGCCTTTATTTAGCTGTTTTAGGTATTTAATTTAGATTTAGTATTATAATTAATTATAACGATGGTTTGTTTACCCGTACTTTCCTAGTTAACCCCCCACTCAATTAGTTAAGGGACGCCATGGTGACGATCAATTTATAACAACCGTTTAACTAATAACTTATATTTATGCCAATTTAGCGCTTTTTATATTATTTTTAACGTACTGGTACAATTTACCATTATTAGCATTCGTTTACCTTATAACTTAAAGGGGTTGATCTTTGGTGCCATTATTAGCGGTTAATCGTTTAAAAGCGCCCGCTTTCAACGTTACACGCTAACCTAGACCAATATTTCATTTATCAACCGATATCCAACAGCACCTTAACTGATAATTATTTTTTATAACCTGATAGGTGAAACAAGCCGTCTAAATATTTAAGCACTTTAATTTAGCAATGACGCCTATAAGCAACGTTTATCCATTAAGCCCTTTAACCTTAGCCGCAGGACTTTCGGATTAACGTTAACTCGGTTAAAATTAACGGGAAGAACTGTCAGCTACTAGGCAACTGCAGCAATCTGACTGTAACAACCCCTTAACTGATAACTAAATCCAATGGCCGTTAACCGAAAAATCACTGGCAACAACCGATAGACCAATTAAGCAAGCTCAGCTATTACTATCATTTATAGTTTCAGGCGCTTAACCATTTTCTTTGACAGTTCCCGTAAATAACCGCTATGATAATCAGTAATACTTCAAATCGTTTTATCTGGCCGTCCGCGATCAGTCCGGGACCCTTTTATTTTGGAATTTTTACTTTGTTCTAGCCTGTTTACTAGCGGTTCGAATCGCTAAAGCACCATTCATAATTTTATGGAGGCTACTTTTCATGAATATTAAAGATTTATACTATTTTCAACGATTGATCAGTACCCAGAGCTATACCCAAACCGCGGCTGATTTTCACGTTAGTCAGCCAACTATTTCGCAGGCCATTAAGCGGCTCGAACGGCACTTTCAAACCACCCTGTTCTTCCGGCAAGCCAAAACCAAGGCACTGGTACTAACTCCGAGTGGGCAGCAACTACTACTGGCCGCTAACGACATCATCGCGAACTGGCAACACGTTAACGAATCAATCAGTCACTTACGCCAACATACGTTGCGGCTGGGAATCGAACCGTCCGTCAGTGAACATTACTTACCGGCCCTGACCAAGCCGATTTTAGAACAAGACTTACTTAGTAGCATCCACACGGTTGAAATGAGTGCCAATTCGCTCGTCAAGCAGGTTTTAGGTGGCCAACTCGACCTCGCCATCAGCGGGAACCTTGACCAAACGTTGGACGAACGGCTGGCGGTCACGCCGTTACGCCCGTTCCAATTTAAAATCTTAGCCAGTCCGGACCACCCGCTGACGAAGATGGACCACCCAACTTTTGCCGAAGCGTTAAAGTCCCCATTCGTAATTTTAAACGCGACGTACCTGAACAAGCTGGTGTTCCACCAACTCGCCGAACAGTTATCGATCAAGCCGCAAGTCCTCTTTGAATCCGACAGCAGTACCCTGATCAACGGGTTAGTGCGGGAAAACTTGGCGCTCGGGTTCGTCTCGGACATTACGACGCCTAACGATGACGACCTGGTTGAAATTCCAATTGACGACGTTCAACTACCAAGCGTGCACATTAACTTGATCCGACGGGCGCACCAGTTCCCAATCGGGTTATTCAAGCAAGTGATGGACATTATCGAAAAAACCTTTAAAAATGATCCGGCAACGCCGGAAGACTAACCAATAGTAATAAAGCGCGCATTCAAAGTCGGCCAGCTAACTTTGAATGCGCGTTTCGACTATTATGATCCGGACGCGTTAAAAAAGCCGTGACTTTGGTCACGGCTTTTCGTTTCACCTAAAACAGATAAACTTTGGCTTCGTAAGCGCGCAAGACGTCGCCCTGATCATCATCGTAATTGCTGATCAGTAACGGCGCGGCTGGTGGTCGTTGCTCAAAATGCCGACTCTGGGTTTCAGCCGTGAAGTTGCAAATCACCAGTAAGGTTTGGTGCCCGTCACGACGCGTATAGGCGTAAACTGACTGGTCGTCCGGCATCAGCAGGTGATACCGTCCGGTTCGAATCAACGGTAGCCGGTGGCGTAACGCCACTAGCCGTTGGTAGTAGTGATAAACTGAGCCCGGCGTGGTTTGCGCCCGCTGCGCGTTGATCCGCGGATAATTGGGGTTTACGGCCAGCCACGGCGTTCCAGTGGTAAAGCCGGCGTGTGGCGCGTCTTGCCACTGCATCGGCGTACGAGCGTTGTCGCGTGACGTATGGGCCAAGTAGGCGAGCATCGTTGCCGAATCGGTCGCACCTTCCACCTCAACGTAGTGGTGATAGGCGTTAAGCGACTCCAAGTCCCGGTAATCATCCAAGCGGGTGAAGTGAGCATTGGTCATCCCCAGCTCCTCACCTTGATAAATAAAGGGCGTTCCCTGCATAAAGTGTAACAAGGTGGCCAACATTTTCGCGGAACGGGTCCGGTAAGCCGGGCGGTCATCGCCAAAACGGGAGACAATCCGCGGCTGATCATGGTTATTCCAATATAAACTGTTCCACGCCTGGTCGTGTAAACCGGTCTGCCACTTCGACAAGCTGTGCTTTAAGGTTACTAATTGCACCGGCTGGTCGTTCCACTTACCAAAGCGTGGGTCGGGATTACCATCCAAACTGACGTGTTCAAATTGAAAGACCATGTTCAACTCGTGACTGTTACGGCCGGCCAACTGCTGAGCATCCGCTACGCTAGCCCCCGGAGTTTCGCCAACCGTCATCAACGCCCGCCCGGCAAAGACCTGGGCGTACATTTCCTGCAAGAATTCGTGTAGTCGCGGACCGTTAGCTTCGATGGCGCCAATCGACGCGTACGGCTCGCCGTCAGCGACCGGACCATCCACGAAGACGGTCGGTTTTGAAATCGAATTAATGACGTCTAAGCGGAAACCGTCTACGCCCCGGTCCACCCAGAAGTTCATCATGTCGTAGACCGCTTGCCGCAACCGCGGGCTTTCCCAATTCAAGTCGGGCTGTTCCACGGCAAACGAATGTAGGTAATACTGCTGCCGGCTCGCCACGTACTCCCACGCCGAACCGCCAAACAGCGCGCCCCAATTCGTCGGCGCGTGGCCGTCGACCGGATCACGCCAAATATAGTAGTCGGCGTACGGATTGTCGCGACTGCTGGCACTTTCTTTAAACCACGCGTTTTGATCCGACGAATGGTTAACGACGATGTCCATCATTAGCTTTAAGCCCTTAGCGTGTGCCGCCGTTAACAGTGCGTCAAAGTCAGCCATGGTGCCGAATTTTGGATCAATATCATAATAATCACTAATGTCGTAGCCGTTATCAACGCCCGGCGACCGGTAGATCGGGTTCAACCAGATAACGTCGACTCCCAGTTGTTTGACGTAATCCAAGCGCTGGGTAATCCCAGGTAAGTCACCGATGCCGTCACCATTCGAATCTTGAAACGACCGCGGATAAATTTGATAAACAACGGCGGATTGCCACCACTGCGTCGAAGTTGTCACAAGTCATCACTGCCTTTCTTTAACCTAACTAAATATTAATAGTGTTACCGATTTCAATCACCTTCATTTTAGCATGGCGCCTCCTCAACGACTAGGGGGATACCAACCATTTCAGAAACCAGTTCCGGTTGACGAATAGCGGGTGGCGTGCTATCATCACACGTATTCATATAAACGAACGAAGGGTCCTACCCCAAGTAACGGATTAGCTGGGTGTCAGAAAGTCGGTGGTTGCTGCGAACCGATCAGGCTAAGCACGCTGAAATACAGTAGGACGTGTCCGGGGTCACCCGGCGGATAATAACTAGACCCGTTAACTGCTAGTGAGAGGCGCACTTTTAACGCGCAATCTGGGTGGTACCACGGTCTAATCAATCGTCCCTGTTGTCAAATCGACAACGGGGACGATTTTTTTATACTCAATTAAAGGAGCGTTTAATCATGAAAAAGTCAGCAACTTGGCGACCGGTCCAACTACCGGAAGCCCTCACGATTTTGTTCGTTATGTTAGCAATCATGGGCATTGCGGTCATCAAATTCGGTCTGTCACCGCAGACCCCGGTCATTCTAGTCATTGCGTTAGTCATCCTGTGGGCCCACCTGCGCGGCGCCAGTTGGGACACCATTCACGGTGGGATTACCGATGGCATTAAAACCGGGATTATTCCGATTTTCATTTTTATTTTAATCGGTGCGTTGATCAGTGTCTGGATTGCCGCCGGAATCATTCCGTCAATGATGGTTTTTGGGTTCCATTTAATTTCTGCCCGCTGGTTTGTGCCCTCGGTCTTCTTAGTTTGCGCCATTATCGGTACGTCAATTGGGAGCGCCTTTACGATCGTTTCCACGATTGGGATCGCCCTCTTCGGAATCGGCACGACCATGGGCATCAACCCCGCTTTGATAGCCGGTGCGATTATTTCCGGCGCCATTTTTGGCGATAAAACTTCACCGTTGTCCGATTCAACCAACTTGGCGGCCGCCATTGCGGAAAGCGACCTTTTCAGTCACATTCGCAACTTAATGTGGTCAACGATTCCGGCCTTCATTGTTTCACTAATTGGCTACACGATCCTCGGCAACGGTGCGGCCACCACCAGTCACCTGGGGAAAATTCAGTCGACCCTGACCGCCCTCAACCAGAACTTTTCAATCAGCTGGTGGGCAGCCCTCCCGCTTGCCCTGATGTTCGCCTGCGCCTTTATGAAGATTCCGGCAATTCCGACCCTGCTGTTAAACATCGGCTTAGCCATCGGGATGTTAGTGCTTCAACAGCCGCACATTCAAATCGCCAAAATCGCGACGATGATTGAAAGCGGCTTTGTGGCCAAAACCGGCAACGCCAGCGTGGACGCCCTCCTGTCCCGCGGGGGGATCAGTGCCATGATGGGGACCGTCTCACTGATTTTACTAACGCTGGCACTCGGGGGCCTGTTAATGAAATTCAACTTGATTCAAACGGCAATGGTGCCACTCGCAAAGCGGTTAAACGGCGCGGGCGCCACCGTGACGGCCACGATTTTAGCCGGCATTGGCGTCAACATCTTCGTTGGGGAACAGTACCTTTCCGTCATTTTACCCGGTAAGGCCTTCAAGCCGACCTTTAACCAGCGCGGCCTTGCAAACCTAGCACTTAGTCGGGTGCTGGAAGACGGCGGGACGGTCATCAACTACCTGATTCCTTGGGGCGTCGCCGGGGCGTTTGCGGCCAACACGCTGGGCGTTTCCACACTAGCCTACCTGCCATTTTGTTTCTTCAGCCTGTCATCACCAATCTTCTCAATTATCAGCGGCTTTACCGGCTGGGGATTAAAACGCCAAGCACCCGCTGGCAACTAAAAACACTCCATTTATTATTCACTAAACATAAGGTCGCCGATAATCGTTCCTACTTGTACTTTCAACGGCTCCCCCACTAAAATAAAAGCACGCATGGACGGCCCGACCGTTCAGAAGATTAACTGATTTAATTGGAGCTAGGGTTTTGATCAGCGGATCAAGGCCTAGGAGGGGGATTGAAATGCTTGCTTTTGGTTATCGTAAATTTGGGGGACCCGCAGTTTTTGAAGCGATGGCACAACCGGGGTTGAAGCCAACTGGCAACCAGATTTTAATTGAAACGTTGGCGGTTAATTTAAACGACGAAGACCGCAACGAACGCTTGGGAACTAACACCCAACTCGCGTTACCGTTGATACCGGGACACGACGTGGTGGGTCAGATCATCGAAATCGGGCCAGCGGTCACCGGTTTTGAAGTCGGCACGGTGATTGCCGCGCACACTCAGCACACTTACGCCGAACAGGTGTTACTGGATAGTGACCTAGCCGTAACCGTCCCAACCGATTTAACGCCCGCCCAGGCGGTCAGCCTGGTCACACCAGGGATCATTGCTTATAAAACGGTCCGCTACTTTGCGGACGTGCAGCGTGACCAAACGGTAATCATTCGCGGTGCTGAAAATTCGATCGGCATGTTGGCGGTTCAACTCGCACAACGGTTAGGTGCGCAGGTCATCGCCATCGCGCCGAACCGCTTTAGCGACCGCTTAACGGCACTCGGGGTTCACCAGGTCGTGGCCCCCGACCGCCAAAACCCGAACCACGTCCTCGCCGATCAGGGTGACGTGGTCATCGACTTAACGCGCCAGGGCGAACACGGCAAGGACAACCTAGCCGTGGCCAAGTTCGACGCGACCATCGCGTCGTTTGCGCCGAGCTTACCGGCCACCAGTAAGTCGATTCGTTTCCAGTCGATTCACCCGACCAACGTCATTTCCGACCAGGCGACGCTACAGATGCTCTTTAAACTACTACGGACCGGTCAGTTGACCGTCGCCATTGCCCAGCAGTTGCCGTTTACCCTAAACGGCTTTATCCAGGGCCACACGCTGTTAGACGCGCCCCACGATGGCCAGCTGGTCGTCGCGAAATAACCAAACTAAAAACGGCAATCCCGTTCGTTCGCCCCGGTTACTACCGAGGACGTTCGACTTGGATTGCCGTTTTAATCGTTTTAGTTAAGCTTCCGTCATGGCGACGCTAGCCGCTTGGTCGGGCTTCGTCAGTGCCACCACGTCGTCACCGGCCTGCACGGTTTGAACGTCGATCCGGTCAACGCTGGCGTACTCGGTCGTGTTAGTGACGACCACCATTACCGTCGGGTCGTAACCGGCCGTTTGAATGGCCGCCACGTCGAAGCTCCCGAGTTGGTCGCCCTGCGCAACGTGTTGCCCCGCCGTAACCTTTGTCTCAAAGTGCTGGCCGTCGAGCTTGACGGTATCGAGGCCCAAGTGGATCAGGACTTCAGCACCGTTGTCGGCCTTTAAGCCGTAAGCGTGCTTGGTCGGGTAAGCGACCGTGATTGTTCCGGCAACCGGTGCGTAAACCCCGTTGTCACTAGGAATCACTGCGACCCCCTTCCCCATCATTTCGCTGGAGAAAACTTGGTCGGCAACCGTTTTTAAGCTAACCGCCTGACCACTGACCGGTGCGGCGACCGTCCCGTCCGCAACCGTCACTTCGGTCACGGTCGGTTCCACAACCTGGTCGTCGTCCGGTTCGTTCGCCATGACCCGTTTTCCGTAGACGTACGTCCCGATGAAGGCCACGATCATGCTAACAATCAGTGCCATGAAGAATTGCAGGTAGAACTTAACGGGCAGGGAGATAAACCCTAACAAACCGGCTGCACCCAGCGCGGACGAGCGGATACCGAAGAGACCCACGAAGAAACAACCGACCGCACTCCCAATCATCCCGATAAAGAACGGGAAGCGCCGCTTTAAGTTGACCCCGAAAATAGCTGGTTCAGTAATCCCAAGTAACGCCGAGACGCCGGCTGAAGAAGCGAGGCCCTTTTCTTTTTTACTCCGCGAAAGGAAGAAGATAGCTAAACAAGCCGCCCCCTGTGCCGCGTTAGCCATGGAAGCGATTGGGAAAAAGAGGTCGCCACCGGTTTTAGCAACGTCCGCCAATAACTGCGTTTCGATGGCCGGGAAGCTTTGATGCAGCCCGGTGATGACGATTGGCGAGTAAACCAGGCCGAAAATTGTCGACCCAATAAAACCGGAACGGTCGTACAAGAAGACAATGCCGTCGGTTAAGCCGTTCCCAACGATCCGCAGTACCGGACCAACGAAAGCAAAGGTAATGAAGGCCACGAAAATAATACTGATCATCGGCGTAAAGATAAAGTCGAGCGTCGCCGGCATCTTTTTATGCAACCAACTTTCGACCTTAGCCAGGATGAAGGCGACCGCTAATACCGGTAGCACTTGCCCCTGATAGCCGGCCTGGGCGATGTACCAACCGAAAATGTTCCAGTAGGTCATCGAGCCGTCCGCCAAGGCGGCCGAAACGTTATAACCGTTGACTAACGCCGGCATAACCATGATCATCCCCATGGTTGCCCCGAGGTAGGCGTTACCTCCAAAGCGGCGGGTTGCCGAAAACCCTAATAGGATCGGCAGGAAGGTAAACGGCGCCGATGCAAAGGTGTTGATCATTTCGGCAATCCCCTTAATACCGGGGTACATGCCGACCAGCGACTGAGCACCAAACAGGCCCTTCGACGTCAACACGTTGTTTAACGCCATCAGTAACCCACCGGCAACCAACGCCGGAATCAACGGAACAAAAATATCGGACAAGACTTTGACTAACGCCATTAACGGGTTCGGTTTCTTGCCGTTTTCTGCGACCGCTTTCAAATCATCGGGAGTAACTTCCTTTAAACCGGTCATGGCAATGAGCTGATCGTAGACTTTGTCAACGTCACCAGGGCCGATGATAATTTGAAATTGGCCGTTCACGCGGAACGTTCCCTTAACGGCCGGATTATTGTCCAGGCCCTTCTGGTCGATCTTACTGTCATCTTTTACCACTAACCGCAGGCGCGTCGCACAGTGGGCGGCGGCAATGATGTTATCACGACCAACTTGCACGAGGATGTCTTGCGCTGCTTGTTTATGATCCATGGGTCTTCCCTCCAAGGTTGTTTTCGAATTTGTGACCCAATTGTAACCGCTATCTTTTAAATTGTCAAACGTTTATCAATTTCGTGCAAAAACTAATCATCCGTGCTATGATAGCGATATCAAACGTTAATCATATAGGAGCGAAGACTGATGAAAAAATGGACGACAGCCCAACGGTACGCCGCGTATTCGACTTATTCGGACGCGACCCTAACACAGTTAATTGCAGCGCAACGAACTTCCCGTTGGCACTTAAACTACCACGTGCAACCACGGTCGGGACTATTGAATGACCCGAACGGCTTTAGTTACTTTAATTCGCGCTGGCACTTGTTTTACCAAAACTTTCCGTTCGGCGGGGTCCACGGGTTAAAATCGTGGCGGCACGTCAGTTCTAGTGACCTGTTCAATTGGCAAGAAGACGACTTAAGCTTGTTACCGCAAGCACCGTACAGTACCCAGGGGGTTTACTCCGGTTCGGCCATTCCCATCAACGACCAGTTATTTCTAATGTATACCGGTAACGTCCGCACCGATGACGGCGGTCGCATCAGTACTCAGTTAGGTGCTTGGGTCGACGCCAATCAACACTTAACTACGACCGACCTGCCACTAATCAACCAGGCAACCGGCTACACCGCCCACTTCCGCGACCCACAAATTTTACACGTCGACGGTCACTACTACGCCATCCTGGGCGCCCAGCGCGCGGATCTGCAAGGCCAAATTTTAGTATACCGTGCGGACACCGCCACCGGTCCGTGGTCACTGGTTGGCCCGCTCGACCTCGGTCACCGCGACCTTGGCTACATGATCGAATGCCCCAACTTAGCCTTCGTTGACGGCCACGTGGTGTTGCTCTTCTGTCCCCAAGGATTGGACCGCGAGCGGGTCCCGTACGCCAACGTTTACCCAAACATGGCAATTGTCGCCGACGACATCGACTGGCAAACCGCCCGGCTGATCAATCCCGGTCCGCTAACTAACTTAGACTTAGGTTTTGATAGTTACGCCACTCAGGTGGTTAATGGTCCGGACGGCCAGGCCCACACCATCAGCTGGTTAGGCTTACCAGACACAACTTACCCGAGCGATGCTGAAGGATGGCAGGGCTGCTTAAGCCTCGTCAAGACGTTACACGTCATCGACGGTCAGCTGCAACAAAAGCCGGTTGCGTTTCCGGAAAGCGACGTACCTTTCGACCCGTTCCGTGATACACTTAAGGGACAAGAAGTCCTGTACGTTGACTTACCGGCCGCAGTTAACGGCCAACTCACGCTTGGTAACGCCAAGGAACGGTTGGTTCTGAACGTAACGGCCGGACAACTGACCATTGACCGTCACGCCGCCGGTGCCGCCGTGGGTTCCACTTTCGGCGATACGCGGACGCTCCCGCTAAGTGCGGGTCCTCACCACTTGGCACTTTACCTGGACCGTTCCACCTTCGAGCTCTTTATCGATGATGGCGCACAGGTCGCCTCCGGTAGGTTCTTCCCGCAAGACGACACCCCCTGGCACTTAACGTCCACCCTGAATACGCCGGTGCGGCTGACGGGTCAGCGACTTCCAACTCTTTACTAAACTGGAGGTCTCCCCCATGGCAAAATTATCAGACGTTGCGGCCCTAGCCGGCGTTTCCGTTACCACGGTCTCGCGAGTCATCAATAATTACGGCTCGCTCTCCGAAAAAACCAAGCAAAAGGTGTTCGCCGCGATGCGCGACTTGAATTACCAACCCAACAGCTTGGCCCGTTCCTTACAAGGCAAACAGACCAAACTAATCGGCCTCATTTTTCCCGGCGTCAGCCACCCCTTCTTCGGCGAACTCGTTCAGGATTTGGAGGACCAACTGTTCAAGCACGGCTACCGGGTAATTCTTTGTAACGCGTCGGCCGGTGACGCCGAAAAGGAACGGGACTACGTGCGAATGCTGCAGGCAAACCAAGTTGACGGCATCATCGCGGGGGCCCACAACATGCCGGTTCCGGAATATCAAAAGATCAACGCTCCGTTAATTTCTTTTGACCGCTACTTGGGCGATAATATTCCAATCGTTAGCTCCGACAATTACGCCGGCGCACGCTTGGCAACCAGCGCCTTGCTCGATACCGGTGCCCGCGACGTGTGGGTCCTGACCGGCGCTAACCGTCCGGGTAACCCGACTAACGACCGGCTGCGCGGTTATCAGGACGTGATGGCCGAAAAGGGATTGACCCCGCACGCCGTTGAGATTCCGTTCAGTACCGCGCCCGAGGTAAAGTGGGCCACGATCAAGCGGATGCTGAGCAGTCACGTTCCCGAAGGCGTCTTCGCAACCGACGACATGACCGCCATCATGGTCATGCAAATTGCCCGCACGCTGGGAATCCAAATTCCGCAACAACTGCGGGTAATTGGTTACGACGGCACGGTGCTGACCCGGAACTATTACCCGGAACTGGCCACGATCGTGCAACCGATCACCGCCATCAGCTCCTTAATGATCGACCTACTCATGCAACGGATTAAGGATGCGGACGCTCAGCTAGAGGCGCGCTACGTCTTACCAGTACGGCCGTACGCCGCCCGCTCACTACTAGGCGAATAACCCCTAATTCGTACACTTTAATTAAAGTGTTCAGCAAAACGCTATGGCGAAAAGTCGTCATAGCGTTTTGTCATAGCGTTAAAAAAGGTCCGTGCAAACATTGCACGGGCCCCTTTAGGAGTAGGTTAGAATGAAGTGGTATCATCCTAGGTTGTGACTTGATTCCAACCAGTTACGGTCAGGTTGAAATCAAGGGATTAGTTTTGACTCGTCACGCTGGTGGCTAAGTCAACTCGTTGCTGATTTAATTCAATAGCCAGTGGATCGCCGGAAACCAAGGTCACGGTCGTCCCCTGCTGGTCGACATCGACCTTTAACAAGCGACCCCGGAAGTTCACGTGGAACTGATAGTGCTGCCAAGCTTTCGGTACGAACGGTGCAAAGGCCAGCGTGTCATCGTGAACCCGCATACCGGCAAAGCCTTGCACGATTGCTAACCACGAGCCGGTCATCGACGTAATGTGTAAACCGTCGACCGTGTCGTTGTTGTAGTTATCGAGATCGAGGCGGGCCGTCCGTTCGTACATTTCAACCGCCTTGTCTTCCTTATGCAGGTCGGCCGCTAAAACGGCGTGAACGGCTGGTGACAGGCTTGATTCGTGGACCGTCAACGGTTCGTAAAAGTCGAAGTTTGCCCGCTTTTGTTCCGGTGTAAAGCGGTCCATGAAATAGTAAATCCCTTGGAGAACGTCGGCTTGTTTGATGTACGGTGACCGTAAAATGTGGTCCCACGACCAGTGTTGATTAATTGGCCGTTGATTGGCCGGAATCGATGATACCGGTTTCAAATCCTTATCCAAGAACGTATCGTTTTGAATAAAGATGCCCAACTTGTCATCGTGTGGGAAGTACATCCGGTCAACGATGTCCTGCCAGTGCGCGCATTCCTCGTCACTAATCGCTAAATCTTCACGTTTAGCGGCGCTTACTTTCTGCAAGCTCGCTAACGTGTATTTCAACGTCCAGCGGGCCATCAAGTTAGTATACCAGTTATTATTCACGTTGTTTTCATACTCGTTCGGTCCGGTAACGCCGTGGATCATGTACTGTTGCTTGCGTTGTGAAAAATGGACCCGGTCCGCCCAGAAACGCGAAATTGCGGTCAAGACGTCGATGCCCTTGGTCTTCAAGTAGGTCTCATCGCTG
The DNA here is from genome assembly GCF_005405405.1 of Lactiplantibacillus plajomi. Taxonomy (GTDB): domain Bacteria; phylum Bacillota; class Bacilli; order Lactobacillales; family Lactobacillaceae; genus Lactiplantibacillus; species Lactiplantibacillus plajomi. The sequence continues at coordinate 35,608 of NZ_BJDZ01000003.1, forward strand.
GTATAACGGGTGTAATTAAAGATGGCGTAAGCAATCGAGCCGTTGCGGTGAATTTCTTCAAAGGTGATTTCCCATTCGTTATGGCATTCGATACCGTTAAAGGTCACCATTGGGAACAACGCACCGGCTAAGCCCTGTTGCTTGGCGTTATGGAACGCGCCAGCCAACTGGTTATACCGGTATTCCAACAAGTTTTCAGTGACTTGCGGGTCTGCCAGTGATAAGTAGAACGGAACGCCGAACGCTTCGGTGTCCCAGTAAGTGGCACCACCGTACTTTTCACCGGTAAAGCCCTTCGGCCCCAGGTTCAGGCGTTTATCTTCGCCATAATAAGTGCTAAATAACTGGAATAAGTTAAAGCGAATCCCCTGTTGCGCCGCAGCGTCACCGTCGATTACCACGTCGGCTAATTGCCAACGTTGGTGCCAAACGTCGACGTGAGCTTGCCGTAAATCGGCGTAGGCCTGCTGACTAATCGTTTCACTCAGACTAGCCAGGGCACCACGAAGGGCCGGCTCATCGTCGTAGTCACGTGACGTGACCACAACGACCCGTTTTTCAAAGGTCGTGCGTTCGTCCGGCGCTAACGTACCGCGGAAAATGTTGGTGACCGCCTTGTCCGTTTCCGGCGCTGCCACCGCTTCAAAGTCGGTTTGGTGCATCATTTGCATCCCCAGCGTAAACCGCGGGGTCCCAAAGGCGTTCGGCTTGGTTTCAGCGACCATGCTGCCGCCACTCAGGGCGTGCGACTTCGACAGTACTTGCCAGAACTGTTCGTCATAGTTAGCGTCTTCGTTGAACACGTCGGCGTCGATTTGCGAAATAAACCCGATTTGAACCGGATCTGCCCCCAGATTATGCACCTGGTAATGAACGTCAAAGAGTTCCTTCTGGGCGCCACTTACGAAGCGGTCGATCACGAAGCGTACCTGCTTAGCCCCCTTCGTGACGGTAAAGGCCCGCCGTAAAATACCGGTCTGCATGTCCAAGTCTAACGTGAAATCACTAATGTTATCCTTGGCTAAGTCGACCTGGTCGCCGTCAATCGTCAAGTTGACTTTGATGAAATTAACGGCGTTGACGACCTTGCCGAAGTAATCCGGGTAGCCGTTTTTCCACCAGCCGACCCGCGTCTTGTCCGGGTACCAGACGCCGCCAATGTAGATGCCCTTTAAGGTATCGCCCGAATAATGTTCTTCAAACATCCCGCGCATCCCCATGTAGCCGTTACCGATACTCGTCATACTTTCCTGTAACCGTTTATCCGCTGGGACTAATTCGTGGCTAACCACGTGCCACGGATCCACTTCAAAAATTCGTTTCATGTTGCTGCTCCTCCCCCGGATAAATTAACGAATAACGTCCTTAGTTTCTGGATCAAAGAAGTGCGCCTTGGTCATTTCAAACGCCACTTCAACGTTTTCGCCCGGTTCATGGTAATCACGAGCGTCAACCTTGGCGGTGAACTTCGACTGTCCGGCCGTGCAGTAAAGCATCGTTTCAGCCCCTAAGAATTCGGAAACCATCACCTTGGTGTGAACGACCGAATCCGGCATTGCGGCCAACGCCACTTGTTCGGCGTGGATGTCTTCCGGTCGAATCCCGACGATCATTTGCTTTTGGTCGTAACCTTTCGACTTCAAAATCTTCAACTGGCCTTCTGGTACGGCAACGTCTAAGCCCTTACCGTCAGTGACCCGGCCATCGTGTAAGGTGGCGTCAAAGAAGTTCATCGATGGCGACCCCATGAACCCGGCAACGAACTGGTTGACCGGTTCGTTATAAAGTTCGTGCGGCGTCCCAACTTGCATAATCTTACCGTCGTTCATAATCACGATCCGGTCCGCCATGGTCATCGCTTCGATTTGGTCGTGGGTCACGTAGATCATGTTAGTCTTTAAGCGTTGGTGCATTTGGGCAATCGTCGTCCGCATGTCGACCCGCAGCTTAGCATCCAAGTTAGATAGCGGCTCGTCCAGCAGGAACGTGCCGGCATCGCGCACGATGGCCCGCCCTAAAGCGACCCGTTGCCGTTGCCCACCGGATAAGTTGGCGGGTTTGCGTTGCAAATAGTCAGTTAAGCCTAATTGTTCGGCGGCGTTGTCGACCCGCTTCTTAATTTCCGCGTTGCTATAAGTCTTACGAATTTTCAGTCCAAAGGCCATGTTGTCAAAGACCGACATGTTCGGGTATAACGCGTAAGTTTGGAACACCATCGCAATATCGCGATTCTTAGGTTCCACGTCGTTCATGACCTGGCCGTTCATCTTCAAGTCACCCTTAGAAATATCTTCCAAACCGGCAATCATCCGCAACGTAGTCGACTTCCCACAACCAGACGGGCCGATGAAGAAGATAAACTCGCCATCTTTAATATCCAAGTTCATATCGGTAACGGAATAGTTGGCGTTACCGCTGTATTTTTTGTAAATGTGTTCGAGATTCATTTCAACCATCGAAATCCACTCCCCTGTTTTCTCACTAAGCTACTTCCTAATTTTGCAACCGACCGCAACCGGTTGCTTTTACTGTCAAAAATTAAAGCTGCGTCAACAGCTTAATTCGATTGGTCGGCCACCTGGGTTGGGGCCGCGTCCACGTGGTACTTGATAATGACGGGCTGGCCGTTGACGGCTAACTGACCGTCATTGACCGCGACGTCCGCATCCGTCAACAAGTTTTGGTAAGTGCCGGCCGTCAAATCACTATGAACCGCCGTCACTTGGCCCCTGAGTGGTACCCAGGCAACCAACGCGTCACCAGAACCATCGGCACTCCGGTAAGTTACGCGGATCACGCCGTTTTCAACGACCGCTAAATCGTAAGCCGCCGCCCGCATTACGGGTAGTTGCTTAATTTTTGCCAGCCGTTGGATCAGACGCGTCACGTCGCCGTGGCGGTCGTTAACAATCACGTCCTTATCGAAAAGCGATGGGTGGTGTTCGGCTAAGAATTCTTGGCCGTTATAAACCTGGGCGATTCCCCGTTGCAGGAAGGTCCACGTCAAGTGATTAATGGCTTCCGGTTCGCTATGCAAATAGCTCATCATCCGTTCGTTATCGTGATTTTCAAGGAACCGCATCTTGACGTAGTTCGCTGGGAAGGTCGCGTCCTGACGCTTCAAAAGGTCCACGTACCGTTCAACCGTTGTTGCACCTTGGCAATAAGCTTGGTAGTCACTGAAAACGTCGTAATCGTAGGTCATATCAAACGCCTGGTAGAGTTCACTGTCAGACAACCCGACGTAGCCCTGACCGCGTAATTCTTCAATGAAGCCACTACCTGAAGATTCTGCCAGCCAGAGGGTGCCCGGATGAGCCGCGTTAACTTGGCGACGGGCTTCCAACCAGAAGTCTAACGGCACTAGCGGCGCAACGTCACAACGGAAACCGTCCACAAATTGGGTCCAGTATAGCAACGTATCGATCTGGTACTGCCACAAGTCGTGATGGCCATAATCGAGGTCCTTCACGTCGCTCCAATCACCGACCTTGTTCGTCAGCGCACCACTTTCATCGTGATAAAACCATTCGGGATGGGTCGTAGCTAACACGGAATCGGGGGACGTGTGATTATAAACGATGTCCAACATCACTTTCATCCCGAGGGCGTGGGCTTTATCCGTTAACGCTTGAAAATCCGCTAACGTCCCGTATTCCGGGTTGATGCCGCGGTAATCTTTAATCGCGTACGGTGAGCCCAAGGTGCCCTTACGGTTAACTTCGCCGATCGGGTTGATTGGGAGTAACCACAAAATGTCAGTTCCCAAATCCTTGATTCGTTGTAAATCAGCCGTAACCGCCGCAAAGGTGCCGGCTTCCGAATAATTACGTACAAAGACACAATAGATCATGTCGTTGCGTAACGTTGTTTGTGTTTCACGTGCCATTAATCTTCCCCATTTCTCTAATGCTGATGGCCAGGGTTAGAACACCCCGGTTTCATCAACTTCCGGATCTTTAAATTTCGTTTTCAAGTAAACCCACAACACGACGAAGGCTAAGGTCAGCGACTGGATGGTCAGTTCAATCGTGACATCAAAGTGAATCAACCCGATCACCATCGCTAGCAAACTGCCAATCCCCATCATCATCAGGGCTAGGTTGACCGCCTCACGGTAGTTGCGAATATGCGTAATTTTGTTATGCCGCGACAAGAATAAGAAGAACGCCGCGCCGTTAACCAGGATCAAGTTGACCCCGACGATAATCAGACCGAGCGTCATTAACATGAACAGGCCGATCATCACTTTGTTACTTTGGTACCACGAGCTGACCAAGAAACCGTGCGCGTCCGTCTTTTGACTGATCAACGGCACGTACTTGGCATCGAAGGTACTACCTACTGAACGAACTTCAAAGGATTTGGCGTGCAAGTTCAGCACGTTTTCGCGTCCAGCCATGTCCGCAGCACTCAGGTTGAAGCCGGCGACGTTGTTCGCCGTTTTAGTAATGACCTGGCGTTTCACGTGGTGGAACTGCTGGTTGCTGAAGTCCGCGTCCTTAAGTGCCGTCTGCATCTCCGCACTCGCCGCCATCTGGTCAACGGCCGGCATGAACGGCTTCAAGTTATAGCTGGTTTGCTGGTTATAGTAGAACGGAATCGGGATCAGCATCACCGCCGTTAAGAATAGGAACAGGACGATGATTTGTAACCAGTTAAACTTCGCACGGTTGGCAAACATTCTTCGAGGTGAGAAGAGGCTGCCAAAAAACCGGACCGGAAACGCGACGGTTCCTTCCTTTTTTGCTGTCATCTGCATCTAAAGTCACCCCTACTAAAATTTGATTTAACCCTTGCTCCCACCAGCGAGTAAGCCGGATACGAAGAACCGTTGCAGGTAGAAGAACAAGCAAGCAATTGGTAACGCGATCAAAATGGCCCCGGCGGAGAAGAGTACCACCTGTTGATTTTGCGCGTTGTTAATAAACGTTTGTAACCCCACGGCAACCGTGTAATGCGATTCGGTCGTGAGTAAGAACTTGGCCATCAGGTAGTCTTGAACTGGCGACATGAATGCCCAGAGTGCTTGAACCGCGATCATTGGCTTGACCAGCGGCAAAACGATCGACCAAAAAATCTTGAAGTTACCGGCACCGTCCAACTTGGCGGATTCGTCCAAGTCGTACGGTACGTTGTCAAAGTACCCCTTCATCAACCAAGTGTTTTGTGGAATCCCACCACCAATGTAGATGGCGGTCAAGAACCAGTAGTGGTCCAACGCGTTCAGCATGTTGGCCAAAACGTAGTAAGCCGTTAAGGCGGCCATCGTTGGCACCATTTGGATAACGATGAAGAACGTCAAACTAAACTTCTTACCGGCAAAGCGGTACCGACTGTAAACGTAACCGGCTAACGTCACAACAATAACCTGGATCACCATGCAGGAAATCGAGATGACCATCGTGTTCAAGTACCAGCTACCGTAAAGTGAATCGGTGAAGAGCGCTTTGAAGTTTGCTAACGTCCATTCACCACCGAAGTCGAGGACGAATGCCTGTACGTTGGCGTTTTTGAACGCCGTGATGAAGGTGATCAACACCGGATAAATAATAATGATGGCGAGAATCACCATGTACAGGTAGGTGAAGAATTGTTTCCAAAAACGGTGACGACGGGCGCTATTTTGTTTGGAATTTGCATTTTTTGGTACTGCAGTCGTATTTTCCATAACGTTAGTCCCCCATTTCAAACGCGTGCGTCTTCTTGAAGACGATTAGCGAAACCCCGATGACCAAGACGGAAATAATCAACGTAACGGCGGCCGCAAGTGAGTACTGTGGCGACGTCCCGGTCGTTAACTTGTAAATCCAAGAAATCAGGATATCCGTCCCACCGGCGTTGGCCCCCACGTCACCGGGACCCCCTTGGTTGAACAGGTAGATCATCGAGAAGTTGTTGAAGTTAAACGTGTATTGCGTAACGAAGATCGGGGCGGCGATGGCAAAAATCGTTGGCAAGGTAATCTTATTGAACTTTTGCATCACGGTCGCGCCATCCAGCGTTGCGGCTTCGTATAAGTCGTCCGGAATGGCTTGCAAGATCCCGGTAATCATCACGTAGATGTATGGGAACCCGAGCCACCCTTGAATCATAATGATGGCAACCTTCGTCCAGAAAGTGTCGGTCATCCAATGAATCGGCGCGATGTGGGCGAATGGGAATAAACTGTTCCAAAGGCCAATCACCTGAACGTTGATCGCACCGGCAGAGTCGTTGAAAATGTTCGAGAAACTCATGATCGAAACGAACGCTGGAATCGCCCACGGTAACAGGAAAATAACCCCGAAGAACCGTTTCCCCTTAATAAAGTTTTGGTTGGCGATAACCGCCGTTGCAATCCCAATCACGATTTGTAAGGTTGTCGCGCAGACCGTCCAAATCACGGTCCAGCCAAAGACGGCGTTAAAGGTTGCCCGGTAACTACTGAGGAAGAACATCGAAGTGAAGTTCTTCAAACCAATCCAATCCAGCAACATGGCCGGTGGAATGTGGGCAAAGTCGTAGTTGGTAAAGGCCATCAGCAGGGTGACCAGTACCGGGAAGACGATCGTGAAGATCATCAAGAAGTAGGCCGGTGTGGTCAGCAGGTAAGCAAACCCACCGTCCAGTAAGTTCGCACCTAGTTCCTTGAACGTGTGCGAAACCTTTTTACCGTTATTAATCAGTTGTGCGACGTGCTTGGCATCGTACAAGTTCGCAATCCAGAAAATGAAGAAAACAATTGTGAGTAAAATTTGTAACGTCCCGTAAATCATCATAAACAAGGAGTTATCTTCCATTGACACGGAGCCTAAGGTGAACAGGTTCGCAAAGGCGCTGACCCCTACGAACGCGAACTCTGCGACAAAGGCTAATAGAATGATGATGAAGAGGACACCCTTTAGTTTTTGGCCGTTATAAAATTGACCTAACCCGGGAATAATTGACAGGCGTTGCGCTTTTTTCGCATCTTTTGTTTGCATGTCGCCCGTCCCCCTTTCCTAATAAATCCAAAATAAAGTGCATTTTTCTTTTTAAAAAGGCTGAGACAAAACGAATTTTGTTTCAGCCCCCTTAATGCTATTGACTAATCATTATTTATCGTATTTCTGAGAAATATTAGTTGAGATGGTCTTTTGTGCCTTGTTAGCAGCTTGCTTTGGTGTCATCTTGCCACTAGCAGCGTTAGTAACCATCGTTTGTGCAGGTGTCCAAACTTCAGCCATTTGTGGCAAGTTGATCAGCGGAACATCCTTATCGTATTGCTTAGAAACGGCTTTAGCCATGTCGTTGCCAGTTGATACGGCGTACTTCCGTGCGGCCGTGTTGGCTGGAATTTCGTTAGCTGAGTTGTACAGCTTCTTCTGACTAGCGTCGTTTGACAAGTAGTCTAACCAAGCTTGTGCAGCGGTCTTGTGCTTAGAGTAGTTGGAAATTGCCCAGGCTTTCCCACCGGCAAACGCTTGATAATCCTTACCATTTGGTAACGTTGGTAATACGGCAACCCCGTAATCAACTTTGGACTTCTTGTAAGTGGCAGCCATCCAAGGACCGTCGATAACGGCCGCTGTCTTGCCAGACGTAAATTGGGACGTCACAAAGTTTTCGTTTGAGGTAACGTTTTGCATACCACTTGGCCAGTACTTCGTGAACCACTTGGTCATGTAGGTCAATCCGTCAACCGCACCGGAGTTGTTCAAGCCGAGTTTCTTGTAGTTGGTGTTGTTGTCGCCAAAGACGTAGCCGCCATAACCTTTAATGACCCCAAAGGAATTATAGAAGTTGGTCCATTGCGTCAAGAAGGCAACCGACTTGCTCTTATCATTAGCGTAAGCGTATTTCTTATCCTTCGCTAATTTTTCAAGTTCCGTAAAGGTCTTCGGCGCGTTCTTGATCAACTTCTTGTTGTAATACAAGACGTCGGATTCGATCGTTACCGGAGCAGCGTAAACCTTACCTTTATAGGTAACGGATTCTTTCCCAGTATCGTTGTAACGACCCTTAACTAACTTAGCCGTTGCCAATTGACCTTGCGAAGCCATTTGACCAACCCGGTCGTAAGGGGCCATTAAGACGTCGGGACCCTTGCCGGAAGGACCGTCCAACTTCAAAGCGTCGTCTTCATCAAGCATGGCCTTGTATGAAACCTTCACCTTAACGTTGTACTTCTTTTCAAACTTTGGAATCACTGACTTCATATAAGATTTATACGACGGGTCAGCGGAAACCTTTAACGTCTTGTCCATCTTTGATGAAGAGCTGGACGAAGATGATTTACTATTACCACAACCTACGAGTGTGAGTGCTAAACCAGTGGCTAACGCACCCATCCCCAACTTTTTCCAAGTACTCATAGTGCTTCCTCCTTGCGAAGTAACTTAATTCATTTACCATCATCATTATGCAACCGTGCAAACGTTTTTGCAAGCGTTTTCGTAATGTTAACGTTAACAAAATTTGTTAAAAAATAAATCTCAGTTATATAAATAACTGAGATTTATTGATATAACAACGTTTATACCAGTTTAAAAAATGTTAACGCTTTTTGTTACGTCCCACGCGATTTAATTTGCCTATACCAATTTCACATAAGCCATGAATTATTTTTAACTTAGTTGGCAACCACCAAACTACTCCACGCTGGCAGACTGACCGTCAAGCCGTCAACTTGCGCCCCCGCTTGGGTCAATAAGACCCGTTTGCCTGCAAACGGTAACGTATAAGTTTGCGACCGCGGCGTTAAGTTGCAGACGATTGCCGCCTGCTGGGTGCCATCGTCGATCAGGTACGTGAAGAGCGTCTGGTCGCTTGGCAGCATGACGAACTGCCCGGTTGCAAACGGCGCTTGACGCTTCAAGGCTAATAATTGCCGGTAATAATTCCAAACACTTGCGGAATCCGCCATTTCTTCGGCCGCGTTCATCGTATCGGTATCCCCGTGTTTCCACGGTAAATGGTCGGAAAAGCCGTGGTACTTGCTAGTATCCCACTGCATTGGTCCGCGCCCCGCCATCTTGTGGGTCCGGTTCAACATGCCGAGAATCGTCGGCAACGACTGGCCCGCCCGCTGTGCACTCGCCACGAAGTCCGCCACGGTTTGATCCTCAAAATCAGCCAGCTCGTGGTAACAGATGTTGGTCAAGCCCAATTCTTCACCGTAGTAAATAATTGGCGTCCCGCGCTGTAAGTACAGGGCGGTTGCCAGCGACTTGGCACTAGCGAGTGGGTAGTCCGGATCACCGTAGCGGGTCGCCACCCGCGCCATGTCGTGATTATTCCAGTACAGCGTCGGTAAACTAGTTCCCGCTAAGGCCGCTTGAATGCCGACAGTGTGCTGTTTATAAGTCGTAACGTCGATTGGCCGCGGTTGAAAGGCGTTCGAAAAGCTCGGGTCGTCGCCACTTTCATCGTCCGCGAAGGTCTTAAAAGTGATTACTTGGTCACACTCATCCGTACCGGGGGTCGTGTAGTCGACCATTAAGTGTGGATCGGCCGAGGAAGCCTCACCAACCACGTAAACGTCGGGGTGCTGGGCTTTAATGGCCGCCACAAAGTCGTGCAAATAGCGGTGAACTAACGGTAAGTGGGCGTAAAACATGTCGCTGATTACTGGTGTTTGGTCGCCGTCCGCACTCGGATAAGTTTGGCGGAAATCGGCTTTGGCCAGGTGGATAAAGGCGTCTAACCGCAAGCCGTCGACCCCCTTTTCGACCCAGAACAACGCCACTTGTTGCATGGCTTTTTGAACCGCCGGATTTTGCCAATTCAGATCCGGCATCCGTTTATCGAATAAGTGGAAGTAGTACTGGTCCCCACCGGCAGGATCCTTTTCCCAAACGCTGCCGCCAAAAAACGAGCCCCAGTTATTGGGCCGCCCACCATCTGGCGCGGGATTTTGCCAAAGGTAGTAGTCCCGGTACGGACCGGTCGGATCAGCCAGCGCCTGCTGGAACCAGGGGTGCTGATCGGAGGTATGGTTCAAGACGAAGTCAAAAATCAGGTACATGCCGTTATCGTGGACGGTCTTGATCAAAGTCTCCACGTCGGCCATCGTTCCTAGGCTGGGATCGACCTGGTAGTAATCGGACACGTCGTAACCGTTATCCACTTGTGGGGACTGGTAGATTGGGTTAAGCCAGAGCGTCGTTACCCCGAGTTGCTTTAAATACGGTACTTTCGCCGTGATACCGGCAATGTCGCCGATGCCATCGTGATTACTATCGTTAAAACTCTTTGGATAAATTTGATAAATCATCTGTTGGTCATACCAATGTTGTTGCATCGTACCATTCCTCACTTAACGGGTCGATTCGGAGATCGATAGCCGTGAATTAATAATAATTTTTTCTTGTTCAGTCGTCTGCGGGTGGGCGATTTTAGCCAGTAATAACCGCGCGGCGGCTCGGCCCATCACTTCCAGTGGTTGTTTCATCGTCGTTAACCGCTTCGATGCAATCTGATTTAAGAAGACCCCGTCAAAGCCGACTACCCCATAATCGTTCGGCACGTTGCCGCCCTGCTGGATAATGCCGTCTTCAATCCCGATCGCCAACCGGTCACTCGCACAAATGAAGGCCGTATTTTTGGGGAACTCCAACCAGTGCTGGCGCAGATAATCGGTCGCGATGTGGCCGTGGTTCGCCAACCGGATGACCCTTGAATGGAGATGATTCTCACCGACAAAGTCCTGAAAGCCGCGTTCACGGTCAAGTTCAAACGGTGCATCGACCGCAATGCCGACAAACACCAGATTATCGTAGCCACACTGCACGGCGTAGGCGACGCTGTCTTGAATCGCCTGATAATTATCCGTATCAACGTAGTCATAATCCTGATAAGTCCGGCCAAAAAAGACGACCGGCTGGGAAAGTTGCTCAACCCAGGCGTAGTTTTTTTCGCGAATCCCGGTCAATATATAACCGTCACATTCGCCAACTTTGTAACTATTACTCGTTGCTAGTTGTAGCGCGTACTGGTGCTGGTTCAACTCATTAGAGATTCCAGCTAGTAACATCATGTAATACGGTTCGGTCGTATCCATATCCTCAAAAATCGTTAGCTTGACCACCCGCGTCCGCCGGCTAACTAGTGCTCGGGCGGCCGCGTTTGGTTGGTAGTTCAGTTCGGCCATGACGTTTAAAATGTTGGTCCGTAATTCTGGCCGGACTTGCCCCGGATGATTAATCGCCCGCGAGACCGTCATTTTAGAAACGTTGGCTCGCTTAGCGACGTCGTGTAGCGTTGCCATTGCCTAACCTCCCCCTGATTATTTATTAGCACACTATTTTAACGAGGCAATCGGGTGAACCGAATGCCGTTCGATAATTTGATGGGGCACGATCACCGCCGTGGTCAACTCATCGGCCGGATGATCCGCCATAACAATTTTGGCCGCTTCTTCGCCTAAGCGCTGTGGAAAGACGGCCACCGACGTCAACGTTGGGTGCGCCAAGTCGGAGAAAATCGAATTATTAAAACCAATTAGTGAAAACTGGCGGACTTTCCAATCCGGATCGTTATGCAACACTTGTTGCAATTTTAGCGCCAGCATATCATCGACCGCCACGAAACCGGTCACGTCCGGGTGCGCCTTAAAGAACTTTTTCAGGGCAGTCACTCCAGCCGCGTGGTTTTCAAAGCGTTCGCCCAGTAAAATGCTTGGTAGTTGCTTTTGCATCATCGCCCGCTGGTAGCCCAAAATTCGGTCACTTTGAACCATCTTAGTCAGGTCCGAATATAAGAAACAAATTTTTCGGTGACCGTGGTCGATCAAGTACTGGGTCGCGTCGGTACCGGCCTGAATGTTGTCGTTATCAACGTAGGAGGTCCGATTAACTTCCTGATACGGCTTACCGATGACGACGTACTGCACGTCAAAGTGGTTCAAACGGGTAACGACCGGATCATTTTTTTCTGAATATAATAAAATAAAATTACGAATATGGCCTTGTGCAATCATCACGTCGATATTGTGAACGAGCTCCTCACTGGAAATACCGGTGGCCAGCGTCGTCATGGCGCCGTTTTGACTACAAACCTGATTAATGCCGCGAATCATTTCTAAGAAAAACGGGTTCGAAAAGATCTCGTGATGGTCGACCGGTAAAACGACCCCGATCGTATTACTAGCCTTCGTTGCTAAGTTTTGCGCGTTGAAGTCCGGCGCGTAGTTCAGCTCACGGGCCGCCTTAACGACTTTATCCCGCGTTGGCTTACTGATCATACTACTGCCATGCATGGCGCGGGATGCCGTGGATGCCGACACCCCCGCGCGCTTGGCAACATCCTTAATGGTTGCCATGTTATTCCCCCCGATCTGATTCTTCTACAAGCTTTAATATAAAACGTTTTCATTTTAATTGCAAGCGATTGCATAAATTTTGCACAACGCCTTTCCAGACCCTTAATTTAATAAAATTATTGATATTCATCCCCGTGGTCATCCGCTTCTTCCTTGAAAAACTGGCATAACCCCACGCTTTCCCTTAAAATACTAACTATCAATCACTTAGGGGGCTTGTTCCATGTCAACACAATCATTAGTCAAGAAGCTGTCGTTACTCGGCGTCCTGACTGCTATGAACCTAATTTTAGGAAGTTTACTCTCAGTTCAGTTTTTAACGACCAAAATTTCGTTCGCCTTTATCATCGTCGCACTAACGGCGCGGCTCTTCTCACCACTAGTTACCGCCGGCGCCACCGGCCTAGCCTACTTTCTCGGGATGGTGCTCTTTCCAAAATTCACCTTTTTCCCCGGCTTTATCTTAACGGCCGCACTAACCGGTTTAACGTTTGGGCTCGCGTTCCAACACCAGCAAACGCTACTCCGAATCTTAGCCGCCAACTTCATCGTCGTTTTCATCTGGAATTTCATTTTAAATAGTCTATGGTTGCACATAATGTACCAGATTCCGTGGCCGGTCCTGCTGACGACCCGCTTTATTCAGGAAATCGTGACCTACGTCATTTACACGGCCGTATTAGTCGTACTCTTCAAAGTACCGATTTTAAACCAGCTAACAACTAAGTTTAAAATCCAATAAAGAAATGGCGGCTCCCGAAAATTACGGGTACCGCCATTTTTAACCTAATGTGCGTTTTAGTTACTTCACGTACTTCGCAACTTGGGTCCCGGCTTGGCGACCAAAGATAACGATTTCCGCAACGGAGTTCCCACCGATCCGGTTATCACCGTGTAACCCACCGGTGACTTCACCCGCAGCGTAGAGCCCTGGAATCGTCTCACCGGACTTCTTCAACACTTCGGTTTGTGGGTTGATCTTAACGCCACCCATCGTGTAGTGGATTCCCGGTGCAATCTTAATTGCGTAGTACTTCGGCGTCTTCAACTGGTTATCCATCCCGGTCGTCCGCTTGTACTGGCTGTCCTTCTTATTCTTGACATCCTGGTTCCAAGTCTTAACCGTCGCGTTCAGTTTAGCTGCTGGAACGTCCAACTTCTTCGCTAACGCGTCTAAGCTGTCAGCACCAACCACCATCTTCTTCTTCTGGTACTGGTTAATGGCCTTGACCCGGTCCTTCACGCCACCGTCAAACAGTACGTAGGCGTACTTCCCGTCCTGCTTATTAATTGCGGCGGAAACTACGTCACGGGTGCCCATTTCGTTAGTGAACCGTTGCCCGTTCTTGTTGATCAAAATACCGCCTTCACCACGGACCGCTTCACCGACCAAGTACGGTGGCTTTTGGAATACCGTTGGGTGAATCTGAATTTTATCCATTCCAACCGTGTAGCCGCCCAGTGCCGTAATCATCTTAATCCCGTCACCAGTACTCCCTTCTTGGTTGGTCGTCACGTACTTAGCCAAGTCCGGCCGGTACTTCTTGATCATTGCCTTGCTGGCACCAAAGCCCCCGGTCGTCACAATGACGGCCTTCGAACTAATGGTCTTGGTCTTATCCTGGTTAAAGGTAACCTTTACGCCATCAACTTTGCCTGACTTTTCGTTGATTTTCGTCACGTCAGCATTAACGTAAATTGGAATGTTATTTTTCTTAACGTTCTTGAGCAAGCCGTTCACCAAGTAACCCCCGACTGCGGAACCGTCGGCCGGCCGGTGCGTCCGTTTCACGCTCATCCCACCGGTAATCGTCAGGTTCGTCAGCTTGATACCCATACCGTCTAACCAATCCACAGCACTCGCCGAATGGTCAACGAAGAAACGTAACATCTTCTTATCATTAGTCCCGTGACCACCCTTAAGTGTTTCGTCATAGAACTTATCGTTACTATCCTTAATGCCATCCTTTTTCTGCACGGACGTTTCCGAAGCGTTCATCCCGGAAGATGCCTTCAAGGTATTCCCCCCGGCTACCGGCATTTTCTCCAAGATAACCGGCTTTAGTCCTTTTTCCTTGGCCGCTAACGCCGCGGACATCCCGGCACCACCGGCACCCACAACGACCACGTCATACTTCGACTTCAAGTCCGACATCGACGAATATTCCGTCTTAGAGGCCCCGGACGTAACCGCCGTCTTCTTCGCACTACTACTGCTACTACTTGCCTTTTTCGTGCTATTCGAATTGCCACAACCACTCAAACTAGCCGCAACCATCGTTAGCGTTGCCACTACTGAAAAAAGTCGGGTCTTCATAATAAATTCCCCCTGTATAAATATAATATTGTGAATATATTAATTAAATTGTATCACGCGGATTCCAGATTCAATACCCCTATTTCGCTAATCTCACCATATGCTAATGATAATTCGCGACCGATATTCAGTATTTTTTCACAAGGCTTCCACTTACACAAAAATAAAGCCGTAAACGCGCGACTTGTCGGTTCCTCCGCCTGCCAAGAAAGTAAAGATTTGCGGGGAAGTGCTCATTCCCGGTCCCTACGCCTACACGAAAGCAAGGCTGTGGGCACGTTCGGAAGCCAATTCAAAACCCGAATCGTCTCCCAAGTCGGCCTTGTTGTAATTCGCCAAGAGACGGCGACCAACAACAATTTCACAGCCATGTTTCGAAGGGCTCCGAGACCTCGATAACATCACTATAACTAATAACATGACAGTTTTAATGAATTGGCCACACAGTTAGTAGGCAATTCACTAATTTTGGACATCTTAGTAGAATATCGCTTTAGACCTCACTGATAACTAACCTTGATCAGTGATTCTAGATGCCTGGATTCAGAAGCGCCGAGTTTCATAAATAGTGACCACCATTCAATAATTAATCACCAGACTAACGCAATCTGTTCATAAAAATTAACGTATTAGTGCCCGCCAACGACCGATTCAGGCCAGGCGGGAAAGCGGGAACAGTCCCAGCGGTGAAATTTCACTTGGTCGTCGGTCTTTGGCGAGTTAGTGAAAGCCCGGTGGTTAAGACCTGAACTTTGGGCTTAACCCCGTGGCCACCGCGTTCCGGACTGAGTCCCGCTGACCGGAGGGCTGGCAAGAGAATACTAGCTTGGAATCGAGTACAACCAATAAACATGATGTATCGTTATTCAGCTGTTTAACATGATTAACGCTATGTCGACTGGCAGATAGCTATAACAGCGAGTTCTAAACGAATTGAATAATAAAAAGCCGCCCCCATCAGTTAGTCCAATGTGGGACGGCTTAAAAATAATCAGTTTAATTTAGAGCGGCGACCATGCCGGCTAAGAAATCTTTGACCGTTCCGACGAAGACTTCTTGGGAAACGGTCATGACGGGGGCGGTCACGTCTTGGTTGACGGAAAGGACGTGGTGGGCGCCCGCCATGCCGGCTAAGTAGTGTTCGTCGCCGGAAACACCCAGGTTGATGAGTACTTCCGGGGCAATCGTGACGGCGTTGTCACCAATCTGTTGTTCGACGCTGAATTGTTCTAGCGCGGTCAACGGTTGGGTGACCGCAATTGCGGCACCAATCCACTTGGCGAGTTGTTGTGCTTGCAACAGGGTGGCCGGTTCGAGGGCGCCCCGTCCTAGGGCAACGACCCGTTTGGCGGTGGCGATACTGCCGACGTTGACCGGAACGTCTTTGGTGAGGTGCAGCCGTTTGACGACCCGGTGAAGGTCGGATACTTCAATTTGGACCGATTCAACGTGGGCTTTTTCAGTGTTAGCCGGTTCGCTCAGGGTGCTGATGGCGAAGTCCTTGGCGAGTTCACCCGGGGTACCCATCAAGAAGGGTAAGGTCTGGAGATCGCGGTTGAGAGCCATCAGTGGTGAGCGGTCGTTGTAAGCTAAGTTACCGATTAATTTAGTGACCGAATTGAGCCGAGCGACGCTGTATTGACTGGCGGTAAAGCCGGTCAACGCGGCGGCTTTCGTAAACGGTAGTTTCAAATCGGCTTGGCTGGCGGTTGAGAGTACGTCTAAACCGAGTGAACGACTAAAGGCCAGTAACGGTGTTAGTTGAATCAGCGGTGGTTGTTCCGTGAAAGCTAACCGTTGAATTTGTTGACTGGCATTTTCTAACGTTCCGGCACTGACCGCGGCAAGTAAGAATTGACCGACACTTTCAGCCCGTTGGCGCACGGCGATGCCGCCCCCCAACGCTCCTAACCGGTTGGCGGCGGTCACTTGGACATGATCAAGCGTGAGGTCCGCAATCGTCAGCCCGTGGAGACCGACCGGTGCGAACGGGCTGGTGACTGTAAGTCCCGGAGCATCCGCCGCAACCAGAAAAGCGTTGACCACGCCCGGTTCCGTTTCCGCCGTAACTAGGTAAGCCGCGGCTAACCCAGCGTGAATAACGTGACTAACCGTGCCCGTCAGTTGCCAGCCAGCCGGCACAATCTTCGCCGTGAGCGGTGGGTTAACACTAGCTTCCGCTCCTGTTGCGGGCAGGCCTAACAATTGGAGTGGCGTTAAGTACGTCTGCCACTGCTGGTCGGTTCCGTACGTCACAACGGCATCGGCGACCTGCCACCACGTTGCCAGCAACGTTGCTAAACTGGCAGACTGCTGGGCAACCGCTAGTACCGTTAGGGCTTGATCACTCAGCCGACTGCTGCTGGCGGGTAGGCCGGTCTGGGAAATGCTATGCTGTTGTAGCGTTTGTAAAACAGTTGTATCGATTGAGCCCGCCGCTTCAACTTTAGTCGTTAGCGGTTGCAATTCATCCGCCAGTAACGTGTTCAACCAGTGCCAGCGCTGGGCCTGCTTAGCAGTTAAATTCAATTCCATAACGGTCCTCACCTCGATAATTAATTACCTTTAACTTACCACACTTTGATGAATTTGCCCCTGAAAACTAATGAACGGGGGTTACAACACTGGTCGGCAAAAAACCGGCAAACGGTTCCCCATTTACCGGTTTAAGGCCTATCGCTGAACAAAGCCGTGTTCGAGAATTTCCATGTAAGCTTTCGCTCGTTCGACGACCCACTGCACGTCGGCCATCGATTGCGCATCGTGGTGCTTCGCCATGTGGGCTTGAAACTCTGAAAACACCTGGTTATATACACCGACAATCAGGTCCACCACGGTCGCTTCATCCAATTCCGGCCGGAGCGGCATCTGCTTTAAGACGTTGCGAATCATTTGCCGCGACGTCGCAATCGTTTGATCGTAGAGCGCCCGCATCTGTTTCTGAACGGCCGCGGGTAAGTGCGCACTCTCGCCGTACGCGTTAATCAGTAAACGCATTTCGTCTGGATGACTGCGGCCAAAGTCACTTTTATACTTGGTCCCGCGCACGATCATGTCAACTAGGTCGGCGGGAACGTCGTAAATTGCCGGGTCAATCGTATCAATAATCACTTGGGTCGTGTGCTGGATCGTCGCCACGTATAACCCCTGTTTACTGCCATAGTAGTGGAAAATCAATCCCTTTGAAACGTCCGCATCCGCGGCAATAACGTCCGTTTTAGCCCCCCGGTAACCGGCCGTGGCAAAAGCGTGACAGGCCGCCTGCATAATTCGGGCCACCTTTTGTGGGTCCTTTGGAATCTCTTTTTTCGTCATAAGTCGGTCCTCCCCGTTACTGCGCCAGGTCGCGGCGTCGGTAACCAATTGCTGCTAATCCTAATAGTAGCACAGTTAACCCCAGGCACCACCAACTGACCGACCAATCAATCGCTTTAACTGGGACCCGGTCAACAAAGCCTAGTGGACTTAGGTGCTGGGCCCACTCCGGCAACGTTAAAAGGGTCCCGAGGTAGACGGCGAAGAAACTGTACCCGAGCCAGCCCCACGCAAGGTAGCGCCACTTAGGTAACCAGCCCACAAGCAGACTGGCAACGGCAATCATCACCAGCATGGCCGGCAAGTACGCTAACCAGACGTGCCAGTATGACGCCCAGGCTAACGAGTCGTTCATCGTGATGGCACCCATCACCGCCATGCCCGCTAACCCCGCTAGTAAAACGGCTGCGCCGGCCAGCGCGCCCCAGCCCGTATAAGCGGCCCAAACGTGCCACCGTGCCGCGGCGGTCGCGCCAACTTGATGTAGGTAACCTTTTTGCTCATCACCAACTAGTTTCAGCGTCAACTGAATGGCGGGAATCAACGCAATAATTACCATCACGATGGCAAGGACCGCCACAAAATTTTTCACCACTAAGCGGTTAGCCGCCGCCAGTGCCGAAGTCCCCAGCAGTTGCTTGATCATCGGGTTAGTCTTCGCTAGGTCGCCAATCGTGTTGAACACTGAGCCGTAAGCCGCACCCAGTACAAAGTTCGCCACCAGCCAGGCGACTAGTCCCCCGCGGGCTTGCCGCCAAACTAAACCGACTGGTCCCCGTAACCACCAGCTCGCGCGTTGGCGGCCCCGGCGCGTCGCAATTACGCCGGCCCCCAGGTCCCGCCGCAAACGAATAACGATGGCAAGAACGGCTAACAGTAATCCCAACAATAAGTAGGCCCACACCGGCGCCCAGTCATTGGCCTGGTAAGCACTAATTTTTTCAACCCAACCAAACGGGACCCACCACGTTAGCTGCGGGTCACTAACGTCGGTACTCATTCGCAACACAAATAGCAAGCCTAAAACGGCAAAGCTTAGCCGG
The DNA here is from genome assembly GCF_005405405.1 of Lactiplantibacillus plajomi. Lineage (GTDB taxonomy): Bacteria > Bacillota > Bacilli > Lactobacillales > Lactobacillaceae > Lactiplantibacillus > Lactiplantibacillus plajomi. The sequence continues at coordinate 54,566 of NZ_BJDZ01000003.1, forward strand.
CTAGTTCCACCGGCACTGTCCGCTAGTTGCGCCATGACGAGCGTCAGCATCCCGAACGCCCAGCCCACCGCAGCCAGACCGAAACCAATCAGCCAGTTACCCGTCGAATCGGCGCCCGGCATCGCCGCCAGTTGCAGGCCGAGGCCGTAGCCGCACCCTAAAATCAAGTTTAGTCCCGTTAATTCAACAATGGCGGCTAGTAACGGCGCCCCGCGTCCAACCGCGTGGGCGGTCACTAATTCGGTTAAGCCGGCGTCTTCGTCATGACGGGTGGCCCGTACGCCGATGATCACGTTCATAATGACCATAAACAACGCCATAAAGACCAACATTTCGGCTGCAAATACTGCTGCCGTTGTGTACGGTGGCTTAGCCGTCATCGGTCCAAATAGGGCGACCATTGCGGGGGTTTTTAACGTTTTGACGATTTCATTAAGCGCCCGCTGGCTGCCGTAAATCTGGTCGAACTTGGCGGCCACCGCCGTCATCAAGCCTGCCAATACGACGCACCACAAAACCAGTTGGGTCCAATCGCGGCGTAAGTTAAGCTTGACCAACGCACTGGTACGTGTAAACCACTTCGTTAACGTCATTCGGCTCACTTCCCATCTACTGCTTGGTCGGCGCCTTGGTAATAGCGCATGAACAAGTCTTCCAACGTCGGCGGCGTAGTTGTCAGTGCCACGAGCCCCTTCTCAGTTAGGAACGCCATAATGGCCGTCAACTGATCCGCGTCCACCGCAAAGGTCACGTGGTGATCAGTTTCGACGGTTACCCCGTGAACCCCGGCTAGTGCCGCCACGTCCGTAACCGGTGCCGTTGTTTGCACATCAACCGTTGTGCGGGTCAGGTGCCGCATGTCGGCCAGGGTACCCGTTTCAACGATGCGCCCCTCACGAATAATGCCAATGCGATCACACATTTTTTCCACCTCGGATAAGATATGACTCGACAATAACACGCTCTTCCCACGCGCTTTTAATGCAAGTACTTCCGCCTGAAAAGTCTGCTCGTTGAGCGGGTCTAAACCCGAAGTTGGTTCATCAAAAATGTAAAAGTCGGCGTCCATTGAAAATGCCGCGATTAAGGCCACCTTCTGCCGATTCCCTTTTGAATACGTCCGCGCCTTTTTCCGCGGATCCAAGCCGAACTTTTTAATCAGCGTCTCCGTTTTGTCGCTATGCCGATCACCATTTAGTCGCAAAAACATATCGATAATTTCGCCACCACTCATATTCGGCCACAGGGTGACGTCGCCAGGAACGTAGGCGATGCGGCGATGAATCGCCACGCTATCACGCCAAACATCCTGACCAAAGAGCGTCGCCTGCCCACCACTCGCGCGAATTAGCCCTAATAAGATGCGAATTGTCGTTGATTTACCGGCCCCGTTGGGACCAATAAAACCAAAAACTTCGCCGGGGTAAATTTTAAAATCCACGTCGGTTAACGCGTGAAATTGACCAAACTTTTTTTGTAAATGGTGCACATTTAATAATGGTGCTTGTGCCATACCGCTCACTCCTAACCCGTTTTATTTGAATTCAGCACTATCATAATCATTGTTGACCAGAAAGTCAATGACTGGCGAGTCAATTCTTGAGTTAATAAAAACACCCGCCATAATCCGGGTGTTTGCTAAGTAATCAAACTTATTCACGTTAATAAATCGTCGGGACGAGGCCGCCATCCGCCCGAATGGCCGCACCCGAAAAGCTGCTAGCTAGCGGACTGGCAACGAAGACCGTCAGCCGGCCGATTTCTTCCGGCCGAATCAGCCGTTGGATTTGCGACAACGGCCGGTGGTGAACCATAAAATCATGTTCCCAGGCTTCTCGTGGTAACTCGGAATCCGCGTACATCGTGTCTAACATCTGCTGAACCCCTTCCGTTAAGGTCGAACCGGGCATAATCGTGTTAATCGTCACGTGACTACCAACAGTTAACTTCGATAAACTCTTCGCCAAGGATAGGTTCATCGTCTTGGTCATTGAATACTGGGGCATTTCCCCAGACGGCATGATGGCTTCTTCGCTCGCAATAAAAATGATCCGACCAAAATCGTTGGCCAACATCGCGGGTAGGTAGTGCTTGGCTAAGCGGTTACCCGCCAACACGTTAACGTTAAAAAAGTGTTCCCAGGTGGCATCATCAATCTCGGCGTACGCCATCGGCTTAAAAATTCCCATATTATTAACTAAAATATCAACCGTGGGCACCCGTTCAAACAGCGCGGTGGCTTGGTCGGGGTCACTAATATCAAACGGTGCGGCTAACGGGGTCGTTGCTGGGTAATCGCTGGCAAGCTGGTCAACGACTGCTTGAACCGTGGTCGCACTCCGCCCGTTAATCACCACGTCCGCGCCCTCTTGCGCAAAGGCCGTGGCAATGGCGCGGCCGATTCCCTTAGTGGAGCCGGTCACCAATACCCGTTTATGGGCTAATTGCATTTCCATCTCTAATTAAATCCTCCGCTTTCAACGTAATTGAGGCTTAAGTCTACTCGTACCACTGCCAAAAGCCAATTAATTAGTCCCAGTATTTCCCGGGAAATAAAAAATCACCAACTGGGAAAAATTCCCAATCAGTGGTTAATCTTATTCAGCACTTGTTTTTTCGTATTCAGCCAAAACTGGCATTACGTAATGCTTTTCCGCCTGTTTACGTGCCATGATTGCGTCATCCATGTCCGCAAATTGCTGGTTCAAGACCAGTTTACCGCGGTACATCAACCGTGCGACCCATTTTTGGGAACAGCGATCAAACGAAACCCCGATCACACCACTGCGGTTCCGGCTATTCGGCTTTAACCGGTTGACCGACGTTCCCTGATATAACGGTAAGTTATCACTACGACCCATATTTTTACGGGTCTTTGGATTTTCAAAAATATTTTTACGACTGATATCTGCCCGTAGGCACCCACAACTCTTAGTGATGCCTTTCCGCAGCCGGTAGCTGTCTACGACGACTTGGCGTCCGCACGTGCATTGACACAACCACCGCGCGTTGCCGTTTGGTGCACTTTCAGCCCGTTCCACTACTGTTAGACGGCTGAACGTTTCACCCGTTAAATCTTTTAGTCGCATCAAATCACCTCGTTAATTTTTTGCTAATTCGTTTTTATCGAACGTGTAATTATAAAATAAACTGATTTTGTGAAAATAATGTGACGAATACTAAAATATTCATTACATTATTTATTTACTTTTTAATAAATAAAAATAACGGCTCAACACACCGCACATTCCAGCTTTAGTAACCATTTTTAGAATACTACTATTTCTATATGTTGTCATTTATTATTATTTATTTTATAAAAAACGCAAAAAAATCCGTCGGCAGCGTTCCTGTCGACGGATTATCTACATAAAACCAATTGGTCCCAAGCCCAAAAAGCTGAGTACCGAAATCTCCACATCCGGGCCCACGACCGGGCGTAACGCCTGCTTGATTTCCGCTAAACTAGCCAACGTCCGTACGTCGTACCAATAAACGTTCTTGCCATGACCGACGAGTGTCCATTCACCCAGATCTTTTACCCGTTCAACGTCTAACTCCTGGGTCATGTGGCTCAAAAAGACGTGCTGGGTCGGTTTCCAAGCATCTTGATATTGCTGGGTCTGCAACCGTAACCGGACAACTTGGCGGTGCGCCCGTAACGCAACCAACAGTGGGCACAAACTGATTGCTAACCACAGTGCAATCGTCCAATCCAAAGCCGGTTCCACCAAAATCCCTTTAAATCCCAGCGTTGCCACAATTGCTAGCCCACCAATAAAGAAAATGTTCATCAAGTTCAATTGGTGGGCGCGCAACGCCAACGCAACTTTCAGTTGGAGGGTCGCGTCACCATTATCAACCTTCCCCTTAATTAAGTGGGTGGCCTTAGCCGCTGCTGAATACAATACCACGACGTCCGGTTCGTTAATCGGGCACGTCACGAGCACTTCAAACGGTCCGCGCGCCGAACCAGGGGGCACCGCGAGCTTACTCGGAACGTACTCACTAAAAATCTGCAACTTGGCGGTCGTCTTAGCAAACCGGTACCAGTTGCCGTGAATTGCCGTGAGTTTCCACCCGTGTTGCGCGCGCCGATTCAGCCAGCGGCGCTCACTCGCTGAACCCTTGACCGATACCCGGTATCGCCACATGCTGATCACTCCCCCCTAATAACGACTGGCTACAATACTTGTTCGTCCGTGCAAATCTGATGTAGTAACGCTAAGCGTCGGCACTCGGCAGCCAAGACCGCTTCGCCACTTCCAGTGATTTCATAAGTATGCTGATCATCCGCGTCGACGTGTTCCGTAATCAGATAATCATGCGTCATTGCGTGTAAGTTAGTAAATAACGTGCCCAGGCCCAGCTGAAGTTGCCCGTGCGTCAGCGTCGCGATTTTTTCAGGTAAATCGCCACTTTTGACCGGCTGGCGCACACTCATCAACGTCAAAAAGGCCGCTTCGGTCATAGGCTCATACTTATCGATTAGCCGTTGGTAAAACTGCTCCGCCATGCTTACCCCTCCAATTTAAAAGCGCTTACATTATTAATTTAATTATGGCGCTTTCACCAGGGGAATGCAACTTTCCACGCATCCGCCTCAGCAGCGCGCAACCGCCCTAACTTTGATTAATTCAGCAAACTTGTAGCGCCTATTAATACCCCCGGTCACTACCCCGCGGGTATAATGATATCGTCCACACTAAACGTTTAGGGGGAGTGGCAACATGGAAGTTCATACAACTAGTTTAGATCAACAATCGGTCATCTTTTCGGCGGCAATCAAGGCCTTAGCCGGCGTCAAACCCGAAGTCGACGTTGATTTTTCAAAGGTTTCCAATCAGGAGGAGGCCCGCATCTTAGCGCAGGCCGCGGTGACGCAGTTCACACCGATTTTTCGGAAGCTGTTGGAACAGGGGTACGAAAAGGCCATCTCAAAGGGGCAGTTAGCGGAATGGGGCGCCTACTACCTCGCACATAAAGTTCATGACAAATCGTAGTCTAATCACCTATTCAACACGAAAGGGACTGCCGGCGAAATACCGGCAGTCCCTTTTGGTCGCACACGTCATTGTTTCACGTGAAACATCCCTAATGTTCCATTAACCACTGAAACTGTTGCAACGCGGCCCGGTGGTCACCGGTGTACTGGTGTGCCACGTAGTAGTAGGCCAACGTTTCGTGAACTTGGGCTTGTTGTTGCGGTGTTAGTTGGTAATACTGGTCAAACCGCTGTTGAAATTCAGTTAACGACGCGCTGGCCGGCTGCTCCCGCTGACAAAACGTCCGGAGTTCCCGTTGCCGCACTTGCCGGCGCTGAACCGGCTGTAAGTTTGGCCGGGTACGTAACCTGGTCAGTAACTCGCTTTGCAGCGGTTGAGCGGCGTTAGCCGTCACCCACTTAACCGGATTACCACTCGCAGCTGCGGCGCTTAACCACTCGGCGGATAGTCCGTCCGCCCAGCGAGTTGCTAACAACCGCTGCCAATCCGCCCGTTGATCAGTGGACTGGTGGTAAGTCCAGCCCCAACAACTATTATAAAGGTCGTCGTAAAAGCGGGTCGTCTGGCGATAATCCAAGTCGCGCGTAATTTGGTTTAAATCGTTCACAAACTGGCGGTCGAGCATTGCCAAGCGCTTTACTTGAATCTGTCCGATCTGGCGGTACTCCGTGACGATCTGACCGAACTGGTAGCCGTTCACTAACGGCCGGGTCGTGTGCGGGGCACGTACTTTGGCGAACGCTTGCTTGGCTTGCTCACGCTGCGGCCGGGTCACGATGATGGCCGCCAAGCGTTGCAAATACGTTCGGTAAGGCTGACTATGTTGAAAGGCGTGGGCGGCACTCGCCGCGCGCGCCTTGGCCGTCCCGCGTTGCTGTTGCTGCTCGCGCTCCCGTTGTTCAACAACTTGGCGTTGCTGGTCCTGCCGGCGCTGGTCATTTAAGGCCGCCAATTGCTGATACCGTTGTTCAGCCGGTCGTAACGTGGTTAACGGTAACACCGCCGCGCGCCGTTTTAAGTAACTCGTAACCGTCGCCGTCGTCGTTTGCCGCAACACGGTCGCTTGTGGCCGGTAGTCGGCACCGAGGTCCGGTAGCCACGGCTGTGCGAACATGATGGTTGGCACGGTCGGTAGTTGCGCCGTTAGCGTTTGATATTGTTGAACGGCCTGTACATTGTCTTCCGTCGTAATCACCATCAGGTAGCGGGTCTCCGCGTTCATAAACTTCTTAACGCATTCCGATCCCACGATCAGTTGGCGGTGATCGTACTTATCCTGAACGTGGTATTCGTAACGCACCGGTTTATGACATAGTTGGCAGTGCCGCCACCGTTGCCGGCTGGCACTCGGATTGATCACAAACGGCTCGCTAGCGAGTAACTGCCACTCGTGACTGCAGGCCGCCAACCAGTTGGCGTGCTCCTGAATAATCAAATTACGCACGGTGCTTTTTAAAAAAGCGCTGTCCGCCTTGATCGTCACGTGCTCACGCAATAGTTGACTAATTTGTTGTAAGGTACTTTGTCGGCGCGTCCGCTCGCTCATCAGAAAAAAGCGGTTTTCAGCGGGCGTGACCAGGGTCGTTGTGGTAGCCACCAGACCCCCTCCTCTCTCAAAAAAACTGCCTTATTAGCATACCACACGCGCGCCAAAAAGCGCCCCGCAAAGGTTGCTCGCGGGGCGCTCCTAACTAATTTCAATTAACTAAACATTTTCTTGGTTGCTTTCAACAACGTCTTCGGATCCTTATCATAACGTGGCGTCTTGACCAGGTTCTCCATTGGTACGCCGGCAAAGTGGTAAGCCGCAATTTCACCAGAACGAACCGCACTTTGTTCCGTGAAGATCATCTGGTAAGGTTGTTCGGCAAATTCACCGGTGAAGGCTAAGTTCGTGGAATGCTTTGGTAAGACCTCCGGACGGTCGGACTTAGCCCGCTTGTTGAAGAGGGCCGAAGCGTACGGCATGTAAACTGGAATGCAGTTAATGATGCTATCCAAGATTTCCTTTTCCTTATCCTTAATGTTCCCTGGACCAGGATCGACTTTAGATAATTGCCCAATCAATTCCTGGGCCATCTCTTTCCCAGTCATTTCAATGTACGGCTTGTGGACAAATTCGCCGTGACGCCGTGGGTACAGGAAGTAGCCCCAAAGTACGGTTTCGTTTGGCTTCTGTGTCGTAAAGTGTGGTTGGTGGTGCACCACGATCGACATGTTAACGTCCTTCTGGTTCAATGGCGTAATTGGCGTTGTGGACAGGAAGGAGTTCAACGCGTTACCAGGTTCCTGGGTGGTGATCCGTACGATTTCGTTTAAGAACAGGTGGTTCTTAGTCGTTAACGTGAAGCTCGACCACTCGCTGGAACGCCGGTCGTTAAAGAACTTGTCCGGGGTCCCTAAGTTGTAGAAGCGTTCGCTGGCTTTCTTCCAAAGGGCGGCACTGATACCATATTCCATGTTTTCCGGTGCCGGTGTGTTGTAGTCCCCCATGGTTGCCGAGTCGGTAATTGAGCCGTTCGTGAAGATCACGGCGGTGTCGTCATCGACTTCAACTTCTTCACTATCCCCCGTCTTAACGTCTTTGACCACTAAGCCGGTTACGGTGATTTCATCTTGCATCGGCGTGTCCTTGAAGCGCCAGTCGGTCACGATCTTATTATCGATAAAGTTGACGTGCTGGCCTTCCAAGTACTTAATCAGCGGTAAAATCATACTTTCAAACTGGTTGTAACGGGTCCGGTTGACCCCAACCAGGTGTTCAATTTGCGTAAATTCATAAATCATCTGGTGCATGTAACGCCGCAATTCTTGAGCCGAGCTTTGCGTTCTGAAAGCAAAGGTCGTTTCCCACATGTACCAGAAGTTCGTGGTGAACATGTGCGGATCGTCCTTGAAGTAGTCGGCAATCGATACGTTATCCAACTTGGTTTCTTCGTCATCCGGCATCATGACCAACTTGCTAAGTAGCGTCCGGTCCTTATTGTTCAGGCCCAACTTGCCCGCTTCAATAATACCCTTACCCGCTTGCATTAACCGTGCGATATCGTAGGTCCGGTGCTTCGAATCGAAGTCGCGGGTGTCCTCAGCGGCCGTCATCCCCGGTTCGGTAACCGATGGGATCCGGTCCAATAAGTCCATCACGTCAACGTAAGTCCGGTAGTTCAGCATCCGCCCACCACGGGCAACGTACCCGGTCGTGTTTTCCATCGGGTGATTCTGGTTCCAATATTCACTGGTAAAATCGGTGGTTGGTCCACCATCGTTTGCACCGTGCATATCCACACCGTAGAACGTGATGTCCTTACCATCCCAGTGGCCATCTTGAATCAAATATACAGCGGAAGCCATGTTTGCAAGCCCCGCACCAATCATAATTGCTTTACTTTTAACCATAATAACGCCCCCAAAATGAAATTTTTAGGTATTTGTTAACGCTTATAGGTACATTATACAACTTGGATAGTGATTGTCTAGTTTGAGCCGAAAAAAATTCATTTTTTTCATTAAGCTACCGATAAATCGCCTTAAGATCCTTGTTATACCAGCGTTTAGCGATTTTAAAAATTAAGATTTTCCAATTGGCGTTTTACTAATTGTTAAATTATTTCTATTTAATATTACAAAATAATATAATTTATCTATGATTTTTGCGACCTTTTCTCCTGTTACTGGGCGCGTGCATGCCTTACCATGGAAGTTGATTAGCAATATAGGGGGAATTTTTTGAATGCGACCAACTAATGCGCATAACTCACTACCCGCACGAATTGCCGCGCTGGTGTTCAGCTTACTACTTAACGCGCTCGGCAACGCCCTGTGCGTGACCGCCAACGTCGGCAGCGGGATGTGGACCGCGGCCGCCGTGAACCTACACGCCGCCATCGGTCTGGACGTCGGCTTACTACTCTTTATCGTGGGTCTGATCAACGCCCTAACCAATCAACTGTTAATCCGCCGGGTTGATTTACCACGCTTCGGCGGCGAACTGATTTTTGTGCTGTGTTTCAGTTACCTGATCGACGTCTTCATCGCCGGCCTCACCTGGCTCGGCTTACCGCACTTACCCTGGTTAATTCGGGCGCTACTATCGATTGTTGGTGTCTCAACTTTCTGCGTCGCAATTTCAATTTATCAACGGGCTAACATTTTCATGCACCCCAATGATGATACGACCAACATCCTGCGCTTCATGTACTTGAAGGGTAACGCCACCGCCTCACAACTAATTGACTTCGTACCACCGATTTTAATTATGACGGTCACCTTCTTTATCACGCACCAAGTCCAAGCGGTCAACATCGGTACCATTTACTCACTATTCATGAACGGTGTGCTGATCAGCACCGCCGACCGGCTCGTTTTCCCACGGCTCGTGCATAACTTCAAATTGAATCACTACCCGTCATAAAACAAAAACTGGGAACCAGCGCTAATCAACACTGATTCCCAGTTTTATTTTATACCTATTTTTGACCAAGCGTTCAAAATTAACGGATTGTACCGGTATATTGGAACGCGTCACTGGTCGGATCCTGCAAAAAGGCCTCTAAATCAGCCATATTTTCGATAACCGCCTTACCAGATTTCGCCAACATCACGTTAAAGGTGCCCTCCGCTAAGGCTTCGCCATAATAAGCGACCGGAATGTTGAGCCCGTAAGCCGTCCCGGTTTCCCAAATCGTGCCAGTATCAAAACCATCAACGACCGCCACAACAAGTTGTGCCCGCTTCAAATGATCGACGTTATCCACAAAAACCGCGTTACGATCGGCTTCCGTTGCGTCCGGCGTCAAATCGATTCCATCTAAACGGGGACTATAATAACTGATTTTAAGCTCGTTCATCAATTGTTCGATTTTGGCCAACCGTTCCGGCTGCCCGTCCGTAAACCAGGGTCCCGCTAAATAAACACTCGGGGTCGTACTTTCAATTCTTGAAGCCACGTTATCAATTCCTTTCACCCTTAAGTTGGTTTATTTTAACGGTTAATCGTTCCTAACACAAGTTGACAACAAAAAACCACACTAGTAACTGACCAGTGCGGTTAAAACTATTTACTTGGTACTAAGTTGGCTGAGCCCGTTAAAGTCGGCAGTTGACAGGTCAACGTTCGCCGCCGCCACGTTATCGGCTAAGTGTTCCACGGAACTCGTTCCGGGAATCGGAATAATGTTTTCCGAACGCTTCAATAACCATGCCAAGGCAATTTGAGCTGGACTGACGTGATACTTTTGCGCCATCGTGCTTAAGACGCTCCCTGGTTGCGCCAATTTACCGGTTGCCAGTGGGAACCACGGTAAGAAGGCCATCCCCTGTTCAGCTGCGTAATCGACGACGTCATCGTCTTGGTGATTGGCAACGTTATAGAGGTTTTCAACGGCGTCGATTTTCGCAACCTTCTGGGCTGCTTTAATTTGATCGACCGTCACTTGACTTAGACCGATATGCTTGATCTTACCCTCATCTTGTAACTGCTTCAATTCACCGACTTGGTCTTCAATTGAAAAGTGCGAATCGATCCGGTGCAAAAAGACGAGGTCTTCGTGATCAAGTCCCAAAGTCATCATCGAAACTTCGACCTGTTGCCGTAAGTAGTTGGGCTCACCGTGGGGCGTCCAAATATTGGGTCCTTGCCGGGTTTGCCCCACCTTATCCGAAATGAATACCTGGTCCCGATTTTGCGCACCCTTGAGACCGGCAGCTAGGTAGCGGTCCGCGTACCACGGTCCGTACGAATCAGCAGTATCAAAGAAGTTAACCCCGTAGGCTAAGGCCCGTTGAATCACTTTGATGCCGTTGTCCGGATCGGCATACGGCCCCCACGTTCCGGGTCCGGTCAACTGCATTACGCCGTAGCCCAACCGGTTAACTTTAAATTGATCATCAAACTGATACGTGCCTGCGTTCGCCGCATTAATCGTTGTCATCCAATCGCTCCTATCAAAATTAATACTGTCCTTCAATTAATCGCCCTTAGTTTACCCCCAGCAACCGGTAGCTGGTCAAACATTTTACCCGCGTGATTTAAACTTCCATTGACGTGTTCGCCGGGATGGCCGTGTCGTGGTTGGATCACCGACTAACGTTAATATGCCTAACGCAATGGCAATCACAATTAAAATTTCCATTTTAAACGCCCCTTTTATTTTTTCATGGCGTTAGTTTACCGGCTTCGTGTAACTGGAAGGCAACTCGTTTGTCCGCAATTTTTGGCAATTTAAAAAGGGGGCTAAAGCCGATTACTATCAGCTTTAGCACCCCTTTTTAAATCAACCTTATTCAACCGTTTGCATATTTTTATGCCAAATCGTCGGTACCAACCACAAGATCAACCCTAAGTTCAGCAATAATAAGACCGCCGTCATGATGAAGACCGCGTTATAGTCAAACCAACCGGCGACGATCCCACCAAGTAACGCCCCCAGCATGTTTCCAATCGCTTGAAACGATTGATTATAACTAAAGACCGTTGACGTTAAATGGGCCGGCGTGTTTTTCGTTAAGACGGTTTGGATTTCCGGGTACAGCGCCCCGTCAGAAATACCGATTGCGAACCGTAACAGTCCTAACACGATAACACTCGAGATCAACCCCTGAGGGAAGTACATAATGACGGCAAAAATATAGCCAAACACGAGCACCCGCCCAGAACCGTGGTTGTCGCCGTAGCGGCCCAGCCGTGGTGCGGCGATAATGTTAGAAATTCCTGGTAACGCGGCAATGATCCCCGCGACCACCGTAATCGGGCCCCGATAATTCATCAACTCCCGCACGTACAAGCTAATAATCGGCGCGATTGAGGCGTTCCCAAACTGAACGATTGCCGTCGAACATAACATCACAATAATTAAAGTGGGGTTCTTGAAGGCCGCTAACGGGTTCCGACTAGCCCCCGGTTCACGGTGGTGTTCCACCGGCTTAAAGTGTTCTTCCACGAAAAACAGGCTCAGTAAGAAAGCCACGAATAACAAGCCGGCGGTAATAAAGAACGTGTTTCGGATTGAAAAAACTTGGGCGAGGAAGCCACCGACTACCGGGCCAAAGAGTTGACCGCTGACCGCCCCAGTAATCAGGGTGCTCAGCGCCCGGCCACTGTACTTTCGCGGCGTTTGCGAGGCAACCAGCGCCTGCGCGTTCGAAATAAAGCCAGCAAAGACCCCCTGAATGGCTCGGAGTGCGACTAATTGCCAAACACTCGTCACAAAGCCCATTAAGCCCATGGCGATGCCCATGCCTAAAGAAGCGCGCAGTAACATAATTTTGCGGCCCTTACGATCGGCAAGGATTCCCCAGAGTGGTGCGGAGATGGCAGAAATTGCGTAATCCGCCGCGAAGGCTAACCCACTATAAAAAGTGACCTGCGCCTTCGTAAAATCACCTAGCTGGCTAACAAACAGGGACAAAAACGGCATAATTTCACTAAACGCCATTCCCGCAACGAAGGTACAGAACCACAGGACGTTTAAGTTTCGGCGCCACGGTCCCCGGGCGCGTTCTGCGTCATCCACATACTCATCTCCGCTTCTAAAAATGATTCCTTTATTTAAAAAGTATTCTCCATTCGTTAGCTTATCATATTTTAGCGCAAAAAAGCGGGGGACCCGCCGGTTATTTCCCGGGAAATAACTCAGTTGGGTCGACTATAAAGTCGTAAATCAGCTCACATATTTCCCGGGAAATACGTGTTAAACCACACCATTCGTTGCCACGATTTGACGGTACCAGGCCACACTGCGCGCGATGTTAGCTTGAAAATCAGCGTTATCCGGCACCTGGTCCGTCAGCTCGGCCGGTAAGTGATTTAAGCCGTCCCACGGCAAGTAGCTCAAAACGTCGACGCCTTCATCCACGGCCGCCCGCACAGCCGCGATGTGCGCCTTTAAGTAGGCAATTCTGGCTAACGGCGTCTGCTTCAATAACCGGTTAGCCGCCACCCCGTTTTCCGTCACCATCAACGGCACCCCGTAACGGCCGTACACGGCGTTTAAGTAAATTTGTAAGCCTAGTGGATCATTATGTTCGTCCGCCGTACGTTGTGCTTCACGACCACTTAATTCAGACGTCAGCTGCATGTGTAGACCGTCATAACTGATCATCATAAAGTCCACCCGTCCGGCCCGTAACGTTTGGGCGTCTTCGGGGGCCGTGTGAATGTGTAACTGGTGGCGCTCAAAATAGTGGTCAGCAAAGTACGGATAGGCCCCACGTAACAGGACGTCACCACATAACCAGTTATTCAGCGCCGTCGCCCATTGGTGTTGGCGCACGTCTTCGGATTTAGCCGTCGCCACGTAATTCAGCCGGCCGGCTAACATGCCACCGACTTCATTGTCCGCATCGATTCGGTGGGCCAGCTGCGTGACCCGGGCACTCGCAACCAATTGATGGTGCAACGCCTGAAAACAGTCCTGCCGCTGGGTGGCCGTTTTGAGCGGATTAGCAATCGGTTGACCATCCTTTAACGGGAGCCCGACGCCCGGAAATTCTCCGGCTAGCATTACCAAGTTATTAATTTCGTTAAATGGAATCCAATAATGAACCAAGTCTTTAAAAGTCAAAAACAGCGTCCGGCAATAGTGGACGTAACTATCAATCACTTGCCGGTGTAACCAACCGCCGTAAGCCTGCATCAGGTGTTCTGGAACCCGGTAATCCGCCAACGTCACGATTGGCTCGACTCCCGCAGCCTGGCACTGTTCAAATATTTGCCGGTAATAATTCAATCCCGCCTGATTCGGCGTTTCGTCGTCCCCGTTCGGAAAGATCCGCTCCCACGCAATCGGGATGCGGTAGGTGTGGTAACCCATCTGTTGCAACTTTTTAATGGTCAGCGACCAATCAACGGTCACGGTCGTCGCAGTTGGGGCATCCATCAATTGAAGTTCGGCACCGCGCCAACCACGCGTCACCGGTTCAGTCACCAGACGCTGCGCAAAAGCCGCCTTAGATGCGTTGACGTTTGCCGCGCTCCCCGTCATCATACCGCCCCATAAAAAGCCCTTTGGAAATGTTTTATCCATTTAATTTCACCTTTTTCTATCCATCACGGATTATGTATGCGCTTACAAACAACTATACTGATTTTTCCAGCAGGGTGCAACCGCCAGCAAATAGAAATACGGCCTAAAAAAGGCCGCCCCAGGGAGACTCTCCCTAGAGGCGACCAATTAATCACTAAACCGTGACCCTGTAAATCCTACTGAATATCGATATGACCGGCATTAGTTGTTGGTGCGGTCTTTGGTAACGTGATCGTCAAAACGCCATCCGTTTGGGCCGCGCTGATTTTATCAACCGCGACGTTTGGCAGTGCGTATTGCCGCTGTAACGTGCCCGCGCGCCGTTCGTTCATCACAACGTTTTGATCCTTATCTTCATGGTCAACGAAACTCTGCTTCTGGACGCGGATTGACAGCACGTTATCACGATAGTCTAACTTAACGTCCTTCTTATCAATTCCCGGTACGTCAACCTTAACTTGGTACTGGTCATCGGTTTCACTAATATCGGTCTTCAAGGCCTGATCTAAACCTTCAAACGGTGCCCAAAACGATTGTGCCATCCGTTCAAACGGATCCAACATATCAAAGTTATTCCGATTCATCAATGCATTAGCCATACTAACAGACCCCTTTCAATGATGTTTTGGCTAGTTGTCCGGGTCAGTGGTCATCATTTCTTTGACCTTTCCTGACCTTCATCTACTATGTTATCAGCTTTAGCATAAGTTGCAAGAAATTAGCACTCTAAGTGTTAGAGTGCTAAATAATTCTTAATAATTTGTAAACACCCGCTTATTGGTGGCTGTTTACGATTAAACCTGTTATATTATAGGCAGTCAAAAAAGGTAGGTAATTTAACAAATGAAAATTAATCTTCACCGTTCCGCACATGATTGCGTCATCGCCGGCGTCATCGGCGGTATCGCTGAACATTTAGAATGGAATAGTAACGTTACCCGAATCCTATTTATCATCCTTGCACTGACCCCGTTTTTCCCGGGAATCATCGCTTATTTAGTTTTATGGTTATTAATGAAGGATCCGGTCAACGATTAACGTTTAACGAGCGTGCGATTGCTAAGACCGTACGCTCGTAATTTTTGTTACCGAAATGTTAACGTTTTGATGCCCACGCGACCTCACAATCGTATATAATTATTTTAATAGAGAACTCATTTTGAAGGGATGTGGCAAAATTGGCCTACTTAACGCGCAACAAGCGCCGTGATTTTACAGAACCCCATCGATAGAATAATAAAAATTTTTTAGGAGTGGATTGAATGATAAAAGATAACACCCATAGATTGACCCCCACAGAAGAAACGACCGAAGATCAGGTCCCACCCGATCCGGTCAAGCTGTGGCAGCTTGATGAATCAACTTTAGCGACTAAGTACCGGACGGATCCTGAAGCCGGGCTTAGTGCCGCTGAGGCTGCCGACCGTTTACAACACGATGGTCGAAACGAACTGGCCGTAAAACGGACCTCCAAATTCGTCCAATTCATCAAGCAGTTTAATAACAGTATTATTTATATTTTAGCGGCTGCCGCGGTTTTAACGTTCTTCATGCAGCGCTACTCGGACTCAATGGTTATTGGCTTAGTCATTATTGCGAACGCCATTATCGGTTACGTCCAAGAACGCCAAGCAGGCAACGCTTTGGAACGCATTCGTGAAATGTTGATTTCCAAGAACTTCGTTATCCGTGGTGGTCAAAAACTCGAAATCGACGCCCGTGACCTGGTCGTTGGTGACCTTGTGAACCTCGAAGCGGGGGACGCGGTTCCAGCCGACATGCGGTTAATTTCTGCCGATAACTTCAACGTTCAAGAATCCGTCTTGACGGGTGAAACCAACCCAGTTGAAAAGCAGGAAGAGCCAATGTCAGATGACCAACTCGCCCTAGCCGACCGCAAAAACATGGTCTACGCCTCAACCGCCGTTACGAGTGGTTCCGCTTTCGGGATTGTGACCGCCACCGCTGAAAATACTGAAATTGGTCATATCCAACAATCAGTTAGTGAAGTTAAACAAACGTCAACGCCGTTAATGCGTAACCTGAACTCGCTCGGGCTCTGGTTATCGGTTGCAATCGTCGTTGCCGCCGTCCTGCTATTCCTTTTAGGGATGGTCACGGACATCTACAGCTTACCAACCTTACTGATTGCCGTTATTACCATGGTCGTAGGGTCAATGCCTGAAGGGCTGCCCGCAAGTACGTCCGTCGTGCTCGCCATGGGAACTCGTCAAATGACGAAGAAGAACGTTATCGTTAAATCCCTTCCCGCCGTTGAAACGTTAGGGGCCGTGGATATCGTTAACACCGATAAAACCGGGACCTTAACGAAGAACGAAATGACCGTGACTAAGGTCGTCACCCCTGATCACCAATTTGACGTGACCGGCGTGGGTTACGACGCTGAAGGTGGCGTTAATTTCGACGGTGCCTTGAAATTAGCCGGTCAAACCGTTGATTGGCATAGTGATAAAAACATGGAGTGGCTCGTTAACATTGCTGGTCAAACGACCGATGCCGAGCTGCACTTTGAAAATAATAAGTGGGAACTGACCGGTGAACCAACCGACGGGGCGTTAACCACGCTTTATCGGAAAATGACGGGCCACGATCCGGAAGTCGCTGAAATCGACTCGTTACCGTTCGACTCCGCCTTCCGGTTCTCAGCCCGCCTAGCCGATTTAAACGGCCAACGGCTCTTAATGGTTAAGGGGTCCCCCGCTACCGTGCTACGGTTAACGAACCAGGCTGATCAGACCAGTTACTGGGATGACGCCATGGACGACCTGACCGCTGACGGCTTGCGGGTCGTCGCCTTGGCCTACCAAGTTGTTCCAGCAACCATGACCACCATCGATGCTAAGGCGATTTCCGGCTTAGAATTAGCCGGGTTAGTCGGTATCATCGACCCGCCGCGTGAAGAAGCTGCTAAGGCAATCGCCGCGTTACGGGCTGCCGACGTCCAAGTTAAAATGATTACCGGGGACCACCCGGATACGGCGATGGCGATTGCCAACAAGCTAATGGTCACGTCGTTTCCATGACCGGGGACGGGGTCAACGACGCCCCCGCCCTGAAGCAAGCCGACATTGGGGTTGCCATGGGGATCAAGGGGACCGAAGTTGCCAAGGAATCGGCTGACATGGTCCTCGCCGACGACGACTTTGCCGACATCGTCGCTGCCGTCCGTGAAGGTCGCCACGTCTTCGACAACATTCGCAAAACGATTCGGTTCTTACTGCCGACCAGTTTCGCCGAAGGCCTCGTCGTCATTATCAGTATCTTGATGGGCCACGAACTACCACTTTACCCGACCCAGTTACTCTGGATCAACATGGTTTCCGCGTTGACCATCCAGTTCGCGTTTATCTTCGAGCCGCCGGAAGCCGGTATCATGACCCGGGGACCGCGGGACGTCAAGCGTGGGATTTTGAACAAACTCGACTCGTTTGAAATCGTCTACGTGTCGTTACTGATTTCCGGACTCGGCATCTTTGCCTACGACTACCTGACCGCGATTGGCTTACCAAACGTGATTGGGAGTACGATGTCTTTAAACATCATCATCTTCGGGAAGATTTTTTACCTGTTTAACTTACGAAACGACCACCCGGTTATTTCGAAGTACTTCTTCCAAAACAAGATGGCGTTCTACATCATTGGAATCTTGATTCTGTTGCAACTCGGAATCATTTACCTACCATTTATGCAGGACGTGTTCCACACGACCAACATCAACTTCCTTTACGGTTGGGGAATTCCAATCGTATGCGGGATCATCGTGTTGATCGTGACCGAAATCGGAAAATTCATTCGGTTCCGCTTTACGCGGGCTGAGGCGCTGAACTAATTGAGGCGTAAAAGTTCCTGGCAATCGCCGGGAACTTTTTTTGTTGTTCAAGTGAAATCGCTCCGTAAGAAACCGCTATCAATCAATAGTTAAAACCAATTAATTATTGGCGCCAATCCGTGCTACGATAAGGTTAAGGGAACGATTCTATTTGGAAAAGAGTTGAGTAAAATGGCCAAATATAAAGCAGGGAGTTATAAAATCATTGCGGACGGCTATATGCACGACTTACCCGTCAAGTTTACCTTCTCTGACGACGAAATCACCGGAATTGAAATCAAACCGGGCACTAAACTGCATGGTCTAGAAAAACAGGCACTTCCAAAGGTGATTCACCGGATTTTAACCGAACAGACGCCCGACATCGACGCCGTTACCGGCGCAACCGTTAGTACCGATGGCATGGTCGACGCCTTGACTGACGTGATCGACGGCATGCCGGAAACCGTAAGTAAATATTAATTCAACCTATGATACACGCAGCGCCCACCGTTAAACCTTGAAACGGTGAGCGTTTTTTGATATTTTTCACCACAAAAAACGACCGTTAGTCGGATTGCTCCGGCTAACGGCCGTCTAGGTGCCTACACCCCAAATTTATCGATGATTGCATTTATTTTAGTTTGGTGGTCGGTATCGGTAACTTGGTAGGGTGGGATCTTAACGGGCCGTAATGCCTGGTTGACGGCCACAAAGACCATGATTCCCTCACCAATTTTAACTGGATCCCCCTGCGTAATGCCTTGGCTAAAGACTTCGGCTAAAAAGTTCATGGAATGCCGCCCCGTCTTTAGCAAGGTGATGCGAAACCAGATGTGGTCCTCCACGTGCGCAGGACGTTTAAATTCAAACTGATTGATGGCAACGGTCAGCACGCGTGAATGGCTATAGCGGTTCGCTAACACCCCAACGGTTGAGTCACAGTGCTTTAGTAACACCCCACCGTGCAAGATATTGAGATGATTCAGCATTCCTGGTGCCACGAAGAAGTCCCCCAAGTGCACCTGATAAAAATTAGCTTCCATAACCATTCACCCATCCTTTATTAGAATTAGCCTAAGCTTCCATCGTCACGCCCCAACCGGAATCGTGGCCCGGCCGGTCGTGCGTTAGGACCTGACCGTTGCTTTCAGCGGCCAACACCAGCTGACGTTTCTTGATTTTTCCGGAGCTTGTCCGCGGTAATTCGGTAACGATTTTAACCTTTTCCGGCCAGAACTTTTTGGCCACGCCGCGCGCATCCAAAAAGTTTTTAATCATCGTCAATGTCAGTGCCGTATCACTCGGCGTTGTAACAATGAACACACCGATAATTTGACCTAACCGGTTGTCCTTTAGCCCAACCGCCGCCGCATCCTTAATGTGCGGGTGCCGCAGTAGTTCTCGTTCAATTACGTAGGCTGAAATATTTTCGCCGCCACGAATAATGATGTCCTTACTCCGGCCATCGACCACTAGCGCCTGGTCGTGGTTCCAATGTCCGAGGTCCCCCGTCTTCAGCCAGCCGCTAGACGTTAACGTCTGCTTGGTCTTAACTGGATCGTGGTAATAGCCGCCAAAGACGACCGGCCCCTTGACATAAATCTGACCAACTTGACCAGTTGCCGTAATCTTACGGTGTTGGTCATCTAACAGTGCGACCTGCACGCCGTCGATCGGGTAACCTGCCGTCGTATGCTGATGCTTCATCTCGAAATAGGCTGGCGTGGTGCACAAAAATGGTGCGCATTCAGTGAGCCCATAAATGTTATACACGGGTAGTTGTACTTTCTTGGCACGGTCGATGAGCCCGTCACTTAACGGTGAGCCGCCCGAAACGATAAACCGCAAGTCGCTTGGTCGTTTGAACCAACCCAACACGTCGTAAATCACGGTTGGCACCGTGACCAGGTACGTACAGTGCTGCGTTAAAATCGCTTTCTTCAAACCTGCAACCGAGTAACGGCGCATCAAGACCATCGTACTGCCGGCCAGCATGGTTGATACTAAACCGTGATGAAACCCAATGGCGTGGTACATGCCGGACGGTAAGACCAGGACATCGTCCGCGGTAATGCCATAAATCCGATTGAATTGCAATTCACTGTAAAGTATATTCTGATCGGATAAAATGACGCCTTTGGAAAAGCTGGTCGTCCCGGACGTACACATGATGACCGCCGGGTGCTTGACGCTGGCCGCGATTCGCGGTCGTTGCCGGCGTTGCATAGCTTGTAATGGCACTTGACTAAGTCGAACCGTTTGCTGTTGATAGCCAACGGGGCAGTTAAGGCTTAACGAATTACGACCATCACTTTGGGTAATCATGAGGGTCGGTTGCATCCGATCAACCAATGCTTGTGCTTCGTCAGGGTCCAAGTGCGGGTTAAGCGGTAAAATTGTGATCCCCTGTTTGATACAAGCAAGCATCAATTGAATTGCCGTAATACTCGTTGCCATTTGAATCGCAACAACGTCACCATTTTTGACCCGTAACTGGTCTAAAAAGGTCACGGCCTGGTCGCTCAACTGATCCACTTCCCGATAAGTTAAACGTTGCCGGTCTTGAATTAAAAAGGTTTGATTTGGAGTTGTCATACACCGTTTACGCCAAACCGCGGCAATCGTCATTGGAAAGGCGTTTGGCAAGTGCAAACTATTCGAATTAGTCATGCAATTCAGTCCTCCCTTTAACTCGCTACGGGTGTCTTTAACTGACTTAAGAGTTGCTTAACAACGGTTTCGCCGTCACCCACGATCCCGTAATCCGCAAATTTAAAAATCGCGGCGTCCGGATCGGTATTAATGGCAATGACGTACTTCGACTGGTCCATACCGATAGTGTGTTGGAAAGCACCGGAAATGCCCACGGCGATGTAAACGTCAGGTACGACCGTCTTCCCGGTCATCCCAATCATGGTTTCCTTACCGACCCAGCCGGCGTCGACGGCGACCCGTGAGGCTCCGAGACTACCGTGTAACCGGTCGGCTAACTGTTGTAACAATTCGAAGCCCTCGGGACCTTGCATCCCCCGGCCACCAGCAACGACGACGTTGGCGTCTTCTAACTGGTCGACCGCGGTCGATAAGGCCTCGTAACTCACGTCAGCTGCCGTAGCAACCTTGGTAACGGCACGGTTCTTTACCACCGTCACCTGCTTGCCAGCTGCAACCTTATCGTTAACACCGGCAACGTCGACCGTTAGCAAGGCCGCTTCGTTAGCCTTCACCGTTAATTGTTGTAATAAGTTCCCGTTGTACACGCGCTTTTGAAGCTGCCAACCGTCATCGACGGCGCTAACGTCATTGATGTGCGTAATCAGCGGTTCGTGTAACTGGGCCGCCACTAACTTCGCAATGCTGGTCGTTCCAAAATCGTTACCAAATAGAACTGCGCTATGTGACTGACCGGTCAAAAACTCACTAATTGTCGCTGCGGTTTGAGCAACCTTCGCCTTTGAAAACTGCGCGTAGGTCAGCACATCAAGTTCATTGAGGCCCGCCTTTTCGTAGTCGGTCACGGCTGGTTCACTGGCAGGTGCCACCACAACGGCATTTAATGGTTGGTCATTAAACGCGTCCTGGGCAAAATGAATTAAGTTTAAATTTTTATCCGTAAAAGCTGGATCAGCTAATAGGACTAAGTAAATTGGTCGTTCTGTCATAATTTTTCACCACCCGTTAAATAATGCTCTGCTGTTGCAGAACTGCCATCATGTCCTTGATGGCTGCATCGCCATCATCATCGTAATTAACGATTTTAGCCGCCGGACGCTCCGGTTTCGGCACAAACCGTTGGGCAACTACGGCAGCGTTTAAATGCTGCCAAGTCGCATCGTCCATCAGCGTTAACTGGTCAACGGCCAAACTTTCAATCTTGGCCCGTTTAGCCGTCATCTTCGTCTTAAAGCTTGGAAGCCGCGGCTTATTGATCGTATCGGTTACCGAAATAACTGCCGGAGTGGCGGTCGAACCATTCAACTTACCGTGTTCCCACAGTAACTGGTAGTTTAGTTGGCCGTCAGCCGCAGTTAAGTCATTGACCCGGTCAAAGTACGGTAACTTCAGCGCGTTGGCGAGCCGCAGTCCGACACAGCCTTGCGCATCGTCCTTCGCCTGGTCACCCGTCAAAATGACGTCGTAATCCCCAAGTTGGGCCGCTGCTTCTGCCAAAATGACACCCAGGCCAACTTGATTGGACTGATCAGTCAATAAATCACTGGTAATCGCTACCGCCTTGGTAGCACCCATGGCTAAACCATCGCGCAACGTACTTTCGGTTGCTTTTGGATCACCGTAACTGGCAACGGTTACGCTGCCATCCGTTCCGGCAAGTTGTAAGCCGGCTTCAATCGCCAACTTATCCAGATAGTTAATTCCCACGTCGGCATCCGCATTTACTTGGCCCTGGGCATCTAATTGCGGATCCGCGTTTAATTTGCGAACACTTTTAATAAATACAAGCGATTTCATTACTATTCACCCCTAGTTGCGGTACTCCCGATCCAATTCGTGGGCAATCGTGACCCGCTGAATCTGGTTCGTGCCTTCAAAAATTTGGAAGACCTTGCAGTCCCGCATTAATTTTTCAACTGGAAATTCGCGTGAAACACCGTAACCACCAAAGATTTGAACGGCGTCCGACGTTACTTTTTGTACTTGGTCGGTAACGAACGCCTTGGTCATGGCCCCTTCTTTACGAACCAAGCTACCAGCGTCCATCATCTTCATGGTGTTGTTAACCATTAAGCGGGAGGCTTCAGTCGCCATCGCCATGTTGGCTAACATTTCCTGAACGGCTTCAAATTTAATGATCGGTTTGCCGAATTGTTGCCGCGCCTGCGCGTACTTAACGGCTTCGTCCAACGCCCGTTGCATAATCCCAACGGCTAAGGTCGCTACGAAGGCCCGTGATAAGTTCAAGCTATTTAAAGCAGCTTTCAGACCCGCACCTTCTTCACCGATCCGGTTTTTCGCTGGAACGCGAACGTGGTCAAAAGTAACGTTGGTCGTGTTCGACAACCGTAAGCCCATCTTATCTTCGTGCTTACCAGCCGTGATGCCACCGCGGGACTTTTCAACCATGAACGCACTCAGCCCCTTGTTGCCGTCATCGGAAGTCCGGAAAACCCCAACGAAGACGTCGGCTAAGCTCCCATTAGTAATGAAGGCTTTTTCGCCATTCAAGATATAATCATCACCATCACGGGTGGCCGTTGCTTGAACAGAACCCGCGTCAGTCCCGGCATCCGCTTCACTCAAAGCGAAGGCGGCAAAGGCACCGGGGGCAATGATGTCCGCGAAACGTTGGACTTGGTCGTCGTTACCGGCAATCATGACCGACCGTAACGCCACGAAGGTCGAAACCAGGGTAATGGCGTAGCCGGGGTCGTAACTGGCCAACTTTTCAAAAATCATTGCGGTTGTTTCGTAAGACAAGCCCGCGCCACCGTACTTTTCCGGGATTTCCAACATGTGGAGTCCCATGTCAAAGGCTGGCTTGAACAAGTCTTCCGGGCATTCACCCGCTTGGTCATATTTCTGAACATCCTTTGGGCTTAAATACTGATCCCCAAACTCTTTGACCATTTGTAAGAAATCTTTTTGTTCATCCGTATACTGTAATGCCATAACGCATTCTCCTCTCGTCTTATACCGGATCGCCGATGTGCCGAGTTTCGGCCGCCGCGCCTTCTTCGACTAACTTGGCAATCTTCTCGTCGGAATAACCCATTTCTTTCAAGACCGCACGGGTATCGGACCCCTGAGCACGGGAAATCTTTAATTCTGGGTTCCCCTGGGAGGTAAAGCGAACCGGGTTGGTTGGAATCATCCGTTCGTTACCGGACGGGAACTTCATCTTCCGTAATTCGTCGTTGTCCCAAGCTTCATCGTCCTTGTAAATTTCGGTTGGCACGTAGCAAGCTTCCAATGGTAAGTCGTTTTCCTTAAAGACGTCGACCCAGTGCTGTAGCGGTTGTTTCTTGAAGGCTTCGTCCAAAATCTTGATGAATTCCGTGTTCAAGTGTTTAGCATTGATTTGGTCGATATCGTTATAACGGTCATCATCCACTAAGTCTTTACGGCCAATCAGGGTCATTACCTTGTTATAGTCGCGGTTAAAGACGGGCACACACATCACGAACCAACGATTATCGCTGGTCTGGAAGCAGTCGTTGAACGGGTTGGCCACGTTCAGACGGCTCTTCGGGTAAGTGTTGCCATACTGTGCGGAAACCATCGCCACGTTTTGCATGAACAAAGCGGCGTGGTGCAAACTAACGGTGATCTTGTCACCTTCGCCAGTCCGTTGTTGCTTCAGTAAGGCGCCACAGATTCCGGCTGCCAAACACATTGAAACTTGGAAATCACCATAACCGTTAGCCGGGTTCATCGGGCTCTGACCCGCTTCAAGCGTCGTCCCTAGCACCCCACCACGGGACATGTAGGCGGTGGCATCAAAGCCGGCCGCGTCTTTTTGCGGGCCGTGTTCGCCGTAACCTAAGACCTGGGCAAAGATTAACTTCGGGAACTTTTTCTTTAACGTATCGTAGTCGATTCCTAACCGGGCCAAGGACTGGGTCCGAATGTTGGTCAAGAAGACGTTAGCGTCTTTCAACAGATCATCGAAAGCCTTTAAACCGTCTTCCTTCTTTAAGTTCAAAGTTACAAAGCGTTTGTTCAAGTTCGAAATATCAAAACCTAAATTTTCATCATCCGAGTAGTGCATGTTGAACACGGCACCCTGCGTCCGTTCAGCGTCACCCTTCGGTGGTTCCACTTTAATGACGTCGGCACCCCATTCACCTAAAACGCGGGCAACCGTTGGTGCGGCCAGGAACGTTGTCATGTCAACAATGCGAATACCTTCTAAAGTTTTACTCATGAAAACTTCCTCCTAAGTAAACATGCCGATAGCACGGCTTAACCTATACTATCGGCATGTTCTTTAAAATTTATTATTCAATAATGCCGTCGTTAGCAATCAGCTTCCGCGCTGCCGTAAGACGTTGAACTGAACGAGGGCCTTCTTCAAGCCACATTGCCCGGCAATCACGGTACATGCGTTCTACTGGGCCGTAAGGGTTGTCTTCAAAGTAGCCAATCCCACCGAAGATTTCGAGGCAGTAGTCTGAAACTAACTTAACCGTGTTGATACTGAACAACTTGCACATTGCGGCTTTTTCTTCAATGTCTTCGCCGCGATCATATTGTTCAGCTAAGTTGTGTAACATGGTGCGTAAAGCAAAGATTTCAGTCCCCATGTCAGCAATTTCTTGTTGAATAGCTTGACGCTTTGCTAATGGTTTACCAAAGGTTACCCGGTCCTTAGCGCGTGCAATGGCCATTTCAAGCATCCGTTGGCTCATCCCTAAGTTACTTGAAGCGATGTGGGCACGAGAAATTGAAAGTGATGAAATAGCAACGTGCAGTCCGTCGCCTTCTTTACCTAACAAGTACTTCTTGTTAACGCGCATGTTAGTGAACTTCAAGCCGGCATGACCAGCACCACGGCAGCCCATCATGTGAGGCATTGGGACGATTTCGTACCCTGGGGTGTCAACTGGAACGTAGAAAGCACTCAAACGCTTGTCACCTTCAGCATCCGGATCCGTTACGGCGATAACGTAAGCGGCGTCACTACAGTCAGTGTGTGAAATTAAAGTCTTTTCACCATTTAAGATGTAGTCGTCACCATCGCGAACGGCAGTCGTATGCAAGTCGGCACCGGTACCACCGGTTTCTTCAGTCAAGGCGAAGCAGGTGAAGATGGTCTTGTCTTGGAGTTTTGGCATGACTTCGGCCTTTAATTCTGGTTGACCGAATTCATCCATGATCCGCCAGTTCAAGTCAGCGGCGTAGTGTAAGTGCATCCGCATACCACCAGGACCACGTGAGAACATTTCTTGGACTTGGAAAATTTGGGAACAAGTTAAGCCAAAGCCACCGTACTTCAATGGTAAGGCGAAGCGGTATAAGTCGTTATCGATCGCTAATTTGAAGAATTCTTGTGGGAAGCGGTTCGTCACTTCAACTTCTTTTTGTAAGTAATCAAATTCGTTTTCAGCCAAGTGCTTTATTTGTTTGAGATAAAGTTGGAAATCTTCATCAGTCATCTTAGTACCAGGTTTTGTGTGAACTAACTTCTTAGTTGGTTCGTATGGACGTGTTTCTTCTGCAGTAGCCATTATTTAGCACTCTCCTCTTTTTGTTTTTTATTGGTTCCGATGCCGCGTGACATCAAAATCAAATCAATGACCAACCCAACAACCGCAACACCAATTGCGACCATGTAGGCTGGGTAATACGTAGCAACGCCGGCACCCTGGTTCGTGAAGATCGCAGCAATTTGCGGTCCGACCAACGCACCAATGGCGTAACCAAAGAACATCAAACCATAGTTGATTCCGGAATGGGTCGACCCGAACGTGTTACCCGTTAAAGTTGGGTAAACGACGAGCACGCCACCGAAAGAAGCTCCTAATAAAATTAGGAAAATGATGAAACCAACTAAATTAGTACTGAACCGCAAGCCGGCTAAGCCAACAATCGTTAAAACTAAGATGCCGGCCAAAGTCTTGGTTTGTCCCAGCTTATCGGTAAGTTTCCCGGTCAATAACCGGCCACCGAAATTGGCTAGGGTGTTGATCACGACCATGTCGGCCGCAACAACGGGTGTCATTTGCAGTTGTACTTGGGCAATCATTGAAAGGGAACCGATCAACATAATGCCGGCGGTACATGCAATTGAGAATAATAGTAGTAACAACCAGAACTTCCCCGTTTTCAGCATTTCTGTCGGGGTAAAGTCGTTGGCATCGGCCGCCGTAGCTGCCGGCGTGTCAACGTCGTGTTCGGTTGGCGTATCCATCATCCAGCCAACTGCCCAGCAAATCACTAAGTACGCTAATCCAATTGGAATAAATCCGTTCATTCCGTACTGGTCACATAAAATGGCACCGACCTTAGCTAAGACTAACGGTCCTAACGAAGCGGCCCCCAAAAGTAATCCGGAAATCGTCCCGCGCTTTTCGGGGAACCATTTCAATGCGGTTAGTAGTGCGGGGTTATACATAATGCCGTTACCGGCACCCGCCATTAAACCAACTGTGACGTAAAGAAAGAACAAATTATGAACGAAAGCGGTTAACAACCATCCCAGGCCAAAGATCAAACCACCAAAATACATCAGCTTCTTCGCACCGAATTTATCCATAATGTGACCCGATGCAACGCCGAAGCAAGCCATAAAGAATTGATAAAGCGTTAATGTTAATGCAACCTGTGATCCAGTGCCACCCGTTGCGTGTTGTAACGGAATAGCAAAGACTGAGAATGCGGACGATGCCGCACAGCAAAAGATGATTAAGAACGCTGCCGTAAAGACGTGAGAGCGGTGAATCACCCTGGTATTAGTTGTTTCCATCGTGAACCTCCTTTCCTTTGACGCTAAATGGTATCGCTTTCTTACAAGTCTTAGTGTAGTGCCGTCATTCACAAAATAAAAATTCCAAAAGTTGTCGGATTGATAACTTTTGGAAATAACGTTTATTTAACGGCGATTATAGCAAGCTGTTTCTGTAAAAACCGCCCGAATTAATTTGTGATTTTATTATTTTGGCTATTTGTAAACCCCTTAACTATTTGAAATTCAGGGTTTTTATAGATTAAGTCTATCGATTTATAGATAAAGCCTAATTTAACAGTAAGCGGTTCCATTGTATGATATAGGTGTCAACATATGTATTTAAATGATGGTTTTATACTTATTAGCTATTAGGAGGGATCCCTGTTGAACCTGAATCAACTATATTATTTCCGAACGCTTGCTGAATACCAGCACTACACTAAAGCTGCAGCTCACCTTTATATTAGTCAACCGAGTTTAAGCAACGCGATGAAATCACTTGAAAAAGAACTTGGTTGTGTTCTCTTTAAGAAAACCGGCCGTAACATTCAATTAACGGAATACGGCCGGATGTTTTATAACACCACATGCTCAACGCTTAACATCTTGGATGAAGGCAAACGCGAACTGCAACAAAAAATTAAAAGCGACGCCGGCATCATTAACGTTGCCTGTATCCCGACTTCGATCGGCACTCGGCTTCCTAATATGATCAAGGACTTTCAGTCCCGCGACGTCGGCTCGCCCTACTTCACCTTGCACGACGAATTCTCCGGTCCGATTCTGGAAGGACTTTCTAATGGTCGCTACGACGTTGGCATCTGTTCTCAAGACGTTCATTATAGTGACCTATCGTTTATTCCACTCTTTTCCGAGCCAATTGTCGTTATCGTAGCACCCGACCACCCGCTCGCCAAGGAAACGCACCTTGAACCGGAACAGCTCCGCCCATACGACCTCGTGACCTATCTGAAAAACACGCCGATTGGCCACGCGGTTCGCGACGAACTCAACGCGAAGTGTCCCAATTTAACCTTTGCGGAGTCTCTCGACAGCGAGGTCACGATTGCCGGGCAAGTGGCAACAAATCACTCGGTCGGCGTCGTTGCTAACACCATGTTTTTAGATGCTTTTAACATTAAACGAATCCCATTAGACGTTCCGGCTGACACCCGGATGGTTTACATTGCGTATAACCACACCCGTCAAATCTCGCCGGTCCTGCAAAAATTTATTGATTTCCTCAAAGCAACGAAACAAACACCCGTTGAAAATTAAGAAAGGTTGATTAGATGTCAGTTACAACTCCAATAAAATCAGTATCAGAACAATTAATAACTGCGCTAGGCGCACAGGCCGTTCGCACCGGTGATCAAATCACCGCCGACTGGGGCCACGACGAACTGGGAACGGTCGCGCACCGCCCCGATATCGTGGTGACCCCCAAGACAACTACCGAAGTCGCCAAAGTTGCAAAGTTAGCTAGTGCTGCTAAAATGCCGTTAACGACCCGTGGTTCCGGGACCGGCTTAGTCGGTGGTTGCGTGCCAACCGAGGGTGGGATCCTGCTCGACATGAGCGCGATGAACCACATCATCGGCCTTGATGAAGCCAACCTCACCGTTAACGTTCAGGCCGGCGTACAATTAAAAACCCTCGCCGACTACGCTCAGGATAAGGGCTACTTGTACGCCCCCGATCCCGGTGAAAAGACGGCAACCATCGGAGGCAACATTGCAACCAACGCCGGTGGCATGCGGGCCGTTAAGTACGGCGTGACCCGTGAATCGGTGCGGGCACTGACGGTCGTAACCATTGAAGGGCAAGTGCTACACCTTGGTGGTCAAGTCGTTAAAAACAGTTCCGGCTTTGACTTAAAGGACCTTTACATCGGTTCGGAGGGCACTTTAGGAATCGTGACCGAAGCCGTTTTGAAAGTTAGCCCGCTACCCAAAGTCAGCACGGGCTTATTAATCCCGTTTGATGACTTCAAGGCGGCACTCATCACCGTCCCGAAGATTCTACAGTCTGGTATCCTCCCGACCGCCGTTGAATTTTTCGAAGCCGACACCGTTAAATACTGGGAAGCCTTCAAAAAGCAAGCCTTTCCCCAATCCGGTGCCGCCGCTTACTTACTAATGACCCTCGATGGCCAGCAGGACGCCGTCGTCGAACAAAACTACGAAACCCTCGCCGAACTTTGCTTGGACAACGGTGCGACCGACGCCTACGTTCTTGATACCCCAGAACTTAAAGCCAACGTCTGGAAGGCCCGCGACAGTTTCTTGGAAGCTATCCAAGCGTCAACCACCACGATGGACGAAGCCGATGCGGTGGTGCCATGCGACCAAACCGCGGCCTTCGTCAGCTTTACCCACGATCTCGCCAAGCAAGAAAACGTCCGCATCCCCGGTTTTGGTCACGTGGGGGACGGCAACCTACACCTCTACGTTTGCCAAGACGACTACGCTGACGACGTTTGGCAAAAGAAGCTAATGACCGTCTTCACCGCCCTTTATAACAAGTCTATTGAACTTGGTGGGAAAGTTTCCGGTGAACACGGTATTGGCTACGCAAAGCGCCAGTACTTGCAAGCCACCAGTGACGCTGCTGAAATTGACACCATGCAGCGGGTCAAACAAGCTTTGGATCCAAATAACCTGTTGAACCCGGATAAGATTGTGTAACAATTTGTGACTAATTAAAGCGACCCCAGTACACGTGATGTGTGCTGGGGTCGCTTTTTCGGATGGAAATGTTTCACGTGAAACATTGGAGAGATAGATAGGTTTAACGTTCAACCTATCTAAAGCTGTCCCCTGTGCGGACAAGCACAGCAGCGGACTCTTGACCTATTTAAAATGACCTCTATCTAAAACCAACTTACGCAATTATCAGACCAGCTCACTACTCTTGACCTATTTAAAATGACCTCTATCTAAAACAGGTCACCAAACGTTTTAGCGAGTTCACTGACTCTTGACCTATTTAAAATGACCTCTATCTAAAACTCGTTACTTCTCATCGTTTTTCCCTCCTTGACTCTTGACCTATTTAAAATGACCTCTATCTAAAACAGTTTGGTGGTGATAACGATGTATCAGTTAACTCTTGACCTATTTAAAATGACCTCTATCTAAAACAGGTTATGCCCCCTGCAACAGGCGTTGAAAACTCTTGACCTATTTAAAATGACCTCTATCTAAAACGGTGGGTTAGATGGACGCTAAAACATTAAAACTCTTGACCTATTTAAAATGACCTCTATCTAAAACGAAAGCATATCAACGACCACCGCTGGACTAACTCTTGACCTATTTAAAATGACCTCTATCTAAAACAGATTGGGTCTACGAACAAGTTTTGCCATCACTCTTGACCTATTTAAAATGACCTCTATCTAAAACAGATTGCAGAAGAACGAATTAATGAATCATACTCTTGACCTATTTAAAATGACCTCTATCTAAAACGACCACTCCAGGTAATCACCATACACATTCACTCTTGACCTATTTAAAATGACCTCTATCTAAAACCTATTACTAGTATCACTACCGTTGCCTTTGACTCTTGACCTATTTAAAATGACCTCTATCTAAAACGCTGTTTTATTAGCAAATAAAAAAGACAGAACTCTTGACCTATTTAAAATGACCTCTATCTAAAACGCTTCTTTTTGCGCAGTCCCCTTTAATTTTACTCTTGACCTATTTAAAATGACCTCTATCTAAAACTGATATGGATGAAAAAACTGATAAATCAAAACTCTTGACCTATTTAAAATGACCTCTATCTAAAACGAAAATCGGAAACCATTTGAAATTGTTTCAACTCTTGACCTATTTAAAATGACCTCTATCTAAAACGAAGAATTAATGCTTGGTTCTGGGAAAAGCACTCTTGACCTATTTAAAATGACCTCTATCTAAAACAAGCTATTCAACCATAGCCGTTTAATGGTCACTCTTGACCTATTTAAAATGACCTCTATCTAAAACATTATCAACGTTGCCAAAGCAAACGCGTGAACTCTTGACCTATTTAAAATGACCTCTATCTAAAACCGCTTTTTCCACAGGCCATTTTCATAATCTTACGACCGCCAATCTACCAAATCTTCATCAACGTAGTAATAGCAAGGCATCTCGAATTTATCCTTACGACCACTTTCTGAATATTCGATGAGGATGACAGTGGCGTTTAATTCTTGAACCAATTGAGTAAGTTCTTGTAACTGCTGATACGTCACGTAATGACTAACATTCGTCAACACAATCGCTTTTTGTGATCCTAATTCAACGTGGGTCTGAATCAGGGTTTCTAACACCATTTCTGGATGGGCCTTTAAATCTGGCGGAAAACTAATGCCTACAAATTTGATAATTTGCTCAATATCCGGTAATTCACCAACTTCCAACGGTAAATCCATTAAAAAGCTAACATCCGAAACTTTGGAAACAACGTTTCGACTCTGATCAATCAGCGCAATCCGCTGTTCCTCTGCCATTATATCAATAATCCGTCGCTGAAGCTTTCGTAAGAACAGCTTATTTAAATCCACGGAAAGCATCAAGTCACCATACCAACTACACTGACTCGTCAGCGTTTTAGTGTGAAAGTTTTCATCACTAATACACAACGTGTCGGCACTATCTTGAAATCCCTGGCAAAAGTCGTAGTACATTTTACTGTGACCGATATCAAATACGTTAAATTGACCAGCTTGTACCTCAAACGGCTTAAAGGGATAGTACGTGATATTCAAATGACAATCGTCCTTTCTGCGGAATTTAACACATCATTACTGGGCTCACCCACGATATAGTGCATCGCCTGATACTGTTTTTCCGTCACCATCATCGTTTGAACTTTTCCGCCAGGCGGTGCTAGTGGAGAAATTCGCTTCTCGGTAAATTCAGCCGCCTTCTTATTGACGCAAACTCTGACATAGGCTGAATACTGCATCATTAGAAAGCCCTCGCGAATCAGAGCTTTTCTAAAATGACGGTAAGCGCGGCGTTGCTCCGACGTATCCATTGGTACATCAAACATGACTATTAATCGCATCACTCGATACCTCATCCGGAATGGTCACCTCAATCTTTACTTCATCCGTTTCACCACTTAAAAAATGCAAACAATTACTTACGTGTTCAGAAATCGCGTTACTTAGGTACGTCCTTCGCCCGTTAAATCCAATTTCAATACTCATTAACGAAACTAGTCCAATCTTCACGTCGGGCGTGAATTCTTGAAAAACTTGCTGGCTGACCCACTGATCAACAATCGGCCGAAACGGTTCCATTAAATCCGAACCCAAGTTAAACTCGTTTTCTTCACTCGCATGGTGGATTCCGATACAAGTTAAATAACCGTTTATCACAATTTCCCGGTTAGTTAGTGATAAGAGAATCGAATATCCGTAGTTTAACGCAGCGTTGACCGGCGTAAAGTCCCGGCGGATAAACTTTTGGCCAAACAATAGTGTAAAGTACTTATTCGCAACCACGGCTTCGCGATTGGTCACGTCATTCAGTTCTAATTTATCCAGCTCATCGACTAACGACTGTGGGTTTCCATCCATAAATTCAATGACTTGAATTTGATTTTGAATCTTACTGCCGATGTTCTTGGTCCAAAGATTATTAATCCGCTTTTCCGGCCACATTACCTGAGTACGGACAACCCTTGCCGTTCGTCGCGTTGGATAATAATCCGTTGTCTCACTAACCGGTTCTCCCTGATGATCCGTAAAGACAATTTTAACGTGTGCCTCTGATAGCGCACAGATTGCCGCACTCGTAATCACCGCTTGAGTCGTGCCAATAATCAATAGCTGAATATCACAAATCGGCACCGTAAATTTATCCTGATCCGTTTGAATTGCCAACCGGTTCATCGTGTACGAAATCTTTGCGTGTTGCGTAACTAGGACATTGCGCCATCCCATTTAAAAACCCCCTTGTAAATTTTATGTGTCCATGCTAATATCTAGTTGTGTTAGATTTTGACCTATTTAACATGATCTCTAGTGTTAAAATCAAACGAGGCTGCGTGCCGAGTTTCATCTTTTGAGTCCGTATTCGGACCACTTACATATGTACAAGATGTCATTCGATTACGAATGGCATCTTTTTTGTTGCTAAAACTTATAAATCGCGTAAACGGACAACGCGTTCAAACAAGCCGGTTGGTGACTGATAAATAATTTCCGCATCAGCAGTCAAGGTTATCCCGCTTGACCTTTGGAGCAATCCCAGCGGTGTACTGAGTCCGATTATTTTCAAATCTTTCCGTGCAGCATTAGCATGGATACCATTAAAAATATCTACTAACACGTCATACTTACCAACGGTAGTTTTTTTATCTTCTACTCGAGTATACGGTGGTAACTGCAAAAATTTTCCACGTCCCGCTGCTAATTTTTTACGATACTGATTAATGTCATAGAGCGTGAAGTAGCGATTAATTTGTTTAATTGTCTCATCAAACACTACCGTCATTTTTTCATCCGCTTGTTTCTGATATTTTTTAAAAACTCTTTGAACTTTCAATGGTAAGTACAATTGTTGCAAATTCAAATAATACTGATCTGATGTTAGTGCAAATCGATGAGCATTTCCCTTAATTGCATCCTTAAAAACTTGATTAATCTTCACGTGTGGCAATACCACTTCAAAACCTGACTTAGTTTCAGAAGACTTTTTCTTTTTACCGATTTTCACTAACGGCTTTACGACTTCAGCAACAGCTTGTTTTTCCGTCAGCCCACGTTCACGTAGTTGTCTAATTGTCTCAAGTTTCCATGCAGCAACTTTAACAACCTGGAACTCAAAACTATCCTTAGTCGAGACCTTCACAATCGCCATGTAACTAGTCGTTACACCAGAATATCCACCATACAATTCCGTTGTTAATTTCTGTTTCTTAGGAACAGCATCCTTTCTGCCTGCCTTGTAAATCGTCTGATTAAACAGGGCTCCGTGGTTCTCATACGCCGCTCGCGTCACCAAAATCCGTTTAAAATCATAAATCTTAGCTAACATTTGTAAATCATTATGTTTATGCCAAGCAACGTCATCAGTTCCTGGCGCGTAAATCACGTCCTTATTTTCTAACGGCTTCATGAAGTTAAAGCTTCTTAACTTAAGCTTACTCTTAGAAAATTTGCCATAAACAAATAATCGTTCCATTGATGGATAGCGTTTCATGAGATAAGTACCCAAAAACGCGGTTAGATAAGCATCAAAAGCATGGTGGTAATCATTAATATCTCGGTTCTTTGGAAAATTAAACGTTTGTCTGAACTGATGGGTTAAGCCCGCCTTCACTGAAACAATTGTCGTATCTGGGTACTGGTTTGCTAGTAAGCCCGCCACCAGTTTAATCACCTGACGCGTTTCTACGAGTTGGCGATTCACGAAACCCGAAGCGTACTTATCGATATCACCCGGTTTCATTTCTAAATGGTTCAGCTTCCGTTGTGTAATAAGTCCAAACGATTTGAGCTTTTCCCAATAGTATTTATATTGCTCACCAAAGGCAGCGAGTGGGAACTGGTCCCCCTTCGTCTCGTTATTATCTAACGTTGTCAATACTTTATTATCAAGCGAGTCATCCTTGATAAAGGATTGCGGCAAAATATGATCAACATGATAATCGACCTTATCAAGATCATTAATATTTATCGGCTGATTGGAATATAAATCACGTCCGTTTTGTAAGAAGTAGAGCGTCAATTTCTCGGTAAAGGCTGCCTTATCTTTAATCTTAGTTTTCAGTTCATCCTTAACGTTCTCATCCACAATTTCCTTCGCCAAATTCTCGTAAATCGTTTCAATTTGGCGTGAACGCGATACTGTTCTTTGCCCCGCTTTACCACCACCACGGGCAAACTCGATAAAGATTCGCTCTGGCTCTTGGCCACCCATTGCTTGCTTAATATCTTCCAGAACCCGCATGACTTGGCGAATGGCCTTTTTATTTTGTGGCGACGTATAAAACTCATCAATGACCTGGGAATAGCCCGTATTCGTGATGTCCGCAGCGTTAGCCGTTTGAATTTGTTGCTTGATTTCTTCACGGTTAACTAACCATATAAAATTATTCGGCGTATCCCAAAGTGACTGAATGATGGAACGACCACTATCATCCTTTAATTCGGTCAATAATTTTTGCGACAAGCGCCCCCAGCCCCGGTAGCGAATCTGGCTCAATCGGTGGCGTTGCTCGGCCGTTAACCAGTCAATTCGTTCCAACGCCGTTTTGAAAATCGCCGTATCTTCAAACGCGGTCGACCACAAAATAATTTTTTCGATGTCCGCTCGCTTAGTCTGATCTGCTAACGCTTCTGGCAAAATTTTTATCAAGTCGTTGTAGGTGGTTAATGCACTATTGAATTTCTTTAGATCGGCTAAACCGGTAATTTCTGGTGATTCGTCGTACTGACCAGTCGCCCGCAAGTAATTTTGAAGGTCTTTAATGCTGACCGTTCGTTTTTTCATAAACAGTTGTTCAAAGATGCTTTGTTTAAGTTTAGGTGGTAAAACATCCCCGTCCACTTTAACGTTATTTAACTCGTTTAACACCATAAAACGTTGGTATAGCAAACTTTGTTGTGGAAGCACGTCTTCACCGATTAGATAAGTATCCGTCGTCGTGAGTCGCTTGATAAATTCCACGGCCGATTGTTCGCGGTCCACCTTGTCATCAAAGTTCCAAGGTGTAATTTCCCCCGCACCCTTACGAACCATCCAAGCAAACTTAGCGTTCGAGGTCGCCTGCTGATCCTTAGTTGTAATCAACGGACCAGTATAGTAAGGCACCCTGAAACCAACCAATTCATCCAACTTATACGGGAACTTTCCACGTCGCTTAACATTCGGATTTTCGGTCCCTAACCACGGATAATACTGTTTCTGGTTAGCGATAATCCGATCCAATTCATTTTGATGGACCTGGTAAGGAATCGAACCATTTTGACTAGTTCGTAACTTTGGCATGTACGTTCCCAAGTCAATTTCTGCTTGAATCTGGTCCGCTAATTGATTTTTCTTCAAATCCGGTTTGAGTAATTTCTTCAACCGGTCTAAAAAGCCAGCCTGCGTTTTATCTTTACCAGAAATATACTGGTCATAAGTTTCCCGTAATGCGTGCCGTCGCTCAACATCGTCCTGCGTATCAATATATTTCTTTAGTAGCTCTAAATCAGTCGCGTGCTGATTATAACGGGCAATCATGCTTTGTGAAAAACTCATCCCTTCAGGAATTAAGCGCGCTAAATTAACCCCGTTATACAGCGCAATCACCGTTTCAATTAACTCACTCGCCTGGCTGGACATTTCCCCTTCGATTGTTGGGAGGCTATCTTGGCTATTTCCCATCTCAAAGGCCCATTCTTTTTTAACTTCCTGATCAACATCAGTCAACGTTAAAACGTCAACTTTGGTCTTGAAGTCCACTAACGCATTCGCTAATTCCGTAACGACTGCTTTTTGCCGTTTTTTCAATTTTTTATCAGCCGTATTAGCCTGATAAAGGAGTCCAATCAACTGCTTTTTCCGGTCCGACCCATTAACGTCTTTAGCGAGCAACACCCGTTTCTGCTCAGCTACACTGGCCTCATCAAGTATTAGTTCCAAGTTTAATTCGGGATCAATTTCATTAAGCAGTTGGTTAATCGTTTTTAACTTCGGACCAATTTCTAACGGCACACTTCGATATTCCGACGCACTCCCGCTACGTAAGAAATTCCCACGGTACTTCACAATGTGATGAATTGCTAAGTAAAGTTCCCGAACATCAAATTTTCGGTGCTCCGTCATCAACGCCTGACGAAGGTGATAAATTGTTGGGTAGTCGTGGTAAAAATCATGGTCCGTCCGGTCATTGAACAGTGTCTTCTCGAGACCCTTATTTTGCGGATCACGGGGCGAAATATTCGAATATTTCCGCCGGGTAAAAAAGCCCGGGTCGACCGCACTAATCGGTTGGTCAAAGATTTCGCGTAATAAACGTAACCGCCACTTCACCCGATTTAACCGCCGCCGGGTCGTCCGAAAACCCCGCCGATCAGCCGCAGCCTCCCCTTCCTTAAATAAGCGCGCACCAATGGCAACTTTTCCTTTAACCCGCATTAACCGGCCGTTCAAATCGGTAACTGTCCAGCCAACTGAACTAGTTCCGATATCCAGCCCAACTGCGTACTTTTTTTTCATCATTTTCCCCCTCCAATTATTAAAGCTTAAGCTTATTATCACCTATCCCACGTATCTAAAACAACCGCAAAATCGTTCGGCCTAAAGCGCTTTCAAAAACCCCAACAACGCCTCGTTAAACGCCTGAGATTGTTCAGCCATCACGATGTGGCCGGCCTCCGGAATCACGACGCTCTGGCCGTTTTCCGCCATCCGCGCAGCGACCGCCGCAAAGTCGGAATTGAAGTACGGGGATTGTTCCCCGGCAATCACCAAAAACGGCATCGTCATCCGGCAAAGTACGTCGCGCCAATCCTGAAACGCGTGGTTGATCAACAACGGTAACGTTAAAACGCCGTCGAACGGCGCCTGCTTCTCAACCGCTTTGACCGCTGCGTAGGTGGCATCGTCGATCTGGCGGTAAGTCGAACGCCCAAGTGGCTTCTTGAAGTAGTCCGGGAAATCGGCCCACTCAACTTGCTTGAAGCCGTACTGCCAGTCGTCGGTATTAATCATTTTCGGTGTCTGGTCGACATCGATTACCGCCTTGATACCAGCGTTACCGTACAATGATAGGTAAGCAAACCAGGTCGAGGCCCCCATCGAGTTCCCCAATAAAATCGGCCGGCTAACACCCAGCTTAGTCATTAATTCGTGCGCGTCGACCGCGTGCTTGCTAATTCGGAGTCCCTCAGCCGTGTGCTGCGATAGGCCCTGGCAACGGGCATCAATGTTAATGACCCGGTAACCGGCATCTAATAAGACCGGTATCTGGGCGCGCCAAATAT
Organism: Lactiplantibacillus plajomi; assembly: GCF_005405405.1. Classification (GTDB taxonomy): domain Bacteria; phylum Bacillota; class Bacilli; order Lactobacillales; family Lactobacillaceae; genus Lactiplantibacillus; species Lactiplantibacillus plajomi. The sequence goes on from NZ_BJDZ01000003.1 coordinate 92,820, forward strand.
CCTTGGAACCGCCGAACCCGGTTAAAATCACAACGGCCTGACCCTGCCCCTCATCGGTGTAGTCGAGCGTCACGTGGTCGGAAGTTTTAAATTTCATACGATAATCTCCTTTTTGAATGGTTAGTCAAAATCTTTTGGCGTCAGCTTTGCCAACTGTGCCAACCAAGTGTGGGTGGCGGCATCGGCGTCTTCCGGGACGACCGTTACCGGCCCTAACAAACTAGCCGCTTTGGCCCAGTCAACCGCACCGGTCGTGGTCAGCAATCCCGCCCGCAACTGGTCGACCTGGGTCGTGGTGACCGTTTCGAGCTGGCCACCCAACATGCCGAGCAACGCGTTAACGGCCAGCTGGGTCGTCAATACCCGTTGCCAAGCCGTGACCGTCAGGGGGTCGCTGAGTTGCAAGCGGGTCGCTAGTGGTACGGCCGGCACTTCTTTTTGAAGAAAGGCCTGTAAGTCGGCAAACGCCGTATCGATCAACGCGTAACCCTGCCACGGCAGCTGACGGTTAAATTGTTGCAACGTCGCGGTCGTTAGCGCCGTAACGTCCCAAGTAGTCGCTGACGCCGATGCCTGTGCAAGCCACTGCGTCAAAAAGTGCTGCATCGTTTTTCGTAAGACCGGTCGTTGCTGTTTACCACGGGTAAGGTGGTAGCGAACTTGCAAGAATTCAGCAACCGCCGCGGGTGCAATCACCCGGTCAGCGTGCGCTTGGTGCCGCTGTTTTAATTGGCGTTGCTTTTTTTGGCGGCTGACCCGCGCGTAGTGTCCCTGTTTTACCATGAATGTGCCACCCTTTCTCAACTTGATAGTGTTAATTTTACCGCAAAGCTTGGTAAAACAAAAAGGCCGTGACAATGGTCACGACCTTTGGCCCACTCTGAGCCTGCTTACAAGTTTTCTTCCGTTTTACCATGGTATTTTCGGAAGTAAATCAGCGTCATCACGGCGAGGAAGACCACGCCGACTAAAATCGAATAACGCGTTTCCGGATTAATAAACATGAATAATAACGTTAACGCTAAGAACGCCAGCGTCAAGTAGTTCGAATACGGTGATAGCGGCATCTTGAACGGGTGTCCGGCCATCTTAGCCGCGTTTTGTTTGCGAAATTCGATCTGGCTGACCAGAATGACGAACCACGGCACCATCCCCGGCAAGACGCTCGAACTATAAACCATTACAAAGATTTCACCGGCGTCCTTGAAAAACATCGGTAAGATGACGTTCAAGGCGACCCCAATTAAAATCCCGGCCGAAATGGCAATGACGGCGTAAAATGGCACACCGTGGCGGTTTAACAAGGTCATTTTGCGTGGTAACTGGTGATTTTCTGCCAGCGTATAAGTCATCCGACTGGCACTGTAAATCCCCGAGTTAGTCCCGGATAACGAAGCGGTGATCACGACAAAGTTGATAATTCCCGCCGCCGCGGTAATCCCGATTTTAGCGAAGGTTTGCACGAACGGGGAACCGATCTGGTTCAACTGGTTCCACGGATAAATGCTGACGATGACAAAAATCGCACCCACGTAGAAGATCAAAATGCGGGCCACCGTCGAGCGAATCGCCTTAACTAAGGTACTGCGCGGATTTTCGGCTTCACCAGCCGTGACCCCGATCAATTCGATCCCTTGATAGGACGCTAGCACGATCGACAGCGCAAACACGAAGCCCTTAACGCCACCGGTGAAGAACCCACCGTGTGTCCATAAATTGCTAATCCCAATGGGTTGGCCGTGGTTACCGAAACCGAAGATGATCAAACCTAAGCCGGCGATGATCATCAAAATAATCGTGACCACTTTAATGAGGGAAAACCACGTTTCCAGGGTCCCAAACATTTTAACCGATATCAGGTTGGCTAGGCACAAAAAGACGATCGCAATCAGGCCCGGCACCCAGTCCGGTAAGTTGGGCCACCAGAAGCGGCAATACCCACCCAGCGCAATCATTTCACTCATACCGACGACCACGAATTGGAAGACGTTACTCCACGCCGTCAGGAAGCCGAATACCGGGTGAATGTATTCGGAAGCAAACTTAGCGAACGAACCCGTATTGGGGTCCACGTACAACATTTCGCCCAACGCGCGCATGATCAAGTACAAAAACGCGCCGGAAACGACGTACGCAATTAATACCGACGGCCCAGTCCATTTGATGGTCGACCCCGATCCCATAAAGAGTCCGACCCCGATCGTGCCACCCAGCGCAATCATTTGCATCTGGCCCGTACTTAATTTTCTCTGCATATCTTACTCTCTTTTCATTAAATCAAAGAACAATCGATCCTTTTTTGATAGTACATAGCTTTCATCATAGCTAAAAAGCCGGCCTAACGCAACTCGTCTTCGTGAACCGCAACTTAAGTGAACCGGCTGGTTGCGCGGTCTGAACCGTTCTTGGTAGAATTTCATCGACTTTAACGGTAAGTCGCCGCTTTTTCGTATACTATTAAGGTAACGACGATTTATAGGGAGGATTAATATGGCAAACTACATTCAAGAAATTCGGGCACTGGTCGGCCACAAACCGATCATTCTCAACACCGCGGCGGGGATTCTCGTGAACGAGCGTAACCAGGTACTCTTAAACTTACGCACCGACACGCATAACTGGAGCCTCCCCGGCGGTTACTTGGAATACGGCGAGACTTACGCGGAAGGCTGCGTTCGTGAATATAAGGAAGACAGTGGTTTGGACGTCAAAATCATCGACCGCATCGACATCTTTGACCGCGGTGAGGTTCACTATCCCAACGGTGACGTGGCGCAAACCATCAGCGCGCTCTACCTAGTTGAGGCGGTTGGCGGCGCCACCCTCGACCACGCCACTAACGAAACACTCGGTCTCGACTACTTTGACTTCGACAACTTACCACCACTGCTAAACCAACAAACCGCCGACATGCTCGCAACCGCTAAGACTTACTTAGCCCACCGCGCGTAATGGCATACTAAAATCAGGTCGCCAGTAAACGTACTGGCGACCTGATTTATGGTTAGTGGTGCTGGGCGGTAAACCGCGTCAACTAATCCTTGTTTTTAATCTTGACTATTCAGTCCATATCATTCCAACTATGCATAAAAATCTCGCGCCAATCCGGATTTGGGGCACTTTCCGTCGGTTGCGGGTGCTCCGGGTGGGCGATTACGGCTAAACTGGCAATCGCCGTTAACGCCACCTGCTGAAAGTCAAAGGTGGCGTAGTTGTAAAAGGCCAAGTAGCCCACCAATTTCTGGTCATCATCCTGAGCCGTTGCCGTGTAAAGGTGGACCGGATAAATTGGCTGGGTCACCATGCCCACGCTCGCCATAAAGTAGTGCAAGGTCGCGATTTCATGGTAAACGACCGCGTGAATCAACGCCTGCGCCAACGTTTGGTTAACGTCTTCGAGCACGTTATCCATCAGCTGCACGTGCTCTTGATAATTTGCAAGGGCGTGGTAAGTGGTATCCCCCAGCGTGACCCGTAACTTTTCAACGGTCAAATCGGAAACGCTCGGTTCCAGGCACAAGCCCCCCTGATAGTTGGGCAGGCCCGATACCAGCAGCGCCGCCAGTTCCTGGCGGTTAAAAGTCGCGTGTTGTTGCTTCGGTTCGACCGGGGAAAATGGGACAACCGGCTGTTCTGGAAAGCGGAGCGCTGCCGCCAACGACGGTTGGGCACGCGGATCGCCAAACGGGACCCAACTCACAATGAAACCGTGACGCGCGTGGGTCGCAACGTCCCCAACCCGGTAAATGACCGACCGGGTGGCGGAAGCGTTACTCAAGTTATCATTCGCACCAGTCATCGGGACCGTACTCAACCCGACGACGTAAAAGCTATTGGCGTTGGTTAAAATTACGCCGTTTTCGGTCGGCGCCTGCCAGCGTTGAATCACCTGCGCCTCGGTGGTCGTGTAACAGGCGACCACGCTATTTTCCGTCACCTTTGACCAGTCGGGGGTAAGTAAATAACGCTGACTGACGCGTAATTCATCGGCCGGCGATAACCACGGCGATAGTGGTACGACCTGATAGGGTAGCGGCCGACCGTTGCAAGTAATCATGACGTCCCCCAACGGTGTATCGACCAAGTTATGGGGAATGGTCGCCAACTGGGGCTTGGTTGGGGCCACCACCCGTTGCCGAATCCGCATCGCGGCGACCGGACTAGCCTGCTCGCTCGTCCGCCACAGCATAATTTCCAAGTGCGGTTTAGCAGCATCCAGGACGCTGACAGTGCCGTAAAGCAGCTGCCCCTGGTCCAGTAAGTCGGCGTACACCTGATTTTGATAACGGGCAACGTAGCCCAAACGTGCGTGCGCTAGGGTCCAAACGGTGATGGCGTTATGGTCATGTTCGTTTTCCGCTTCACGCTGCAGTAGCACCGGCATGCCGATGGTCAAATCTGCGAACGCCGCTTCGACATTTTCCACGTAGCGCTGGCCCACCACGTTGACCGTGTCCAACGCAACGTCCGCACTAGCTGAGCTTTGTTCAGTTAGCTGAACAACTTCGTCCGCGTTGATGACGCGCACGTCCTCTCGCTGATTCTCGGCTTGAACCAGGAACTGGTGCCCCTGGTCAATAATTGCCATGACGCGGTAAGCCTGCTGATCCGTTGCGGTTATCCGCATGCCCACTTCCACTGCTTGCATTGACGCCACCCCTTTCAAGTCCCATTATACGAAAACGGTTCCAGTGATGAAAGGATTCGTTGGTAAAATAAAACGTTAATTTCTCATCACGAGAAATTAACGTTGTGCCAACTAACCTATTGCTTTTGCTGTAAATAACGGTAAACCTGTTGCCCAGCTTGGCGACCGAAGATAACCGTTTCGGCAATCGAGTTGCCACCGATCCGGTTATTACCGTGTAACCCGCCGACAACTTCGCCAGCAGCAAACAACCCGGCAATCGGGCGTTCCGCCGGTGTCAAAACCTGGGTCAGCGAATTGGTCCGGACGCCGCCCATCGTGTAATGGACCGCCGGCGCGATGTGAATCGCGTAAAACGGACCGGTCGTCAGTGACCGTTGCATCCCGGTCGTCCGCCCAAAGTCCGTATCGTTCTGGGCCGCAACCGCCTGGTTCCAGTCATCAACGGTTGTCGTCAGGGTGGCCGCCGAAACCCCCATTTGAGCAGCCAAGTCTGCGAGGGTCGCACCACTTTCGACTAACCCAACGTGGTCGTAAAAGGCGACGGCGGGCACTTGTTCCCGCACCGCTTGGTCAAAGACGAGCCAGGCATGGCGGGTCGTTAACCCGTCAATCGCGGCGGTAACGTTTTTCCGCGTATCCAGTTCATTCACAAAACGGTGGCCCGCGTGATCAACTAAGACGGCGCCTTCGCCTCGCACGGCTTCCCCAATCAGGTAAGCGTGATCGGTGTCCTGTTGAACGGTTGGGTGGACCTGAATTTCAGTCATATCAACTAATTCAGCGCCCACCGCCGCGGCCAGCGATAACCCGTCACCGGTCGCCCCCGGCTGATTAGTGGTCTGGTAACCCGCCAAATCGGGCCGGCACTTCGTAATCAGCGCCCGGTTCGCACCAAAGCCGCCGGTCGCTAACACGACACTGCCGGCGGTGATTTCCCGTTGTTGACCATCCGATAACGCCACGGTCACGCCGTCGACGCGACCGTTTGTTTCACGCAACCGTTGAACGGTCACCCCGGTAAAGAGCGGAATGTTGGCCGCAGCGACTTGTTTCAACAGTTCCGTGACCAAAAAGCCGCCCACCGGTGCCAAGCTACTCGGGCGGTGGGTCCGCGGTACCGTCATCCCACCGGTGATTGTTAGGGCGTCTAAGTTAATGCCGTGGGCGGCTAACCAATCAATGGCAAGGGCGCCGTGGGTCGTAAAGTATTCCAGTAAATCCGGATTGTTTTTACGCCCACCACCAACGAACGTTTCGTGATAAAACGCCCCAAAACTATCCACCACGTGGTGCGCCAGTTGAACTTGCGTTTCCGCGGCGTTCATCCCCGACGACGCCCGGGTGGTGTTGCCGCCAATTTTCGGCATTTTTTCTAAGATTACAGGCTTTAGTCCGAGTTCGTGGGCTTGAACCGCGCTGACTAAGCCAGCGCTCCCCGACCCGATAATCACCACGTCGTAACGTTCAGCCAGCGTGGTTAACGCGCTTGGTTGAAATTGAAACTTTGCTGCCATTCTCCATCATCCCCTCATTGTTTCGCACGGTGTCACCGAAATGTTTCACGTGAAACATTCTGGTTTTATTTTACCGTAACTGCGTCAATCCTGCCGTTCGGCACAAGCGTTTATCCAAAATTTAAATAGGTTAGTTGCGGCCGCATCGGTCATCATTTCAGGGTGCCACTGGACGCCGAGTTGTAACCCGCCCGTCGTTTGCTCGATGGCCTCAATCACCTGATCATCAGCAACCGCCGTAACCTCAAAGCCAGGGGCGACTCGGCGAACGGCCTGGTGATGAAACGAATTAACGGCTAGCTGGTGCTCACCAACCGCGGTTGCCAACACCGAGTCCCGGCTGACCGCCACGTGGTGGATCCCGTACGCCGGCAATTGGCCCTGCATGTGTTTCAGCCGGCCCTGTTCACCCGGCATCGCACCAATGTCTTGATAGAGGGTGCCGCCGTGGCAAACGTTTAAAACTTGCATCCCGCGGCAAATGCCCAAAACTGGCTTTTGCTGGGCATGCACCGCCTTGATCAACGTCAGTTCGTAAGCGTCGCGCTGCGGGTCGATTGCTCCCAGCGCCGCCAGCGGTTCTTCGCCGTAAAATTGGGGATCAACGTCGTGACCACCGCATAGTAGCAAGCCGTCAACCAACTCGGCATAACGCGCAATGGTCGCCGGGTCGGTCGTCACCGGTAACACCAGCGGGGTGCCGCCATTCTTCGTCACCGACCGCAAGTAATCCCGGTTGACGTAATCACGTTGACGCCCCGGAAACATGGTGCTAGCAACCGTCAACGTCCCCGGTGCAATTCCAATCAGTGGTTGTTTCATCCGCTTTCGCTTCCTCTCAAAAAAAAAGCCCCGGTAACCAAGGTGGTCCCGGGGAAGTCCTTAATTGGTTATTATCTTAGAAGAATCTGACTAAAAGTCAACTGGCAAGCCGTTGGCGCAACGTTGCTGGTTTGACCAGAAAACCCGTGAGGTAGACGGCCAAGCCTAAGCTGAGCAGCACTAGTAGGGTTGTCCCGCCCACAAAGTCGATGCTTTGAAACTGGTAATAGGCCCAAATACCGACGAGCCACCAGGCAAAATTCAGCCAGTATGGCAACGTTGCGTGGCGAACAAAATAAGTCACAAAAATAATGGCGTAAAGCGGTGTAAACACGGAACCAATCAGCGATAGGAAGTTTTGGTAATAACTCATTGCGACCGTCAACGCGATGATCAAGCCGACGACCGTCACGCCGACCGCCAGCCATTTGACCCGCCGACTACCCGTTAAATTAGCGAGACTGGTTGCGGCGGAAAAGGTATCGAGAAACGTTGTCGTGACCGTTGAGAAGACGATGATCAACAGTGCGACCAAGCCGAGACCGGACTGCGTCAACAGGGCGGTTACGTCGTCGTGACCCGTGCGTAAAACAATTAGTAACCCGGTCATAAACATGGCGATACTCCCCACGAAGTAGCCGCCCGCACTGACTAGCGCGGCGGGTAGTGGTCGGTCGACCTGCTGGGTGTAGTCCCCGATTAACGGCAACCACGATAAGGCCATCGTGACGTTTAATTCCACGGCCTGGCCGAACGTTAACGCGGCGGCACTGCTTGCGTGCCCCGTTGCCGCCGGAGCCATGAAGACCAGCGCCAACATCAGTACCGCGCCCACGACGAGTAACCCCACGACCGCGTTATTGATTTTGAAGAGTAGCTGACTGCCCATTAGTAACCAGCCAATGATCAAAACGGCGACGATGGTGGCCATCAACCACGGTTGCTCAAAATGAAACAGTTGCCCGCTGATCCGGGTCATCGCCAGCTGGGCATTAACGATCATGACCGCCGTCCAGCCAACCAGTTGTAAGGCGTTCAATAGCGACGCCAAGCGGACGCCCCAGGAACCAAACGCCATCTCCGCGGTCCCGAGGGCGGACTGGTGGAGTTTCGCCCCCAGGTAACCAGCCGGCACCAGGAACAAGCCACAACCGATCAAGTGGCCGACCACGATGGCGGCCACTCCCCGTCCTAGTCCGAGCGGTGCTAACAACGCCCCGGTCAGGATTTCCGCAATCGAAATCGCGGCTCCTAGCCACAGTAAAAATTGACTACTAAATAAGTGTTTAGTTTGCATACTGACCTCCCGCCGCTTGCTGCATCGCGGTTACGGTCCGGGCAATGTCCGTACTTTTAGCAATCATTGAAATCACGGCGGAACCGGCCGCGCCGGTCTCCGTAACGTTAGCTAGTTGGGCTTCGGTAATCCCGCCAATCGCCACGATGGGCCGCTTGGCAACCCGGACCAGTTCTGTCAAACCAGCTAACCCGATGACCGGGTCAGCGTCAGCTTTAGAAGTCGTTGGAAAAATTGGTCCACTACCGATGTAGGCAATTCCCGCAATTTGATTGGCCACCTCAATTTCCGCAACCGTCGAACAGGACAGGCCCACGAACATTTTACCGCCGACCCGGTTCAATACCGTGGTGACCCGGTCATCCTTTTGGCCAACGTGGATGCCATCCGCTTCTAAAGCTAAGGCCAACTCAACGTCATCGTCCACGATAAACGGCACGTTGGCGGCGCGGCAGCGGTCGTGTAACCGTGCTCCCAGCGCCAAGCGTTCGGCCGCCGTTAACCGACTGGCCCCCTTATCGCGGTACTGAAAGGCAGTAATCCCACTATCCAGCGCCGTTTGAACCACGCTTTCCAAGTCCTGATCAGGAACGTCCTGAGTACCACACACAAAGTACGCGGCTAACTGTTCGCGTTGAAAACTAAGCGTCATGAACGGTCACCGCCTCACTTAACGCGGCCCAGTGATTGAGGGGTCCGTGGCCGTGGCCCACTTGGATGGTTTCCTGAATGGTACCGGTCACGTAGGCTTTCGCCGTTTTGATTGCGTCGGCAACCGAATGACCGGTGGCAAGTTCGGCGGTAATGCAAGCCGACAAGGTGTCGCCAGTGCCGTGGGTGCGGACAGTATCCGTCCGCGGGGCGGCCAACCAGAAGGCCGAGCCATCCGCTAACAACACGAAATCGTTAGCCATTGCCGGGTCGTCACCGTGGCCGCCCTTGATCATGACGTTTTTAGCCCCTAAGCGTTGTAGCGCGTGACCGGTGCGGACCATCCCGGCCTGATCGGTAATAGTTGTCGCCGTTAGCTTCTCGGCTTCCGGCAAGTTCGGTGTGACCACCGTTGCCAGTGGCACCAACTCATCACGGACGGTGGCAATCGCGTCTTCGGCTAATAGCGCGGCGCCGCCCTTAGCAATCATGACCGGATCGACCGTTAACGGGCCGAAGTCGTAGCGTTTTAAATTTTCAACGACGCAGTGGACGTGCTCGGCGTCCGCCAGCATCCCCGTTTTGCAGGCCCGGATTTTAAGGTCAGTTGCAAGCGACGCACACTGTTCGTCAACTAACTTCGGCGGCATCGCCATGAAGTCTTGGACCCCGAGCGTGTTTTGCGCCGTGACCGCGACTACGACCGCCGTGCCGAAAACGTGCCGCATCTGCATCGTTTTCAAATCGGCCATGACCCCGGCACCTCCGCCGCTGTCAGTTCCTGCAATGGTTAATACTTGTGGAAATTCATTCATAACTTCTGCACCCCTTATTCAATCTTCATCATCGTTTCAATTTCTGCCGGTGTGACCAAACTAAGCTTATCGATTAGGGCCACGGCAAAGGACGCCGGCCGACTAGCGGTCAGCTGTTGCGCCACCAATTCACCACTGGCGGCCAACACTAAACAGGCGGTCTGCGCCGCTTCAAAGTTATCGTTTCCGGTGGCTAGAAAGGCCGCCACCAGGCTGGATAACAAGTCGCCCGAACCCACGTGTTGTTGGAATAGCGGCGTCCCGTTATGCACCTGGGCGATCCGGGTGCCGTCCGTAATTACGTCGGTCGGTCCTGATAAAATCACGCAACAGTCAAACCGCTGCGCACAAGTTTGCGCGATGTGCACCAGATCCCCGTGACCAGCGCCGGCATCGATACCCTTGGCCTGCCAATCAAGCCCGGCCAGCGCCGCAATTTCACCGGCATTGCCGCGAATCACGTCCACGTGCAGGCTCGCCAGTAAATCGCGTGCTACCCGGTAACGGTACGGAATTGCGCCGACCGCGACCGGGTCTAGCACAACCGGTTTACCCGCCTGGTTCGCAAGCTTGCCCACGACCCGCATTTGGTTGATCTGCAACTCGGTCAGGGTTCCTAAATTAATGCAGACCGTCCCGGCAATCTGAACCATGGCGTCAGCCTCCTGGACCTCCGCCGACATGATTGGCGAAGCCCCCAGCGCGTTGAGCCCGTTAGCCACGTCGGCCACGGTCACAAAGTTGGCAATGTTAAGGACAATCGGGTTTTGGGCCCGTAACGTGGTCAATAACTTTAAATCCATCTTGATTTCCTCCTAATTGTTAGTGGCCCCGTTAATATAAAAACGACCACTGATCAACATGCATTGATCCAGTGGTCGCTAATTACTCAACGTGACACTTTCCCTACGCAAGTCTGAACTTACAGGTTCGAAGGGATCGGTACGCACAGCACCATCTCAGCCCATTTTTGGACACCCCTAGTGTTTGTAACTATTTAATTGACTAGTTTCAGTTTAGCGATTGTAACCGCTACCGTCAAGGCTGGAAACTAACTTTACGTTAACTAACCAAGCTGCCTCCATAACACCTTTTGTCCATCTTAAGTAACGTTTACCGCTATAATGGACTTAACCGATTAAGAAAAGAGTGACCTTTATGCAAGCCTTAGTTGTCCCTAATTCAACTTGTCATTCGCTGACCGAACTCGAGTGGCAGGAACGGCCAATGCCCACCATCAGCGCGGACGACGTGTTGATCAAACCGCAGGCCGTCGGGTTAAATCCCGTCGACTACAAAGTCTTTACCGGGCCCCACCCGGACTGGCAATATCCGCACACCTTAGGGCTAGACGTGGCCGGCATCATTGAAGCGGTTGGCGCTAACGTGCATAACTTCCGTCCCAGCCAACGGGTCTGTGGTCACGGCAACCTCGGTGTCGACGGTTGCTTTGCCGAATACGTTAGTTTCCCAGCCAACGCGTTGGCGGACATTCCGACGACCGTCAGCGTTACGACCGCCGCGGCCAGCCTCTGTGCCGGGTTAACGGCCTACCAAGCACTATACCGTAAGGCCAACCTCAACGCGGTCCGCACCGTCTTGATTCACGCCGGTGCTGGCGGCGTTGGCAGCATGGCGATTCAATTGGCTAAGCAGGCCGGCAAGACCGTGTATACCACCGTTTCGAAGCAGAAACAGGCCTTCGTCGCAAAATTACACCCCGACGCTCAAATCGACTACCGGACTGAGGACGTCGACACTCGGTTAACCGCCCTGACCAACCACCAGGGTGTCGACCTAGTCGTCAACACGATTGGCCATCCCGAGGCCGACTTAGCCCGGTTAGCCTATAACGGACAGCTCGTTTGCGTGTTAGACACGCCGGTCTTCCCAGCGGAACAAGCGATTACCGTCAGCAACCTCGACCTAGGGGGCGCCCACCGCAGCGGCAATCCCGCGCAGGTCGCCGACCTCGGCCAGATGGCGTTTGAACTCCTGGCACTGGTTGCCAAGGGCCAGGTTGACCCGCAAATCAGTACCGTCTTGACCCGCGACCAGTTAATTGCCGGGTTGCGTCAGCTTCAAGCCGACCAAGTTGTTGGTAAGCTAGTGGTAACGATGGATTAACCCGTACAAAAAACGACCCGGAAAATCAATCGATTTTCCGGGTCATTTTTTTAATCACACTTTAGGCAAAAGCTTCAACTTGTTGTTTCGTCAAGGTATCGTTCATCCGACCACTCCGGAAGCCACCTAAGTCTAAGGTAACGTAACGGAAGCCTAATGATTGTAATTGACGGTTGACGCGGTCATTGAAGACCAGGAAGTCGCCAATGCGGGCTTCTGGTAATTCGATGCGGGCAATGTCATCGTGGAAACGAACCCGAACCGTTGGGAAGCCAAGGCTGCGTAAGTACTTTTCAGCGGCCATCACTTGGGCGATGTTTTCATGAGTCAACGTCGTATTGTATGGGAAGCGGGAGGAAACGGAGCAAGAAGCAACCTTGTTCCAGTTCGTCAACCCTAGTTCTTGAGCCAAGGCCCGGACGTCAACTTTGAAGAAGTCGGCTTCTTGTAATAAGCTACGGGCGCCGGCTTCGGTCCGGGCTTTCAAACCTGGGCGGTAGTCGTTTTCGTCGTTCTTGATCATCCCGTCTAAGACCGCGTTGCTGCCGTTAGCAGCCGCCATGTCGTTTAAGCGGTTATAGAACATCTTCTTAGCAAAGTACCAGCTATCCGGCGTGTTTTGCTTGATGTGGTCGTCACTTAAGTAGTCCAAAGTCGTCGTTTCAACGGTTGCGCCTAATTCTTCGGCTAAACTAACGGCCTTGTCAAATTCTTCATCCGTAAATAATTCGGAGTTGGCAACGACGGCGGTCACGTTGGCTTGACCCAAAACGTTTAAAGCCATTTTCAAAACTAAGGTACTATCGATCCCACCAGAAAAGGCGACCGTGACCTTCTTTAAATCCTTCAATAAATTGGTTAACGTTGCTTTTTTTGCTGCTAATGTTGTCATTTGATTTGCCTTCTTTTTAAATTTTAATTACTTAATTAATGCCAAAAAATCCATTCATAAACCAAGCCGCAACCGCCGCCCCAACGAACGGTGCGATGCCGGGTACGATAATCCCGTATTGCCAGTCGCTATCGGCCTTGTTGGCAATCGGTAAAATGGCGTGGGCGATCCGCGGTCCCATATCCCGGGCGAGGTTCATCGCGAATCCGGTTGGACCCCCGAGTCCCATCCCGATGGCCCAGACGAGTAAGCTAACGCCAATCGGCACGATGCCGGGCGTCTTAATTTCAGAAATTGCTAAGATTCCGGAAATAAAGATAAAGGTGTCGAAGAATTCGACGAAGAAGTTGCGCGGTAAGTTCCGCACGGCCGGGGCCGTACAAAATAGGTTCCGAATCGTAATTGGTGAAATTTCACCCGTCGAAGCCTTGAAGTGGTCGGCGTACATAATCCAAACGATCACCGAGCCCACGACCCCGCCTAAAACTTCGGCGACGGAGTACGGAATAAAGCTACTCCACGGTAAGTTACCGAGGATGCATTGTGCTAACACCATCGCGGGGTTGATACAAACGTTCCCGAAAATAAATAGCGCGATACTGATCCCAAAACCCCAAGTCGTGATGGCAAAAATGTGACCGGAACCCCGGTACTTCGTTCCCTTTAGGACTGAACTGCAGTGGACCCCGACCCCGAAAATGATCATCAGGGCGGTCCCCATGAATTCAGCTAATAATTCATGTAACAAAAAACTAATCCTCCTCGTTCAATTGCGCAGCGGCAACGGTGGCCGCTTGATAAACCGTTCTTAACGGAATGTGAAACTGTTGCGCCAGACGCGCACAGTCCGCGTATTCCGGTGTCTGCTTCGTCACGCCGTCATAGGTCGCAACTTTTAGTTGAACCGCCCCGTAAGGCGTTTCGACCGTGATAAAGTGCCGTTTCATGATTGTCCGGTGCCACGTTTGGTAACGGACGCCAATCGTGCTGGTTTCTTTTAAAATCAGTTGGGTCAGCGCCCGTTTTTCCGCCACGTTGCCCAGCACCGTTAACTTGGTGGCTGGCCGGTTCTTCTTCATTTGAATCGGGGTGTAGAACACGTCGTAGGCGCCCGCTTCCAGCAGCACGTCCATTACGTAGCCGAGCCCCTCCCCGGTCTGGTCGTCCAAGTTTGCTTCGATCATCACCACGTCATCGGTCGTGCGGTTAACGACCTGATGACTTAGTTTTTTTTTTCGAACAGGACGGCCCGTAACGCGTTGAAACCACCGGTGTCCCGCTGGCCAAACCCGTAACCGACCTTCAACGGCGTCGCATTTTCCGGCAGCGGACCGAAGTCCTTAACCATCGTCTTAACGATGCCCATCCCGGTTGGCGTGATCAGTTCGGTATGGATGTCCAAACGCTGTTGAATCGGTACCCGACTGCCAACGCGCATCTGCATCACGGCTGGGACCGGCACCGGCATTTGACCGTGCGCGACGTTGATGAAGCCACTCCCGTCAGTTAACGGCGAAGCTTGGACTTCATCAATGTCCATTAATTCTAGTGCGACGCAACAACCAACGATATCCACGATGGAATCCAACGCCCCCACTTCGTGAAAGTGGACGTCAGCTAACGGCATGTGGTGAACCGTTGCTTCCGCCTGTGCGATTTCGGTAAAAATGGCTTCCGCGTGGGTTTTAACGTTGTCCGACAAGTCACTGGCGTGGATCAAGTCCAAAATATCGCTCAGGTGGCGGGCCGCACCGTGATGATGATGGTGCCCGTCTTGGTGATCATGCTGGTCATGGTCAGCGTGCGTTGCGTGGTCGGCAGCGGTATCCGCGTGGTGGTGGTCGGCGGCGTGGTGGTGTTCAACGAAGCCGTGGTCCTTACCACCGGCAACTTGGACGTCGAAACTCGTGCCGTAAATACTACTTTTAGCCAAGCGTTCGCGCGTCAGACGGTAACCTTTCACGTGTAGTTTTTCCAGCTCCGCTTTTAATTGGTCGAAGTCGAGGCCGAGATCCAGCATGGCGCCCAAAAACATGTCGCCACTAATACCGGAAAACGCGTCTAAATAAAGTGTTCGCATCTTGGATTCCTCTCTTGATTTAGTTATCTGAATTTTACAACTGGTTGATCATGCTAGCGGAGTAGGCCGCGCCAAAACCGTTGTCGATATTGACAACCGTAATGCCCGACGCACAACTATTCAGCATGGTCAGTAAGGCGGTCATCCCCTGGAAGTTGGTGCCGTAACCAATACTGGTCGGTACGGCGATCAACGGCTTGTTGATCAAACCGCCGACCACGCTGGCTAGCGCCCCTTCCATGCCGGCAATCACGATGACCACCCGCGCACCGCGGATAATGTCCAACTTGGCAAACAACCGGTGAATCCCGGCAACGCCAACGTCGTAGACCCGCTGAACGTGGTTGCCGAACGCTTCGGCCGTCACCGCCGCTTCTTCGGCAACCGGCTGGTCGGAAGTCCCGGCCGTGACGACGGCAATGTAGTCGTCGGTCTTGGGGGTCGGTAACTTCCCCACGGTCATGCACTGCGCCTTAGCGTGATAAACCGCGTCCGGCAGCGCCGGTTGTAAGGCGGCGTATTTTTCAGCCGACAGCCGGGTCGTCAAGATCGGCAACGTCTGGTTGGTCATCGCCTTAATGATGCCCGCGATTTGCGGCGCGGTTTTGCCGGCACCGTAGACGACTTCGGGGAAGCCGTTCCGCGTTTGCCGGCTTAAATCAACACTGGCAAAGCCCAGGTCGGCGGTTTGCGCCGCTTCTAGTTGTCCGGCGGCCGCCGCCGGGCTTAACGTCCCGGCCGCGACCCGTTGTAAAATTTCGTTGGTCGTTAGCGTTGCCATCTACTTGACGATAACGCCGAGGCCGTCCGGAACGACCGTAACTTTGGCATCCTGGCCTTCACGTTCGTAGGCTTTTTGCATGGCTTCTTCTAAGCTCGTTGCTAATTCCATGTGCATCCCGGTGACTAAGTCCGGATCAACTAAGTCTGAGACGAAAATAACGTGATGGTGCACTAAGATCCGGGCAAAAATTTGGGCGGTCCACTGGTCGGGTACCGTCTTTAAACGCGGCGTGTTAACGGCTTGATCCAAGAATTCCTTCGGGTCGTCAACGTCGGCTAAGTTATGGAAGAAGCCTTCGCCACCGTGACCATCGCGGGCACCGGCGACCATCACGATGGTGCCGCCTTCCTTGTTGGTTGCTTCGGCCGCGGTCATCCCCTTAACGGCCTGGTAAATATTTTGGTCTAACGGGTAACCACCGTTGGTTGAAATAGCGATGTCACACTTGATACCGTCAACACTGGAAAGGTCTTTAACAAAGTCACAACCGACTTTGTGAGCAGCTTCCATGTCACCGGCAAACGAGCCGATGATCTTCTTATCTTCGTCTAACACAACGTTGACGATGAAGGCCAACTTAGCCGTCCGGGCAGCGTAAACCATGTCCTTGTGAATTGGGTTGTGCATTAAGTTCCCGGTCCGCGCCTTTGGTGAGTTGATAAATTCACCGGAGTGGTTGGCCATGATGGTCTTGTAAGAAGCGACCCCCGGTAAAACGGACTTCCGCCCGCCAGAAAAGCCGGCGAAGAAGTGGGATTCAATGAACCCTTCTGAAATTAATAAGTCGGCTTCGGCCGCCACCTTATTGATAATGCAGTCACCACCGGAAGGCAGTTGACCGATTTTGACCATTGAACTGTCGTCAGTCGAAACGTGCATCACGATTTCTTCGTTATTAACGATGTCTTCACCATATTTATTAACCAGTTCTTCGTGGGTTGAAGGCCGGTGGAAACCGGTGGCAACTAAGATTCGAATCCGGGCATCAGGTGCCACGGAACGAATCCGCCGTAATAGGATTGGCGTAATAATGTGGGACGGTACCGGCCGGGTGTGATCGGAACTGATGATAACGATGTTCTTCTTGCCGGTTGCAAGTTCTTCTAATGAAGCGGACCCAATTGGGTTATCCAACGATTTTTCAACCGTTTCGCTCTCGGATAATTTGTTATGATATGTTGCAGCTTGTGAGACGAGTTTCCCCGCAAAGTTTTCATCGGGAACTTTCACGGTAATCGTCTTTTTGTCATATGGTAAATTGATAGCAACCATGACGTTTGAGCATCTTCTTTCTCGTAAACTAAAATTTTAACGTGCATGTTTTGTTATACTAAAGGTCGCATAAGTTGTCCATTACATTTTAAGTTTCCAAAAATAGTTAACAAATGTATACTTTAAATGCGATTGCTTCGATTACGAAAACCGCTATGCTTAGCAGAGTAACTATCGTGATTGAAGCTAAAAATTATCTCGTCATTCATTTTTAACCTCAAATCATTCACGAAAGAACTGAATTTTAAGATGGTACTAACTGATATTGAATTTTTATTGAGTTATTTGGAAGCCCACGACGTGCCAACGATCAAGAAGAAACGGCATACCTACCTGACTTACCACGGTTTGTCCGAACACTATACTTACGTTTTAAAAGAGGGCATTATCAAGAACAGCATCATTTTGCAGGACGGCCGTGAATTCAACCTTTCCTACATTGCTAAGCCCGACGTTATCTCACTGTTACGTGACGAAGTGTCGCGCTCGACCGACCAGCCGTTCAACGTCCGCATCGAATCCGAATACGCGACGTTTTACCAGGTCAACCGGGTCTCCTTTTGGAAGTACGTCAACAGCACCCCCGAATTACAAAACTACGTTAAGAATTACTACCGGAAAAAGTTGTCGGAAAACATTCTCCGGTTGCAACGCATGGTCATGAACGGTAAAAAGGGCGCCATTTGCTCTTTTATTTATAGTTTGGTGGACCTCTTCGGCCGTAAGGTGAGCGACGGCATCCTGATCGACTTCATCGTCACCAACGACGACATCGCCGGTTTTTGTGGCATTAGCTCCCGCAGTAGCGTTAACCGCATGCTCAAGGAACTCCGAACCGACGGGGTGCTGGCGGTCCGTAATCATAAATTCATTATTCAAGATATTAGTTACCTCTTAGATCAAATCGCAAACTAGTGAGGTGCTCATCCGTGCATATCCCGGATAATTATTTAAGTCCCGCTACCTGTGGGACGTTAGTAGTGGCCATGGCTCCCGTCTGGACCGTGTCCGTATTGACAGTCAAAGCGCAAGTCAAAAAACATCACGAAACGTTGCCAATGCTCGGCATTGCCGCGTCGTTAGCCTTTCTGATCATGATGTTTAACCTCCCGATTCCTGGCGGCACGACGGCCCACGCGGTCGGCGGCACGCTGTTAGCGGTGCTGATTGGGCCCTGGGCGGCCTGTTTGGCGCTCAGCGTAACCCTTTTATTACAAGCACTGCTCTTCGGTGACGGTGGAATCCTCGCTTTTGGGGCCAACGCCCTCAACATGGCCGTCATCATGCCGTTTGTCGGATACGGTTGCTACCGGCTGGGACAAAAGTTGCATCACGAAAAGATCGGTCTCGCAGTGGGCGCCTACCTCGGCATCAACGCCGCGGCGTTAATCGCCGGGGTTGAACTTGGCTTACAACCACTATTGGCTCATACGGCCAGTGGTGCGCCGTTATACTGCCCGTACGGTCTCAATATCGCCGTGCCCGCCATGCTCAGCGCCCACTTGCTAGTCGCCGGCTGGGTCGAACTCGTTTTCACCCTGCTGGTTTTTCAATTCGTCAAGCGGGTCGCCCCGACTAACTTGTACCAAACGCCGGTTAAAACCAACCGGCGGCCCTGGTTAGCGTTACTAGTCGGTCTAGCGATTCTCTCGCCGTTAGGGTTACTCGCCAGCAATACTGCTTGGGGGGAGTGGGATACAACTGAACTGACCCACTTACTCGCACAACAACATTTGAGTACTCAGGCACCCCAAGGCATGGTCCACGGCTTTCATTTTCAAGCCCTATTTAGCGACTACGCCATTGCGGGACTGCCCGTAAGTGTCGGCTATATTTTGTCCGCTTTATCCGCAATTTTAATTTTCTTACTCTTAATTCGAGGCCTTCAACATGGAACCGAAACAACCGACTAACTTGCCCGCCTGGTTGCAAGCGCCCGCGTCAACCACGAGCCACGCGACCAGGGTCACGTTCTGGCAACGTAATCAGCGCCACTTACGCGCCCTGCTACGGCGTCTGGCCCAGCCAGCGCCCGCGATTCAGCCCCGCTGGCACTTAGCCCCACAAATTAATTTAATTCGCTTATTATTATTAGTCCTACTAATTGCCCTGATTCAAAACGCGGTCCTACTTTGGTGTTTAGCGCTCCTGTTAGGCTTTCAACTCCTCTGGCTGCCACCCGGCCAGTTACGGCGTTTCGTACGGAGCTGGTTATTCAGTTCAGTCGTGGCCGTCATTATCGTGTTACCGAGTTACTGGTTAAACGGGCCGGCCACCCTACTATTTTTTAGCTTAAAAACGAGTTTGATGCTGGCCAACGCCCAGTATTACCGCTTAACCACACCGTTTCAGGACCTACTCAGCGGGCTAAAAAGCTTACACTTTCCCGACGTCTTGATCATGACGCTGGCAATTGCGGTGACTTACCTGCGGATGCTGGGCCAGCACTTACTACTGACCATGGAGGCCTTAGAAACGCGAACGGTCGCGCCCACCAAGCACCCCTACCGCCTAATCGGGGCAATGTTTGGCAACCTCTACCTCAAGAGCTACGCATACGCCCTCGAACTGTACGCCGCGATGGAAGCCCGCGGGTTCAACGGGCACTACGTTCGAAGTACCCCAACTCACAGTCATTGGCGCGACTACTTGTCGCTTAGTCCCGACTTACTCGTCTTAATCTTATTTGTGCTTTGGAGGCCTTGAAATGGCATTGATTAATTTAGTAAACCTTTGCTATGATTATCCTAATACCACGGGATTAGATCATTTAAATCTGACCATCAATGCCGGCGAATTTGTTTGCCTGATGGGTCCCAACGGTTCGGGTAAATCAACGCTAATGAAAATTTTAAGTGGCTTAGCGTCGCCTAAATCTGGCGATTACCAGTTAGACGGCCAGGCCATCACCGCCGCTTACTTAGCGGACGCTCAGCGGCGCCAACGCCTGCACCAAAAAATCGGCGTTGTCTTTCAAAATACCGACGTTCAACTGTTCAACACGTCGGTGGCGGAAGAAATCGCCTTTGGCCCCCGGCAACTCGGGCTATCGGCCGCGGCCATCGAACAGCGAGTCACGGACTGCTTGCAGTTAACCGACTGCGAAGCCCTGCGCGAGCGGGTGCCCTACCAACTTTCCGGTGGCGAAAAAAAACGCGTGGCGCTCGCTAGCGTCCTCGCGTTAAATCCCGAGATATTATTGTTGGATGAGCCGCTCAATGGTCTGACCATCGCCGCTCAACAACAAATTTTAACCTTACTACAACGGCTCCAATCCGCTGGCAAAACCATTATCATGGCGAGCCATAATTTCCAACAAGTTCAAGCCGTTGGCCAACGTTTTATTATTTTTAACAGTCTCCACCAAATTAGCGCCGACATGACGGCGGCTGACCTACAACGCCAGCCCGACCGCCAGACGCAGTTGATGACTTTATAATAAGGAGTTGAGAATATGATCAATCCTAACGATGGTACGATTCATCGTGGCTGGAATCGCCGGGTGATTACGGGTAAAACCTTAGCCGAATGCGACCAACGCCTCGAAAAGTACCTGAACGACCAAGACTACGGGTCGGGTGAATTCACGGTCTTACACGAAAGTGCTAGCCCCCGTGAAACCACCGGTTACGATTTGCCAAACGGCGACACCTGCTACATTAGTTTCTTGATTTACAATAGCCGGCTCTAAGCCCGCAAAAAGCGCCCCTGCTAGTAAGCTAGCGGGGCGCTTTGCTATTAGCAATGTTTCACGTGAAACATCGTCCTGGATTTTACTTAAACGTCAACGTGGTCTTCGGTTGTCCCAAACCAGCATCAACGAAGAGGTCGGTCACTTTTAATTCAAAAACCACCAAGGTTGAGCCAATGGCGTCCCAAACTTGTTGATAATTCGGAATCGTTTCGAGGTAGCGCGGCAATAAGTCAGCCATGGTCTTGTCAGACCGGGTCAAATGCACGTGTTGCGCCCGCAAATACGGATTCCCGGGGGTGCCGTCGTTTGGCACGGTGATGAACGCTACGTCCGGGTCTTGGTCGTAAACCTTGATACCGGCACTCGTTTTAACCGATGAGAAGAACAACGTATCCGGCTGTTCCTCATACCAAACAAAGTTGACGATTTTAACGTCGGCTTCACCATTAACGGCCGTACTGAGCGCAATTTTATTTGACGTGGCGGCAACTTGTTTTAATAACGAAATATCCATGACTGACGAACCCCTTTATTAATAATTTGATGGTTTAATTATACCGCAAGTCACTATCATTTGGGGAACGTACGTTTGAATTTAATGGTTTAAAAATTCCAGTTACCCATCACAAGTGGTAAGCTGATAATCATAAGATCAACTTGAAAGAAGGGCTCACTACGAAAATCATCATCGCACCCGCCAAGAAAATGGTAATCGACCAGGATAGTTTTCCGGTCGAAACCGCACCACAGTACTTAGAACAAGCCCGGCAACTTTTAACGGTCCTTCGTCAGCTAAGCTACGAGCAGGCCCACCAACTTTGGCATTGCAGTGATAAGCTGGCACAAACGAACTACCAGTGGCTGCAAGAACTCGACTTAGACCGGCAGTTAACTCCAGCCCTATTAAGCTATAGTGGTATTCAGTACCGCTACATGGCCCCGGACGTTTTCACCCAGCCGGCGTTGGATTACGTTCGTCAGAATTTACGAATTCTGTCCGGCTTTTACGGTATTTTACGCCCGTTCGACGGAATCGTTCCCTACCGTTTAGAAATGCAGGCCCGTTTAGCCGTGGGTCCGGCGACTAACTTGTATCAATTTTGGGGGCGGCAACTATACGACGCTCTAACGCCACAACCCGAACCAATCGTTAATCTGGCTTCGCTAGAGTACGCTAAAACGATTCGGCCCTACCTCGCTCCCGACCAGCCGATGATCGACATCGTCTTTGCTAGTTGGGTCAACGGGAAGCTCAAAACCAAGGCGACCTTAGCAAAAATGGCCCGCGGGGAAATGGTCCGTTTCCTAGCCGAACACCAAGTAGCTGACGTTAAGGGGATTCAGGCGTTTGACCACCCCGACTACCAGTTTGACGCTGAACGGTCAACGGCCGACCGCTTTGTCTTTATTTATCAAAAATAACCTCGATTGTCTAAAAAACCAGTTAGCCGTCCTGCTAACTGGTTTTTTGGCAATCAAATATTTCCCGGGAAATATTTCCCATCCTAATCATTTTCCGCTAACCACTTTTCTAGCCGCGCCAAGTACGCCGTGGGTTCATCGATAAACGCCATGTGGCGACTATGCGGAAATAATGTCCACTGTGCGTTTGGTAAGTGGTCGACCATCGTCTTAGCGACCAACGGCGTACACAGATCGTTAGTCCCGCTAGTCACTAACGTCGGTTGTTGTATCAACCGTAACCGGTCCGTGTAATCATAATCGGCTAAGGTCCCACTCGGCACGTATTCGTTGGGTCCCCAGGCAACGTTGTAGGCGGTCGTCCCCGCCTGTTTAGGGCGGCGCAGATACTCGGGGTCACTGGCCGTTACTGGTCCGGCGGCGTGTCGCTGCATAAACCGCTCGTTAGCGGCTAAGTACGCAGGTGACGTAAAGTCCCGTTGCCGTTCCGCTTGTGCAATCGCCGCTTGGTCCGCTGGTGCCATAAATTGAATCAGCCGGTGTTGTTCCTGAGCCCACAACTTAGCCGACGACAACGTGCTCGCTAAAATTAAGCTTTGGATGCCCTGAGGTTGACTGTCGCACAGGTAAATAATCGCAAGCATCCCGCCCCACGATTGTCCGAGTAAGTGCACTTGGTTCAATCCTAAATAATCACGTAAAGCTGCGAGTTCCGCGACCCAGGTCTCGGCCCGCCACAGCTCGGGTTGGTTCGGTATTGACGAGCGCCCACAGCCTAATTGATCGTACATCACTACTTGCCGCCCGGTTTGGGCAGCGAGCGCGTCAAAGGCTTCAAAGTAATTATGGGTTGAGCCCGGACCGCCGTGTAAGAGTAATAACGGGGCTTGCTCCAATCGGCGGTGACCCACGACGCGGTAATAAGTTTTAAAGCCACGAAACGGCAAATAACCTTCCTTGATTTCCATTCATTCAGGACCCCATTTCTTTTTGTGAATTCAATTAATATTCTACGCTAAATTTTGCGAAAGCGCTTTACATTATAAGGGCGAAAACGGCACTTTATATCCAATTTCGTTCATTTAGATTAAGAATCTTACGTATTTTAAATATACGGCTTAAAAAAGAAAACCCTAACCTTTCTCTAATGAAATTCAAATGACACGACTCGTGCTGGCGCTATAATGGAGTCGAAAAGTAATCAGAAAAGGGTGAATAATGATGGTATTGAGTATTATTACAGTATTAGGAATGGGATTAATTGCAGCAACGGGTGCTCACTTTGTTAGCGGGGCTCGTGCAATGCAAGCGGGGACGCATAACCACCATTATGCAAAGATGCCCGCAAACCTCCACCAAATCGATTTTATGTAATCAAATGATTCGTTCCGGGTCACGACAATTAGTTGTGACCCGGATTTTTTTATGCCGTTTGTCATTGCAGCGATTTTTTTCCAAGCGTATCATAAATAATGTTGAAAAAAATTCTGTACCGTCAAGTCACGCCTGTCGACGAGCGACCGTTCAGATAAGGAGTGACTTTAATTGAATGATTTGTTTGAAAAGGCCCCGATTCCGAAGGCCTACATGCAGCTGGCCCTCCCAGTTGTTTTAGGGATGGTCGCCAGCATGGTTTACAATTTAGCCGATACCTTTTTCGTTGCCAAGACTGGTAACGCCAACTTAGTGGCCGGTATCGCCCTGGGGAGCCCGCTCTTCTCGTTCATGTTAGCCGTGGGCGATATTTTCGGCTTAGGCGGCAGTGCCGTGATTTCGCGAGCCCTAGGACGCCACGATTATCAGCAAAGTGCCCGCGTCAGCAGTTTTTGCTTTTACATTGCCATCGTGCTGAGCTTGGTTTTAACGGCGCTGCTCTTAGCCTTTGAAGCCCCGATTTTAAACTTGCTCGGGGCAACCGCCGCGACCCGGCCCTACATCGCCGATTTTTACCGGGTATTGGTTTTGGGCTCGACCTTTATCATCGTTTCACTAGTCCCCGGCAACATTATTCGGACCGAGGGCTTGGCACAATTTTCAATGATTGCCACCATTAGCGGGACCGTCCTCACAATTATCCTAGACCCGATCTTTATTTTTATCCTGCACTGGGGGGCTGCCGGGGTCGCGTTCGCTAACGTTCTCGGTTACGCGGTCAATACCGGCCTGTTAGTCGTCTTCATGCACCGTGCTAAAGCTTTATCGTTGGCACCCAAGCTGGCCCACATTTCGGGGCCCGCCTTTAAAGACGTCGTAGCAGTCGGCATTCCGGCGTCACTAACTAACCTGACCCAGAGTTTCGGCATCATGTTACTCAACGTTTACCTGGCTAGCTACGGGGCGCAGGCGGTCGCGGCGATGGGAATCGTCCAAAAAATCTACTTAGTCGTGATGATGGTGATGGTCGGCTTTGCCTTTGGCGCACAACCACTTGTCGGCTACAACTACGGCGCCAAAAAGTGGCCGCGCCTCGGCGCAATTCTACGCTACGACTTTAAAGTTGAAGCGTTGTACGCGTCCGGCTGTGCCATTATTCTAATGATCTTTGCCCCGCAATTAATTAAATTATTTATGAGCCAACCAGCCATCGTTTCGATGGGAACCTTGATGCTCCGGGCAATGTTGATTACCACCCCGTTAGTTGGTTTTATCTTGGTCTATACGACCGTCTTCCAATCGGTCGGGGCCGCCGTCAGTGCGCTGATTATGGCCCTGTCCCGCCAAGCCGTCCTACTGGGATTAGCCATCGTTATCCTAGCGCAGTTGTTTGGCCTGCACGGGATCGTTTGGGCCCAAGCGGTCGCCGACGTCCTCACTTGCTTAATCGGTTGGGGCTTGTACCGACAGGCGTTTCGCAACGTTGATTTTAAATAATGCCAATCAAAAAGGCTAGCCACGGCACGTGACTAGCTCTTTTTGATGCACTAAATTCAATTATAACGATGCGATTCCCAATAAACCGGCAATCGTCGCCGCTAAGGTCAGAATAATGATAATCCCGATAAACGAAATCACGAAGCCCGCGATGGCAAAGCCACGTGGCTGCTTAAATAATCCAATGATCGAGAACAGTGCGCCCAGGAACCAAATAAACCAGTCCAAAAACGGAATAACCGACGTAAATAACGCGATCACGGCTAAGATAAAGCCCGCTAATCCCATGCCGTTCGTCGGCTGAGCGGTTTGCTGAATGTAGACCGTGTTGCCCTGAGCAGGTTGGGCGGCAGTCGCCTGACTATTCGGTTGGGTCGCAGCTACCGCGGCCGACGTTGGTCCGGTTGCATCCGTCTGGTTACTCCCCATCTGGTTGACCGAATCCACGGTATTTTTGGTCAGGTGGCGTAACTTCTGTTCGAAGCCGCTTGCGGCCGTACCGGTCGTCCAGGCCGCACTGTAAAGCCAAACTAGCACGGCGATGGCGGCGATGACGCCCAACCAAACGTTGTAAAACATTGACCGGGTAATTAACGTGAACAATAAAAGACCAATAACGATAATAATTGCAGTTGCCCAGTTATTCGTTACCCAGCTGATCATCGCATCGATGCGAGCGGAAAAGTCGCCACCCTTCGCTTGTTGCCGGCTTGCAGCTTGCGGCGCTGTTTTGGGTTGGCCGGCGTCAGCCGTTTGCTTGGCCCCGGCTCGGCTAGTGGCCGCCGTTAATTGGTAGCCACATTTCGCACAAAACTTAACGCCCGGCTGCAACTCAGCGCCACAGTTAGGACAAAATTTCGGTGATTCCATTCAATTCTCCCTCTTTCTTGTAGAAAAAAATGATGTTACGCATTCATCATAGCATAAATATTAACTCATTAAACCATCAATCGGGTAACGGTTAGCGACGCCGGCGCGGCTGCCGCATTCCCAAAACGTTTGGCATAATCACCGCCGCAATAATAATTAGGACGCCGAGTATTTGAACCCAATCGACGGTTTCACCCAGCAAGCCAAAGGCGATCACGATCGACGCCGGTAATTCTAGTGACGATAAAATAGGACCAATGCCGAGTTCCAAGTACGGCATAAAAATCGAGTAAGCCACCAGCGGGAAAACCATCGAGAAAATGGCAATCAGCACGCCCCACTTCACCGTAGCAACCGTCGTCGGCGCACTCACAATTTGCGGTGCCCAAACTAGCGTAATCAAGAGGAAGGCGCCCAGGCAGAGTAGCCAGGTTTTCGATAACGGATCGAGGTTATTCCCCAAGCTGGCCGTAAATTGCATCGTGCAGGCGTAGGAACAAGCGGCTAGGAAACTAAATAGCAACCCTAACGGCGATAGCGCCTGGGTAATCGGAAATAATCCGGCGGCCAGAACCGTCCCAGCGAGCACTAAAATAATGCTGACGACCTGTAAGCGCGAGGGTAAACGCCGGTGAACCACGGCGCCCAGTAACGTTGACAACCAGACGGCCTGCATCAGCATGACGGCCGCCACCGCCACCGGTACCAATTTGAGGGCCTGAATATAAAACGTGTTGGTAAAGCCCGACGCGGTCCCCGCCGCAATCAGCAGCCAAATTTGTTTCCAAGTGGTTGCTTGGCGGTGCAGCCACTTCCCGCGGAACGCCTGAATCACACCTAGAATGACGACGGCACTCAAAAACGACCAGAATAATAACGGACCGTTAACGACCCCCTGCACCCGCGCAATCTTAAATAACGAGGCCGGCACGCCAAAGCTAATGGCGCCTAAGCCGACAAAAATTGGTGCTAACTTTTTCACAACAAACCACCCTTTTATTCAATCTCATGCTATCGTAGCACGCTTTTTGGCCAAAATAAAAGTCGGTCACGACCGACTTTTACCTTTAATGATCAGTTTTCGCGGCTAATTCCGCCGCCGAATAGCGATAAGCCACGTGGGCCGCAGCCGGTACCTGGTCCCAAGCAACCGGGTAACCGGCACCGTGGGCACAAAAGACCGAATCCGGCGTATTTTCAAGGTCAGCGACCGGTTGGTAAGCCTTGGCCGCTACGACCGCCGCCGTATCGTGGCAAGCTTGGTAGCCGCTGACCACGCATTCCAACTGTCCCTGGCCGTGGGTGTAGGCGCGGACTTCCTGGGCATAATCGCGCATCGTCGCGACCGGCGCCGTCCCGGTGATCACCGTTAACGGCTGACCGTTCGTCGTGACCCCACCGGCAACTGGCGGCTCAAACTCACCGTGCATCCGTTGAATGTCGGTCATGGCGCGACCGACCTGCTCCTGGCCAACTTCCAGGTGGAAACGATACCACGGTTCCAACAATTCGCAGCCACCGCGAGTCCTGAGCATCATCAGGCCCTGACGTAACGCCCGCCACGTGGCCTCACGAAAATCACCACCGACCGAATGGACGATACTGGCGCGACCGGTCACTAAGGTGATTTTTACGTCGGTTAGTGGTGCGCCGACCAGGACCCCGCGTTGTTCCTTAGCCTTCAAATTAGCTAAAACCTGGTGCTGCCAATTTTTACCCAGCACTTCTAGTGAACAGTCGGCCGCAACCGTTAAACCACTGCCCCGCGGTTGCGGTTCGATCAAAAGGTGCACCTCGGCGTAGTGCCGTAACGGTTCAAAGTGACCGACACCTTCTACGGCCTGGGTGACCGTTTCTTGGTACAAAATACTGCCGGCCCCAAACGCCACGTTCAGGTGAAAGCGGTCGCTAAGCAGTTGTTTTAAGACTTCCAACTGTATCTTACCCATCACTTGTACCCGAATCTCTTGCAAGTGTTGTGACCAGGCCACGTTTAATTGCGGATCTTCGTCTTCCAGTTCGCGTAACGCCGCTAAGCAGGCGTGTAAGTCTTCGGCTAACGGATCGACCGCGTAAGTTAAAACCGGTTGTAAGCTGGGCCGTTGCCCGTCCGGCGCCGCACCAATGCCTTGGCCCGGAGCAGTCCCAGTTAGTCCAGGAACCACACAAATTTCTCCCGCGTGAATTTCCGAACTGGTGGCATAGCGCGTGCCGTTGTACTGCCGGAGCTGGTTCACCTTTTGGTCCGGCAACAACTCGTCTTTAGGTTCTAGGTCCCCACCAGTCAGTCGCAACCAGGTCAGCCGTTCCCCCTGCTCATCGTGGGTAATTTTAAAAACCTTTGCACCAAATTCAGCCGTTGTTTCCGCGGGAGTACTCCAGCGTTGGATCCCCGCCATTAACGCGTCGACCCCCTGTAACTTCAGGGCGGCCCCAAAGTATACCGGGAAGAGTTCACGTTGCTTGATCATTTGGCGAACGGTCTTACTCGGCAAGTTTCCTTCATCTAAGTAAGCCGTCAAAACGTCGTCGTTTAACGTCGCCACGTCTTCGACTACGTCCGCCGGTAACTCGGCCCCGGCCACCGCCGTACCGTCGAAATCATTAAACGGGAGGCAGCCCGGCGCGAGTACCGTTTGCAACTGTTTCAACATTGCCGCGCCGTTTGCCACCACGGCATCCATTTTGTTCACAAAAATAAAAGTTGGGACGTGGTAACGCGCTAATAATCGCCATAACGTCCGCGTATACCCCTGCACGCCGTCGGTCGCCGAAACGACTAAAATGGCGTAGTCCAAAACGCTGAGGACTTGCTCCGTCTGGCTGGCAAAGTCGACGTGGCCCGGCGTATCCAACAAGTTCAGCGTCACGTCCCCCAACATCAAGTTGGCCTGGTGCGAAAAAATCGTGATGCCGCGCTGCTTTTCTAAGTCATCGGTGTCCAGAAACGAATCGCCGTTATCGACCCGCCCTAACTTACGTAACGCTCCCGAACGGTAAAGGAGCGCTTCAGACAGCGTCGTTTTTCCGGCATCGACGTGGGCAACGATTCCCGTTACGATGTGTTTCATGTCAGTTCCCCCGAATCTTTTTAATCAATAGTTTCTAGTATACCGGTTATCCGGGACAAATGGGAAATCCGGGTTTGCGACCGCGCAACGCACAAGGGGCTGCGACTAATGTCGCAGCCCCTTGTGTTTCTCCGAATATTGTCAGTCGAAACGTGCGCCAAAAGTCAGCTGGCTCCGCTTAACCCCGTAAGTCCAACAATCCAAGCCCAGGATTATTCGCCTTACGCCGTTATGCTCACCAGCTAACCGACTTTTGTCACACTCTCCTTACAACAACATTAATTAAGCGTAAAACCGACTAAACGCGGTCTCTAAATCGTCCATCCCATTTTTGACGGCTTGGTCAACATCAACGCCCTGGGTCTGGGTGCCTTGGATCCGCACCATTTCAAAGGCGTCAAAGCCCATGATTTCGCGGAACATCTTGTCGAGGTACAGCCGTGAGAATTCCATCGGGGTGTAACGGTCGTCACGGGTATAGACCGAGCCGCTCGCCTGCAATAACATCACCCGGTAGTCGTCGGTCATCAACCCGACCGACCCGTTTTCCGTGTAACGGAAGGTTTCACGGGCCACGAGGATGTTATCCACGTAATCCTTCATTTTCGCCGTCACGTTAAAGTTATGCAAGGGGCTGGCAATGACAATCCGATGGTGGCTCTTAAATTGTTCTAACAACTGGTGATTACGCGCCAACGCATGTTGCTGACTCGGGGTCAAACTCACGTGAGCGGCTTGGTTATTCCAAGCCCCCAGTAACTCGGTTAGCGTCAATTGGGGAATTTCGGTATCGTACAAGTTCAACACGTCAACGGTGTCATTGGGAAACGCCGCCCGAAACTTAGCCAAAAAGGCTTGTTCTAATTGCACGGAATAGTGGGCTGCATTGCGGAAATCTGGGTGCGCATTAATCAGTAATGTTTTCATAAATAATAACCTCATTTCTTTTTACAAGTTATATAATAAGGCTTAAAGGTGCCAACTAACGACACCATTAAAAAACGAGGTAATTTTAATATGGAACGTTCCGAACGTCTGAATCAAGAACTCATCTTTTTAAGTTACAAAACCGTGTTTCACTTGCAAGATCTCATGCAGACGTTTCACATTTCCAAGCGCACCGCCCTGCGTGACATCGCTTCGCTGGAGCAACTCGGACTGGCCTTTTACGTTGAACCGGGCCGCTACGGCGGTTACCACCTGACGAAGCGCCAACTCTGGGCCCCGGTTTTACTGAACTTAGCTGAAATCAACGCCCTCTTCTTTGCCATTAAGGCGCTGAGCCTGCTATCGGCAACCCCGTTCGAAAAGGCCTACCCGCCAATTTATCAAAAACTAATGGCGAGTTTAC
The DNA here is from genome assembly GCF_005405405.1 of Lactiplantibacillus plajomi. Classification (GTDB taxonomy): domain Bacteria; phylum Bacillota; class Bacilli; order Lactobacillales; family Lactobacillaceae; genus Lactiplantibacillus; species Lactiplantibacillus plajomi. The sequence goes on from NZ_BJDZ01000003.1 coordinate 123,004, forward strand.
CCTTAAAAGAACAGCAGCACGTCCGGCGCCTCCAGGAAGTCGTCAACTACTACACCATCCCGAACTTGGACGGCCCGCGCTTTTTACCAGAACTCCTGAGCGCCATTTTAGATGAAACCGTGGTCGCCATCGAACTGGACCAAGTTAATAACCAGTCCTACCAACTTTTCGACCTACTTTACCGTAACGGCGTTTGGTTTTTCAGCGGCGTCGCCTTAGCTGACCAGGCGTGGGTCATCATCCGTTGTGACCGGGTCACCGCCATCACCACGACCGCCGCAACCCCGCGCTACACCCACGCCGACCTGCAACAACGCCAGCGCACTTATGACCGCGACCACCATAACGTCGCCTACGAATGTACCCTAACACCGCAGGGCCGCGAAATGGTCGAACGCAATAACTACCCCAACATGCATTTAAAACGGGTGAACGGTCAAGACTACCTTTATGGTGGCTATAACCAGGACGAGTACGATTACATGATTCAATACTTACTTGGCCTGGGCACCAACGTTAAGATTAACTATCCGCACGCACTCCAACGGGGCTACCTCGCTGCCATCGAGCGCATTAAAAAGATGTATGCTAACTAAAAAAAGACTGCTAGGTTTGCGCCTAGTAGTCTTTTTAGCTGTGTTCAGCTTTCTAAACAATTTAATTATCAGCGGTAATGTAATCTAAAATATGGAACAGCGCGCGCTGATTGGCGGCCAACACCGGCATCGTCAAAATATCGGCTGCCGTTTGGTTGAGTTGCGACCCCTGAATATAGGGGTAGTCGTTTACGACCATTTCCCGGACGTTGTTGGCCCGGGGTTCCAAGTGAAATTGCAGGCCCACAATCCGGTGATCCAAGACAAAGCCCTGGTTGGTCACCCGCTCGCTTGCAAAGAGTAGCTGGGCCGCCGTGGGAACTTCAAACATTTCTTCGTGCCAGTGGAGCACCGTCAGTTCGGCTGGAATACCCGGAATAACCGTACTTTGTCGATAAACCGGCGCCCAGCCGACTTCCTTAGCGGGCGCCTTGGTCACTTCGTAGCCCAACGTTTTACTGATTTGCTGAGCACCAAAACAGGCCCCAAACATCGGTACCGCCCGACTACGTAACGTCTGGATCAGCGTCCGTTCCTGCTTGATCCACGGTTGGGCGTCGTTCGGACTCATCGGCCCACCTAAAATCACCAACATGTCGGTTTCGTCGGCGTTCGGTAAGTGACCAAATTGGTACGGGTGGTAAGTCACCATTGGATGGCCGTGGGCGTTTGCCCAGTCTTCAATCATACCCGGTCCTTCGTTGGGGGTGTGTTGCAAAACATTTATACGCATAAGCTATCCTTTCATCAACGGCAATGTTTCGAATGGGTATCGCCTGCAAGTCCCCAGAATGGGGCTATTATAGCACGAATCCGCCCGATTGTTTCACGTGACACAATCAAATTAAAAAGCTATTAGAGCCCCTATTGTTTCCGCTTACAGCGTGATATAGTGAATTTAATAACAATAGGGGGATGGTTACATGCACACGATCGAACAACTGAACGACGGCCGCAACGTTTTTCTGAACGGCCAACGGGTCAACGTTGCCGACGTCCCGATTTTCCGCAAAACGTTGGCGCTAAATAACCGCTACTACGACTTACAAAAATCCAATCCAGCCGTACATACTTACCAAGAGAACGGCCGGACTTACGACATTGCGTTTAAAGTACCCCGCACCGTCGACGACTTACGCCAAAAGCATCAAGCTTACCAAGAAATTGCGCAAAGTAATTACGGGATGCTTGGGCGAACCCCGGACTTTTTAAACACGGCGATGGCGGTCCTGGCTGAACGCAGTGCTTTTTTAGGCCATAACCAGTACACCGACTTCGGTGAAAACGCCAAGCACTACGCCCAGTGGATCAAGGAAAACGACATTTTCATCAGCCACGCCTTACAAAACCCGGCTCTGGACCGCACCAAGGCGATCAACGCCATTCCGTCCGGGTACGCCGGCGTGCACGTTTTGGAACGCAACGACCGCGGAATCGTCGTTTCCGGCGCAAAAATGGTGAATACAATGGCACCGATTGCCGATGATTTGCTGGTCTTCAATCCACCGGAATTACTACTGGAAAAGGGCGACACCAGTTACGCAGTCGCCTTTGCCACCCCGTTGAACACCCCCGGCATCAAGGTTATCTGCCGGAAACTGCTCGACCACCCCGGCTACACCGAGGACGATTACCCGTTGAGTAACGCGTTGGACGAAATCGACGCCTACATCGTCTTCGACCACGCCTTCATTCCGTGGGAAAAAGTATTCGTGGAAAACGACGTTGAGATGAGCAACCGCTTCTTCATTGAATCCGGCATGTTCATCCACACCTCCCACCAAGACGAAGTTCGCGGCATTACTAAGTTAGAGTTCGCCACTAGCCTGGCCATCCGTACGGCGAAACTCCTCGGCCTCGACGGCTTTTTAGGCGTTCAGGAAAAGCTCGGCCGCCTGACCGATAACTTGGAACTGATCAAGGGCACGATTAGCCGGTCAGAAACGGAAGGCCACCTCGACGAATTCGGGATCTACACCCCGAGTGAACAGGCGTTACTCGCCGTACGGTCAACGTTACCGGAATATTTTGAAACGGCTATGAAAGCGGCCCAACATTTTTCGGCCGGTTCGGCAGTCGGGGTGCCCGGCTGGGCCGAATTTAGCGGCGAAAACGGGCCAATTCTTGAACGGGCACTCGCAACCGACCGGGCTACCGCTCAGGAACGGGCCAAGTTACTCAACCTGGTCTTCGACTTAACGACCGCCGGCTTTGGTCAGCGACAACTAATGTACGAGTACTACCACGGCGGCGACCCGATGCGGATTCGCTCCATGCACTACCCGCACGAGGACTTAACGGACGGCAACGCGATGTTAGACCGCCTCCTTAAATAATCTGAATTAAGACTTAACTTGAACGGCCACCTTGTTCAACTTTTAGTGAACAAGGTGGCCGTTCAGTTTTTAAGCTGCCTCCAGGTATAACCGCCGCAGTTCATTTAGTTCACGGGTAGTCAGTTGTAAGCCGGTCAGTAAATACTCGTTAAAAGTGCCGTAGTGCTGGGTGATGACGTCAAAATAACGGGTTAGATACGCCGCGTCGACGTTCAGTGCCGTTTGAATACCCGCTAACTGGTTGGCGGGCAGCTTGCCACTCAACGCGGACAAAATGGCCTGGTTAGCGTCCGCCCGTTGTAAGTTAGTTTGTAAGTAATCCGCCATAATCTGTTCATCACTAACGCCCAAGATTTTTAAAATCAGTGCCGCCCCAACGCCGGTCCGGTCCTTACCCGCAAAGCAGTGAAAAACGACCGGCACCGGCGTCAGCAATCCCTGAATAAAGTTGCGGTAGCCGTGGCGCGCCGAATCACTCAACGCTAGCTGTTCGTATAAGTCGAGCATGCGGTCGTGGACGTTCCCGTTTGTCGTGATCATACTTTGTAAACTGGCGCCGTCGCCGGCCGTTTGTTCTAAAATATCGAGGACCGTGTACGTGGTGTTCGCGAGTTGAACGTCCGGAAAGCGTGTCCGTTCATCCACAGTTCGCATGTCAACGACGCGTTGGACGTGTAACTCCCGCGTTAAATAGGCCTGCTGATCAGCATCCAGCTGGTCTAACTGCCCCGAACGGTACAACCAGCCGTGTTTGACCAGCCGGCCATCCTGGGTGCGATGGCCCCCAAGTGTTCGAAAATTCGTAATTGCTTGCATGGCGTTACCCCCTTCATTTTAGCCACATTGTAAGCTATTTTTGCCAATAAAGCTGGTGAAACGCCACTGCTTTTAACTCACCAAAAAATCAGCCACCTGAAGGTGACTGATTTTTTCATAACTAATTAAAATGACGCCACTTTTTATCGGTCAGGGCGCGGGCAACGAATAACCCGAGTGGTAAAAACATGATGATCAAAACGGCACGGGTCAACCACAACGCCCCGGTCCCGATTTGATTGCTTCCAATACTATAAATCCCGCGGTAGATGTACAGTCCCGGTACCATGATCACAATCGACGGAACCGTCAGGGAAATTCGCGGGTAACCGTTATAGCGGTTGATCATAGACGCCAGCACGCCCGCGACTAAGGCACCAATAAACGCGGCCGCGGCGGGCGGCATCGCCGTTAACTGAACTAATTCTAGGCGGAGTGTATTAGCCACCGCCCCGATCAGTCCGGCGGTAATCGCCATTTTCTGGGTACTATTAAACATCAGTGAGAAACCGTAGACCCCGCAAAAACTAGCGGGTAACCGCAATAGCATTAAGACTAGCGGTGACAACCCCAGTGGTAAAAAGTTGCCGGGTTCAAAATCGAAGGTCGTCGCCACCAACCAGCCGACCAGCGTGGCAATTAGCGTGATCATGATGGCGTAGGCCAGCCGCTCCAGTCCCGAACGCATATCGAGTTTAGAAATATCCAACATACTGGTAATGAACGGAAAACCGGGAATCACGAACAGCATCGCCCCGATGTAACCGGCCTCGTGCTGGGTCGGAATATTGCCCGCCCAAACGAGGCACTTAAAGCTCAACATGTAGACCAGACAAGCGACCGCCACACTGACCGCGATGCCGGCAATCGTCGTCAACGTCCGTTTGCCCATCCGGGCGCGGACGTAGTTCCCACAGCCGGCACCGAGAAACGAACACAGCATTTCCGGTAGCCCACCGCCAAGTAAAAAAATAAAGCCGCTGCAGGCCAAGCCCGCCGCTAACCCCGAAACCAGCGGCGAATACTGCTTCGGCCGCTTTTGAACGGTGTCGATGGCGGTATGTAATTCCCGAATCGTCAAATCCGCATACTTAGTATCAAACTCATTCACAAACTTTTCCAAACTATTTAATTTATCGGTGTTCACACCGGTATTGGGTAGCGCCAGCACCTGGGTGTAACTATGTTCGTGACTAAAACAAGTGTAGTGCAGCGCAATCAACCCGATGTCCGCCGAACAAGTCAGGTTTAAACTGCGGGCGACTTTGTTCATCGCGTCGCGAACCCGCCACGCCCCGGTCCCACACGACAACAGTGAGATGCCGACGCGGCCGACGATCGACGCCCGTTCTGGTAAACTCGCGTGCTTGGCCGTCACGTCCTCGTCGCGAATAAAATCTTTCCACGGAATCGTCATGTGGTGCCGCTGCGACAACGGGGTCGTGGGAAGCTCCGGTTGATCTTTATGTCCCATAGTATGCCTCCATTATAAATGTCCGCTGTTCAGGTTTTACTGAACACGTTGGTTTAATTATAACTTTAATTTCAGCGAACCCCCACCCCCATTTTAGACGGACCGTTTGCTAACCTTACGGACATGCTGGTTAGGCGTGCGTTCAATCGTTAAGCTAATTCAATTGTGGTAAATTAAGCTCAAAAGCACGAGGAGGCCTGCACCATGTGTACCAGTTTAACTTACACCAACCAAGCTAACGGGCACTTTCTAGCCCGCACGATGGATTACCACCTTGATTTCGATGCTCAAATTATGTTCATGCCGCGACAACGCACCGTTAACGGTGACGCCGGCCCGTTTAAAACCAGTTACGGCTTTATCGGCGCCGGTCGCAACCTTAATCACGAAATGTTCACCGACGGCGTCAACGAGTTCGGGGTCGGCGTTGCGACCCTGTACTTCCCCGACCACGCCGTTTACCAGGAAAAAGCCACGGCCGGACGGCTCGGACTGGCGCCCCACGATTTCGTCGCCTGGGCCCTCGGGAACGCGAAGAGCGTTGCCGACTTAGCGGAAAAGGTACACCATATTCAATTAATCAGTCGTTCAGCGGCCCTAGTCGCGGTCGTACCACCACTGCACTTCATTATTAGTGACCCGACCGGCGCGACCGCCGTTTTGGAACCAACTGGCCCCGATCTACACCTGATTGACGATCCAGTCGGCGTAATGACGAACTCCCCCGACTTAAACTGGCACTTGCAAAACATCAGCACGTACGGCATGTTCAGCAACGCTGATCTACCACTACAAACTTATGGCAACTATCACCCGGCGACCCAGGGACCCGGTACCGGCGCCGTTGGCTTACCCGGTGACTACACGTCGGTATCGCGTTTCGTGCGGACTAACTTCCTGAAGAAGTTTGCCGACGTCCCAACGACGACCGCCGACACGTTGAGCTTATTACAACTAATTCTGAACGCCGTTACAATTCCAAAGGGCGCTAAACACATCAGTAACGGTAGCAGCGACTACACCGAATACCGTAGTTACATGGACTTAGACGGTTTGACTTACACCATCGAACTGTATGAAAACCCCGGTAAGTTGCAACAAGTCATATTGACCAAGCACCTGCTAGAAACCGTGACGGAACCCACGGAATTCCCACTCAGTCGAGAACCGCAGTTACACGTTTTGAATCCGGAAAAAGCCTTCTAAAAAAGCATCCCCTGCGAGTAAACCACTTGTACTAGTCCCTGTCAAGTTGACAGGTGAAATAATATAATTCTCGGACGTAACTTAAGCGGCTTTATCGCGATATTCTTTCGCGGTGGAGCCGTTTCT
>NZ_BJDZ01000004.1 GCF_005405405.1 Lactiplantibacillus plajomi
TGGTCGACTAGATTGTAGCACAGGACGGTATGTCCTTTTGTTGTGCATAAAAAATGGTGTTGATGGTTTTTATCCATCAACACCAAATATCATAGAGCCGATTATCACATCACGGGTCCTTTTTTCTGGAATTATTGAAAACAGCACGGTCGCCGACTAAAGCTAGGACGGCACGGTCATAAAAATGCTGGGTAAAACTTTGAAGATTGATTTTTACTAATGAAAGCGCTACCGTATTTTTAACTAAACGAATGGGATGATTAGGATGTATCAAGCAGACACAGGCCGTTATGAACAGATGGTTTATAACCGGGTCGGCGATAGCGGGTTAAAGTTATCGGCGATTGGATTGGGTTTCTGGAATAATTTTGGGAGCGTCGATGCACTTGCCAAGCAGAAAAAGATTGTTCACCAAGCGTTTGATTTGGGAATCACGTATTTCGATTTGGCGAATAATTATGGTCCGGAACCGGGGAGTGCGGAAGAAAACTTTGGCCGCTTGATGGCGAGTGATTTGCGACCGTACCGCGATGAGCTGATAATTGCCAGTAAGGCGGGTTACGCTATGTGGCCGGGCCCGTATGGTAACTGGGGGTCCCGTAAAAGTATCATTGCGAGTGCTGATCAAAGCTTAAAGCGAACGGGGCTCGATTATTTTGACATTTTTTATAGCCACCGACCGGATCCCGAAACCAACGTGGAAGAAACGGCGTTGGCCTTGGATCAGTTAGTGCGTGCAGGAAAGGCACTGTACGTTGGGCTATCGAATTATAGTGCGACTCAAACGGCGACAATGGCTAAAATTTTTAAGGACTTACACACGCCGTACATTATTCACCAGCCGCGCTACAACCTCTTTAATCGTCAGGCGGAAAACGGCTTGTTCGATGAACTGCGCCGTGAACGTAAGGGTGCCGTGACGTTTAGTTCGTTGTCCCAAGGCTTATTGACCGACAAGTATTTAAATGGAATCGCCGCGGATTCGCGGGCGAAAAAGGCGACCGTTCCGTTCCTCGGGGTGAATCAGGTTGAGCAGACTCTGACGACGGTTAAGCGGCTTAATGCCGTTGCAGAGCACCGTGGGCAGTCCTTAGCACAGATGGCGTTAGCGTGGAATTTACGGCAACCCGCCGTAGCCTGTGTGCTGGTTGGCGCGAGTCGTCCGGAACAGCTAGTTAATAACGTCGCGGCACTAGAGCACTTAGACTTCAGTGAAGCCGATTTACAAGCCATTGATCAGATTTTAGACGAACAACCCGCGATTGATTGGGATGTGCGTTGACCAGATAAAAAACGCCGCGATAACCAGGGGTAACTGGTCATCGCGACGTTTAACGTTAAGCGTTAAATTTTTTGTTGAATATCATCGATGGTAACGACTAAGATAGCCCGAATCCAGTCGAACTTGGCCTTCATTTCGTCATAGTGGGTGCCTTCCGTCTCGAAGTGGCCGGTACCGTGAATGTGGTAGCCACAACCAGTACCAGTCGTGCCGGGCACTTTGTAGCTACCGACCGTGATCGTTACGTGGTTGTCCGTTGGAAAGTCATTTTCAATGGAGTGCATGCCGGCGGATGGAATCAGCAGGGTGTGGTCGTCGACAAGCTGCATGTAGTGACTCCAAGTGTTGACGACGTGTGCCGGATTGGCATTGACCGTCACGATGGTTGCGGGGGTGGTGTCTTTGATAACTTCGAGAAATTTTGGATCCATTTAGAACGCTTCTTTCACTTAATATTATTATAATATATCATTACCAATACATTATAATAATTGTGTAAGCGGTTTTCAAGTGATGTGCTTGGCTGCTGCAACGAGTTTACTAAAAGTTGAAATTGGAAAAAACTTGACAGTGATTGAAACCGGTTACATCATAAGGTGGAACTTAAAAAATGATTTACTAAAATTTAACTGTGATTAAAAAGGGGCGTTAAGATGACAATCCAGACAGATTTTAACTATACCAATCCACTGACAGTCGTACCGACACGGGCTAATTTTTCAAGTTTACCCGGTGTTTATTGTCAGGGACGGTGGTTTGAAGCACAAACGGCGCAGGGGATCGCGGTGACAACGATTACGCAGGGGGCGGCCCTCTTTTTTCAGTTTGAGGGGTCAACGCTCGCGTTAGACTTTATTGTTCGGCAAACACCTTGCGTCGTTGCCGTTGCGATTGACCAGCGTCCGTACGTCCAATTACCGGCTAGTGAGCATTGCGTTGTTGCGACCGGGTTGGATCAAGGTCACCACACGGTAAAGGTGGTGGCAAACGGGATTAAGGAAAATGACGACTTATGGTTCGGTGGTCGCGGCCTCAGTGTTAAGGCAATCCGGGCGGATGCAGTTCGGGCGGTTAAACCGGTTAATCCGGTTGGCTGGTTTCTCGGGGACTCCATTACGGCCGGTATTCATGTCAATGGCCACAACGAACCGCTAACTAACAGTTTTGTGCAGTCGTATGGCAGCGTTGCGTCGCAACTATTGAAGGTCAATAACGTTCCGACCGCGTTCGGTGCGACGGGAATCACCACTGGGGGTTCCGGAGACGTTCCACAAGCAAGCGCCTATTTAAACTTTGCGAAGGACGGGGTTGCGGCCCACTTACCACAACCGGATTTCTGCGTCATTAATTACGGAACTAACGACCGTGATAACCGGTCCGCATTTAAACCCGCCTTTACCCGTTACTTGCAACAAGTTGCCGCCCAGATTCCCAGCGTCCCCATCATTGTTTTACAGCCGTTTATCGGCGGCTTTGTGGCTGAAATGGAGGCGGCCGTCAAGCGGGTGCCAACGGCTCAGTTTGTGCGGACGGATCGTTGGCCGTTCGAAGGATCGGATCAGTTCCACCCGAGTGCCAGTGGTTCGTTAAAGTTAGGTCGGTGCTTAGCTGAAGCGTTAGTTGAACGGCTGGGGGAATCGTTTTTTAGCTCTAACTGAAAATCCTTTTATGATTCTGTACGATAATAATTGAAACGTGGGCCAAAAGTCGGTTAACCGACTTTTGGCCCACGCTTTATAACTGGATTTGTTTTCGCAACTGGCCGGGGGTCATGCCGAAATACTGCTTAAACTGTTGGACAAAATAAGAGGAATTGGCAAACCCAACGTTGGTCGCCACTTGTTTAATGGTGAGGTCATCATTAAAGGTCAGGAGCGACTTAGCCATCCGCAGCCGGAAATCGGTTAAGTACTCTAACGGGGTCTGGCCGGTCTCGTCGCGAAAGATTTTAGTGGTGTGAGTCACCGAGTAGCCTGCTAATTTACTGAGTTCTTCGTTGGTGATCGTTCGCTGATAATTTTTACGGATGTAGGTCATGATGGCGTTGGGAACGGTGTTGGCCGTGAAATTCAGCTGCTTGGTGATGGCATTGTGACGCAGTAACAGGAGAAAATTATAAATTGCACTTGACTGCTGAAACGTTGCGGCTAAGTCGGTCTTATAAAAAATTGGAAACTTTTGCTGTAAATAGTGTGCGAGTGGTTCGTCTAACTGGTCGTAAATTTGAAAGTCATTCAAATTTAAAAAGGTTACCATGTCTTCGGCGGCGACACCTTCGAAGGTAAGGAAGGACGTTTTCCACGCCGTTAGACTGGAGTCGGGGAAAAAGGAGTGCGGAATGTTGGGCCGCATTAAAAAACCCTGGCCGGGTCCCAGCTTGATTTGTTGATTACCGATACTAAGAATCCCCGTCCCCGTGTCCGTTTGTAGCCAATGAAAGTAGTCAAAGCCATTTGGCCGGTACACTTTATGTTGGTCCCAGTCGGTACCGATATCGTAAAATCGCAGGGGTAAGTTAGCCGTACCATTATTAAAAATAATTGCCATGAGCAGCACCTCGAAAGTTAAATTACGGGATATTTAGTTAAATTTTGACACATTTTTAGTTAAATTGCGACATAAAAATAAGCGCTTACATTTTACAATAAACGTAATCAAGCCAGCAGAATAATGATCGGTCACTCGGCCGAGTTAACGGTCGATTGTTTGAACGCAACTTGAAGCATACCGCGGTAGCTTAGTAGATGACATGCTAATTGGAGGCGAATAAGTTGAAAATATATTTTCTAAATAATCAGGAAAATATCTTATTAAATTATCCGAAATTTGCGGCAGACTTAAAGGCTAAAGCCCAGCTAACCGCAGAACCAACAGTTAAATTTATTTCCACTGCGCAAACCCCCGTCGATCAACTGCCCGTAACGGCTGATGACGTGGTTGTCCTTGGTTTCGGCCATCGTTTCGACCTTGATTTTGTGCAGGATCAATTACCGCAACAAGTTGCGTTCTTTGAAAAGAAGGGCGCTCAAATCGTCCTAACCACTGAATTGCGGCGGTTTAACGTTAACGAGACCTACTTTGATAAGTCGACTGACGACCTAGCGATTTATCAGCTGGCGTTTGACCACCGGCTGAAAGTATTAGACGTTTATAGTTTTGTGAACAGTTGGTACCAGCGAGTTTCGACTGATGCGCGCCGCACTAACCTTGAGGCAGTTGCTGAAAATCGCTATCAGGTCAAAGCAACCAAGCTCACCGCAATGCTCACCCCGTGGGTCGCTAACTGGATGACCCGCCAACTCTTTCATGACCAGTTCATGCAGGACTATAGTTACGGTGCCTGCATGTATCCCGAAGCGTGGGATGATGCGACTAACGAAACGGACATGGCCCACGCTGAGAAGATTGGGATGAACACCGTTCGCATCGGTGAATTCTTCTGGGACAAATTGGAACCCCAGGAGGATCATTATACCATGGATTACTTGGTCGATTTACTGACCAAATATCGTGACCACGGCTTAAAAGTTATTTTGGGTATCCCGTCACCAACGCCGCCACGGTGGTTTACGGTACACTATCCTGAAGCTAAGCTGGTCAACGTCAACGGTCAGGCCGAAGAACACGGGTCGCGGCAGCACGTTTGCACGAACAACCCGATTTTTCGGCGTAAGGTCTACCAACTGACGCATGAAATCGCGAAAGTGGCCGCCCAATTTGATAACGTTATTGGGATTCAAATCGATAACGAATTCAAGTGTCACGTCGATCAGTGCTTCTGTGAAACGTGTCGGCAACTCTGGCCGCGCTGGTTACGGGCAAAGTACCAAACGATTGATCAGCTAAACGCCGCTTGGGGCACGGACATTTGGAGTGAACGTTACCCTGACTTTGAATCGGTCGTGTTACCAACCAAGACGCCATTTGCACACAACTCCGGGTTGGACAACGCCTTTCGGATGTTTACGGCGGATACGGTCAACGATTTCTGTGCGGGAATTGCCCAGATTTTAATCGCGGAAACCGATATTCCGATTACCCATAACACGTCGCTCAACTTTAACTTGATCAATTACGAGCTCTTTAGCCAGTTAGACGTGGTCGGTTTTGATACTTACCCAATGTATAACCAGTATTGGAACTTCCCGATTAACCTTGATTTATGGCGGAATTTGAAAAATGGGACCGAAGTCTTACTGCTAGAAACGGCAACGTCACACGTTGGTTATACGGGCAATTACGTGACACCGCACCCGCACGGTTACTTACCGACCGAGATTTTCATTGGTTACGCCGCCGGGTTAAAGGCCTTCACGTACTGGCCGTTCCGCGCCCAACCAAACGGGGTTGAACAGACCCATAGTGCGGTCGTGACCCAGGTTGGGACACCGGACCTCGGTTACGCCGACGTTTTAAAGGGACAACAACTCTTAGAAAAGTACCGGCCGTTCTTGGATCAAACCGAAGTGACCCGTTCAAAAGTTGCGTTAGTTTATTCCGACAACGCTAAGCGGGAGATGCACGTTGAAACCGGTGGCATTTACGAATACCGGAAGAACATTACCGAGGTTTACCGGGCGTTTACGACCCGTGGCATTGCGATCGAAATGGTGCCGGAAAACGTAGACTTTAATCAGTTTGACTGCGTAATGATTCCGTATGTCCGCAACGTTAACGACCACTTATTGGCAAAAATGAAGGCCTTTGCGAACGCCGGCGGGCATTTGATCATTGGTCCGATGACCGGTGATCGGACCGCTGATATGGGTTGGATTCGTGGTCATAACGGCCTTGGCCGGATTGGTGAATGGCTGGGTGTTGAAAATGAAATTCAATACTTATCCGAAGATGAGACCACCCGGGCCTGGGTTAAAGTGGGTGACCAGCAGGATGAATTCGGTGGCTTAGTTACCTTGTTTGATACCGATAAAGTGATGGATAACGTCACGACCGAAGCGCCGGTAGCGGATACCCGGTCGATTATTTACAAGAATAAAAACGTGATGTACCTTGGCGGGATGCCTAAGGACAGTGTGAACAGCCCGCTCTGGGATGAATTGGTCGATCAATTCGTGAAACCGTGTGATGCCGACCACGCCTTTTTGGATACGCCAAACGGCATTTTCAAGTACCGGCGTGAAAGTGACACCGAAGTTCAGTTCTACGTTGCCAACATGACGTTACAACCGTTGACTTACGACTTACACCAGAGTGGTTGTGATGCGGATGATCAGCCGCTCGAAGCTGGTCAACAGACGTTAGCAGCATATCAATGTCAACTCGTTAGAATTAAGAAAGTGGGGTAGGCAGCAATGTCTCAAAGTACTGCAGTAAACGGCGGCGAAAGCTTAGCCGTTAAAGCGAACGGCGGGAAACCAATTCCTAAGTTCGGTATGCGCGATAAAATCGGATACGCGTTTGGTGACGTCGGGACGACCTTCGTCATGGGGGTGCTAGCATCCTTTGAATCGATTTACTTTACCAACGTTTTAGGGATTTCTCCGGCCATTTCTGGGACGGTAATTTCGTTGACCACCTTAGTTGGGGCCTTTACCGACGTTACGGTCGGTCGGCTTTCCGATACGCGGAAGCTGGGTAAGAAGGGGCGGTTCCACCCGTGGATTCGGGTGATGCGCTGGCCACTCGTTTTATCACTATTGATCATGTTCTTCCCGATGGTTCGTAACTTCTCGATGTCGGCTAAAATTACCTACATCATCATCGCCAGCATTTTCTACGCGGCCTCCTTATCAGGATTTAACATTCCTTACGGGTCGTTAGCAGCAGCCATTAGTAGTGATCCGGATGACCGGACGTCGCTATCTATTTACCGGACGGTCGGTTCAACGATTGGTGCCGGTGGGACTGGGTTCATCATTCCTTACATCGTTTACACGACGGCTAAGGATGGTTCGCAGATTCTTTCTGGTGACCGGTTGTTCCTTTGCTCAATCGGCTGTGTGATTATTGCCATGATTTGTTATACAATTATGTACACGCTTACAACTGAACGGGTCATCGTTGACCACAAGGAAAAGGTTAAAGCGGGTGCGTTGGTCTCGTCATTATTTAAAGATAAAGCGCTGATTTCATTCTTGGTTGCAGAACTAGTGATTGTTTGCTCAACTAGTTTCACCAGTTTCTTAACGACTTACCTCTTTACCGTTTATTATCATAGTAAGGAAGCCTTGTCGATTGCGCTGTTATTCAACTACGCGGAAGCCATTTTATTGTCACCATTTGCGAAGGCCTTGTCAAAGAAGTTCGGTAAGAAGGAAGTTGTTTCGATTTCGTTATTTGCCGCATCGGCCATTTATTTGGTTATTTACTTTGCTAAGGTTTCGAACCCTTGGATTTACTTGGTTCTATCGTTCTTTACGGCGCTATGTTTCTCAATGTTCAACATCATGGTCTGGGCTTTCATGACCGATATTATCGATTATCACCAATATAGTACCGGGATGCGTGAAGACGGGACGATCTTCAGTGTCAACATGTTTGGCCGGAAGATGGCCCAAACGGCAATGGGGATCCTTTCCGGGTTGTCATTGACCTACATCGGCTACCAAGCTTCTTCAACTGGGAGTACGGTTCAGTCACAATCAGTTTTGAACGGGTTATACTCGTTAGCAACCTTGGTTCCGTTTGTTTTGATGTTAGCCGGTGCGCTGATCTTAACGTTCTGGTTCCCGTTGAGCAAACGCAAGTTAACGGAAGTTGCTGATAAGTTGAAGGTCTTGAATAAGGTTGATAATTAGAATTTAAAAATACGTTAGCGGGAATCGAGGTGCCCTTCTTTGGAAGCTAAACAAGTTCAAAAGCCATTACCAGCATTTAGCATGAAAGATAAGATCGGCTATATGTTTGGCGACGTTGGGAATTGTTTTTTACTAGGATTAATGAACGCTTTCCTAATGATTTACTATACCAACATCTTGGGATTACCAGCTGGATTAGTGGGGACGTTATTTTTTGCCAGCACGATGATCGACGCCTTTGCGGACGTGATTGTCGGTCGGGTGGCGGACGTCGCTAAAGTTGGTCATGAGGGGCGCTTTCGGCCTTGGATTCGGCGAATGAAGTGGCCGACCTGCCTAACGTTTTTATTAATGTTTTTACCGTTTGTTAAACACTTTTCGGAACCGGGAAAAATTGCTTACGTGGTCTTTACCTACATCTTGTTCGGACTGGTCTTTGCCTGCATCAACATTCCGTACGGCTCGTTGTCGTCAACGATGAGTGCCAATGCGGATGATAAGGCGTCGCTTTCGGTCTTTCGGAGCGTTGGTTCAGCGGTCGGTGCTGGCGGAACTGGCTTTGCACTATCCCTGATCATTTATACGGAAAACGCTGCGGGTCATAAGATTTTGTCCGAACAACGCTTGTTTTGGAGCGCGATTGGTTGTGCGGTGCTGGCATTTATTTCGTACAGTATTTTGTACCACTATACGCACGAACGGATTGCCAGTAACCCGAAACAAAAAGTACGGTTGCATAGTTCGATTAAGGCAATGCTGCACGACCGCGGGCTAGTATCCCTGATTATGGCCGATATCGTGGTTACGACCTGCACTAGTTTGAGTGGGATTACGACCACCTACCTATTCAACGATTACTTTAATAACAACCACGCACTGTCGGTGGCGCTGTTATTCACGTACGGGACCACGATTGCGTTGGCGCCGTTTGCAAAGTGGATCACCGTTAAGTTTGGGAAGAAGGAAATGTGTGCGACGTCACTGACGGTAACGGCAATGCTGTACGCGATTTTGTACTTCCTGCATATCCAAAACCCGTGGTTATACCTAGTCATTTTATTTGTGGCAACGTTAGGCACCTCAACGTTTAGTTTGATGATTTGGGCGTTTATTAATGATGTCAACGATAATCATCAGGTGATTACGGGGATGCGTGAAGACGGCACAATTTACGGTATCAATTTCTTTGGCCGTAAAATTGCCCAGGCGTTAGCCAACGGGGTCGGTGGGGTGCTGCTCTCCATCATCGGCTACCAATCCTCAACTAGCGGCGGCCGGGTTCAGACGCAGGCCGTGCTTGATCATATTTATATGTTGGCCAACCTCGTGCCAGCATTGTTAATGATTACCGCGGCGGCAATCCTGGCTTTCTGGTACCCCTTGACGCGACAACGGGTTCGTGAAGTCACTGCCAAGTTAGAGGCAGCGGTTGGAAAGGGTGAAACGAATGAGTAAGACGTTACCCCATGCTGGGGAGAAGTTAAGCTGTTTGGGTGATTCCATTACTAACGGTTACGACGGACAGGACCACACTTCGCAAGACTGGTCATGGCCAGCTTATATGACGGAATTGTGTGGTTTTAAGGAAGTTACGAATGTTGGTAAGAACGCCGCGACGATTAGCTTGAACGATGATGGCATTAGTCTGGTTGACCGCTGTCACACGATTCATGATCAGGACTTCATCACTATTTTTGGTGGTGTTAACGACTATGACCAGGGATTACCGGTAGGCGATTTGCAGACGGATGATTTGCGGACTGTCAGTGGTGGTTTAAAGTACGTCATCGAAGCCCTAGCCCGGCAGAACCCCGATGCAACGATGGTCGTATTTACCCCGATGAAGGAAAATAAGTTTGTTCCGACTGGTACGCCCAATGCCGCGGGTTTGTTGGAAATCGACTACGTAGCGGCGATTAAGGCCGTCGCGGATCACTATTCGCTACCCGTGTTGGACCTATACGCTTCGGGCAACATTGGTGTTTTTCTCGATCCGTTAGTCGGTCCGGACGGCTATACGGCGGACCGCTTGCACCCAACACCGAAAGGGTACCGCCGGTTAGCCCGGCAAATTGCTAGTTTTATTAATCAGTTCTAGTTAGGACCTGGCGGTCAGACATTGTTCTGGCCGCCAGGTTTTTATGCTACCGTCAAGACGGCATTTACATAAATTTATTAAAGGTTGAAAGTTAAATAGTATAGTAAAGAGGTGCGGAAATCTGGGCTTTATTGGACAAAAATAGACACGGGTTACGCCGCATCGTATGCTTAAACCACATACAGAGAAGATTCATGTCCATGCCTAAAATACAACGGCCTGATACTTAAATCTACTATTTTTGTAATTATTAAAATTTATCCACCTTTCTTAATTACTGAAGTGGCTACTGACGGGTTCTTGTGATTGTTTTTTTCCGGATGATAAAGCGGCTCATTTTCCAAAAATAACTGTCTGTAACTGCCGTAATATTTTTTGGTAGCTGAACCAATAAATTGAAAATGTTCAAGCAACTTGATTGTTGTTCCTTGGCAGCCAAGCATCGGGTGCAAGCACAATATAAGCTGAATGTCGTTACTTTATAGCTAGTTGATGCTGCCTTTAAGAATAATGGTATCTATGCCTAATACGTGTTCTTCAATGGTTGGTACTTTCAACTTTTAGTCAGTTTTATGATGACTACCGTTGTTTAACTTGACTACCTAATTGTGAGTGGCTAATCAGTGAGCCTTGTAAATTTGTCGTATAGAAATGTTTGCGTCTTATTTTTAAGTAGTGTACGCTTTAAACGTAAAATTAAATGGTGATGACGTTCACCGTAACTAATTGATTATCAATTTAATGACGTCTACTACTTCAACGACACAACGTGTCCTTGAAGTAGTAGACGTCTTTTCTTTTAGGTAACCACAATTTGAAAGGAGTTTTTATAATGGTAGCAGTAATCGATGCAGTAAAGGCACGTGAGGTTTTTGATTCACGGGGAAACCCAACAGTTGAAGTCGATGTCGTTTTAACTGACGGGATTCGCGGTCGCGCCGAAGTTCCATCAGGTGCCTCAACCGGCGCTAACGAAGCCGTTGAATTACGTGATGGTGGAGACCGGTTACAAGGCAAAGGAGTCGCCAAGGCCGTAAATAACGTCAATACCGAAATTAACGATGCATTGCACGATGAGAGTCCGTTTAATCAGGCCAAAGTTGATCAAATCATGATTGACTTGGATGGTACGCCAAATAAATCACGCTTGGGCGCCAACGCCATCCTTGGTGTTTCCATGGCCGTTTGCCGGGCCGCTGCAGTTGAAACGTATCAACCACTCTACCGTTATCTTGGCGGGACCGACCTCGAGTTACCACAAACGTTTCACAACGTTATTAATGGCGGAGAACATGCGGATAACGGAATCGATATTCAAGAATTCTTGATTACTGCCGTCGAACGGACCAGCTTTCGGGATGGTTTTGAAAAGATTACCAACACTTACCACACGTTAAAGACAGTTGTTGAAAAAGCGGGTTACACGACCGGTTTAGGTGATGAAGGAGGCTTCGCGCCCGACTTAAACAACTCCGAAGAAGCTTTACAGATGCTACATGATGCAATCATTGCAGCCGGCTACGTTCCGGGAAAGGAAATCGCCATTGCCTTTGATGCCGCTGCTTCATACTTTTACAACACCGAGACTAAGCAATATGACTTTGAAGGCAAACACTTATCACCAGTCGAATTAGGTGAATACTACGTTGGCTTACTAGACAAGTTTCCAGAAATTGTCTCCGTTGAAGATCCGTACAGTGAAGACGACTGGGAGAACTTCGCGACCTTTACTAAGGAGTATGGTAATCGCGTTCAGATTATTACCGATGATAATGTCTGTACCAACCCGAAGTTATTTGCTAAAGCCATTAGGATGGGTATGGCCAACGCTTTTCTGATTAAGTTGAACCAAATTGGAACGGTTACTGAAACAATCACCGCGATCCGGTTAGCCCGCAAGAATGGTTACGCAACGATGATGTCTCATCGTTCAGGTGAAACTGGTGACACGTTTTTGGCCGATTTCACGGTTGCAACCAAGACAGCGCAATTGAAGTCTGGTGCGCCCGCACGTTCTGAACGGGTTGAAAAGTACAATCAATTATTACGGATTGAAGAAGAACTCGGTGAAGAAGGGACCCGCTTAGCCCACTTTCCTGACAGTGTGGACTATGACCTATAATCCAGGCCAATAAATGTCAACTCTGGAGAGGTGATCAAAATGCAAACATCCTCGGATATGCTGATTGGGCTGACCCAGCACGAAGCTGAGGAACAACTAAAGAAGTTTGGTCCTAACGTCGTGCCGCAACCAGAATTTAACTTTCCAAAAGCGCTTGGTTCCCGACTCTGGGAACCATCCGCTTGGATTCTTGAAGGCGCCCTAATTGTTGAATTGCTACTTGGTAAGGGTATTCAGGCGGGCTTCATCCTCCTGATGCTGTTATTCTCAGCAGTCGCCGGCGCGATTCAGGCCCGCCGCACTAATAACGTTCTCAGCGCACTGACTGAGCAATTAACATTAACCGTTGCCGTTAAGCGGGATGGTCGCTGGCAGCAATTATCTGCTGATCAAATCGTTCCTGACGACCTGATTAGTCTCAATCGCGGTGACCTGCTTCCAGCAGACATTCAATTACTCGATGGTACCGTTGAAGTTGATGAAAGTAGTATTACTGGTGAATCGGTTACCGTTCGTCATCAAAATGGCGAAAGTGTCTTTGCCGGAACCGAAATTGTCAGCGGTCATGGACTGGCGGTTGTCACCAAGACCGGTCGTCACAGTCGTTCTGGTAAAACTATTAGTCTGATCAATAAATCGTCAGCGCCCGGTCAATTGCAGAAACTGTTAAGTAAAATTATTGGTTATCTTGCGCTGCTCGACACCATCTTAGCAGTTATTTTAATCATCACCGCCCTGATTTGTGGCGTAAATCTCATCAGTATGTTACCATTTTTGGCCATGCTCTTCATCGCAACTATTCCAATTGCAATGCCGTCCAGTTTCGCAGTTGCCAATTCAGTTGAGGCCAAGCAGTTGGGTCGACAACAAATTTTAGTCAGCGACTTATCGGGGATTCAAGCCGCCGCCAACTTAAACTTGTTGTTAATCGATAAAACTGGCACAATTACCACGAACCAGCCCCGAGTTGTGAAATTGTATAATTTCTCCGAGTGGTCAGATCAAGAATTAATCCAGTGGGCTACCAGCGCCACGAACCAGCAAAATCCCAGTGTGATCGACGGGGCGTTGCTCGACTATGCTCATCAAAATGCCGTTACCGTCGTTACGCCGCTTCACCTGGAACCCTTTAATTCCGAGCAAGAATTTTCAGAAGCTCTGTTCCCCGGTAAGCAGCCATTAGACGTGAAACTGGGGGCGTTGCAGCGATTAAGCCACCTTGACGCAGCCGCCGCTCAGTCCGTTGCTGGTGTTGATTTTAGTAGTGGCCGAAGTGTCGCAATTATGACCAACGATCGCTTGGCCGGGCTCTTCATTATCGAGGATCAGCCCCGCTCCGATAGCGCTCAAGCCATTCAAGATTTACAGGCTCGGGGTGTTCGGGTCGTTATGTTGACTGGTGATAATCAAAAGACGGCCGCTGCTGTTGCCAAACAAGTCGGCTTAACGGGCGTCGTAACGGCGTTTACTGATTTGTCAGCCACGACCACAGCCACCCAGCTCGCAGGTATTGCTGAAGTGGTCCCGGAAAACAAGTTGGCCATCGTCAAACATTTCCAGTCTGCCGGTTACGTTGTCGGTATGACTGGTGACGGAGTTAACGACGCTCCCGCACTCAAACAAGCGGATGTTGGCATCGCTGTCCAAAACGCGGTCGATCTTGCCAAACGTTCGGCTAAATTGGTTCTACTATCACCCGGCTTAACGCCTATCATCAATATTCTTGATAGCGGTCACCGCGTTTACCAGCGGATGATGACGTGGACAGTCACCAAGCTTTCTCGGACAGCCGAACTCACTATGTTACTAACCTTCGGCTATCTCTGGTGGCGATTCATTCCACTAACACTGAACGCCATGATTTTGGTCGCCATCTTAAACGACTGTGTTACTCTAGTTCTAGGGACGGACAATACGACCATTACGCATTCACCTGAGCATTGGGACTTGGGTCGCTTAAGCTGGGTTGCCGGAGTGTTAGCCGTCGGATGGACGTTAGTAGGGATGGGATACTTGTTCTGGGCGCTCAATCAAGGCTTATTAGTAAGTCAAATTAGTACCGTACTCTATTGTTACTTAATTTTCAGCGCCATGCTGACGATTCTAATTACCAGGACCGAACAATCGTTTTGGCAAAGTGTTCCGAGTCGGTCTGTTATGATTGCTGTGGGTAGTAACTGCGTTTTAACGATGATTTTGGCGCTAACCGGTGTAGGTGTTGCAAAAATTAGTCTTGCCTTGTTAGGATTGACGTTGATCATTGTTTTAGTGATGGGTTTTTTATTGACCTTGATTCAGCGGCACCATTAATGTGATATTAAAAGGGGGGGATAACCGTGATAAGTTAACGGTTATCCCCCCCTTTTTTTAACTGTACTTTTAACGAATCTTTAACGAAAATCCCTGTATTTTAGCCAGGGGATGAGTAGCCGCCCACCATGGTGTAATACCATATCACTATGGGGTTAAAGTTCGGGTGTTGCCGTCTACGCGACAAAAACTTGTTATCAAACTTAACAGCAATGAATACAAACGCTGGGACAAAGCTTAAAACGACCGTTAACTGGGATTTCAAACGTAGTTAGCCAAATTCATATTGGAACTGTAACGTTTAAAATGGATGCTATTAGGCGTTATTACGTATCCTTTCAATTGGCGGCAACTGAATCGAATCATTTGTTGAACCACTAGCTAGACTGGACTCGGTAATCACAAGTTTCTGACTTTAGTCGGAAGTGGTTGACCTTTGCAACGCGTCCGCAACCTTGGCTTGTAGAACTGGTATGACCGCTGTTTCAAACCAGGGATTGCGCTTTTGCCAACCGTAGTTCAGTGGGGACGGGTGTACGAGCGGGAAGTAAGCTGGCAGGTAGTCTTGGTAGTGTTGAACGGTGGCCGTTAGCGTTTTTTGTCGGCTTTTACCCAAGTACGTTTTGATAGCGTACTGCCCCACCAGAATGGTTAGCTGGATATTGGGCATTAAGTCCAGTAACGGTTGGTGCCACTTAGCCGCAAAGTCCTTACGTGGGGGTAAGTCGCCACTCTTTCCCTTACCGGGGTAGTAAAAATCGATCGGCATGATGGCAACTTGGTCGTTGTAAAATTGGTCACGGGTGACCCCCATCCAGTCGCGTAACCGGTTGCCACTAGCGTCGTCAAAGGATTTGTTGGCGGCCTGCGCGACTCGGCCGGGGGCTTGACTGATAATTAGAATTTTGGCTGCTGGTGCGACCTGAATTAAGGGTTGCCAGCCCTTAGCCGTAAACCCCGCGTTTTCGGGGTCCGTCATGATAGCCTGCTTGATAGTTTCAATGTTATTCACCGTGTAAACCCACTTTCTAATTAGTTTTTTGGAAAGCACATAAATCCGTGCGCTGGTTAATTGTTAATCTTGTGTTGCAAAATAACATTTATTATTATATAAATATGGTAATGATGAGTTTTTGGAGGAGGAAGTTATGTTGAAAAGATGGGGAAAATTAGTACTATGTGCGCTGGTAGCGCTATGTAGCGTTTTAGTCGTTACGGTCCAACCCGCGGCAGCTAAGAAAACTTACACGCGAACACCGACGACCAAGGTTAGTCGCAAGACCTACTACTCCACGAGTACGACCGCGTACACGTATAAAGCCAATGGTAATTATAAGCGTTGGACGTTTAACCGCAACCACGCGCTTAAGAACTATCGTAACACGATTTGGACCCGGAGTTCCAAAACGTATATTCGTAAGAATGGCAAAAATGTCCTGTACTACTACGTTCGTAATAGTAAAAATGGGGCCAGTGGTTGGGTCTGGAGTGGCTATTTAAAACCAATCAAAACGTACCACCGGACGCCGACGACTAAGGTCAGTGCCAAGACCTACTATTCAACGAGTACGACTGCCCATACGTATAAGGCGAATAGAAACTATAACTATTGGACATTCAAACGTAATCACGATTTAAAAAACTATCGGAATACGATCTGGACTCGAAGTTCAAAAACGTATATTAATAAAAACGGTAAAAACGTGCTGTATTACTATGTTCACAACAGTAAGAACGGTGCCAGTGGCTGGGTCTGGAGTGGCTATTTAAAACCAATCAAAACGTACCACCGGACGCCGACGACCAAGGTCAGTGCCAAGAAATACTATTCGACGAGTACCACCGCGTACACTTATAAAGCGAATGGTGATTATAATAACTGGACGTTTAAGCGTAACCACGCGTTGAAAAATTATCGTAATACGGTGTGGACGCGCAGCTCTAAGACGTACATTAACAAAAACGGTAAAAACGTGTTGTACTACTACGTTCGTAATAGTAAGAATGGGGCCAGTGGCTGGGTCTGGAACGGCTACTTAAAGCCGGTCAAGGCGACGCCGAAGCCAAAATCAGAAGCAACGTTGGTTGCACAAAGTAAAGTGGCTAAAAAGGCTCAACAAATCGTCACGGTCGTGCAAAACGGTAGTTCGACGGCCACGTTACACCTGTGGCAAAAGCAGGGGAGTACTTGGCGTCAAAAGTTGAGTGCGGCTAGTCGGATTGGTAGTCGTGGTATCGGACAATCACGTGAAGGAAGTAGTACGACCCCAATCGGTGCCTACCATCTGAGCTTTGCGTTCGGGAAAGCTCGTAACGCCCAGACAGCCGGGATGCCGTACCGGCAGATTAAGTCGACTTCGTACTGGATTTCAGACTTGAATGACCGCCAGTATAATACTTGGCAAGAGCGTCGGTCGGCTAACAGTAAGAACGAGCACCTGATCGATTATACGAAGGCCGCCCCGCATAACCAGTACGAGTTAGCGGTCGTCATGGATAATCACGGTCAAAATAACGGTTCCGGGTTCTTTATCCACGTTAAAAATCAGTGGGCAACGGCTGGGTGTGTTTCAATCGACCTGAATCAAATGCGCCAGCTTACCCGTCAACTGGGGACTAAGGCCTAC
This sequence comes from Lactiplantibacillus plajomi, assembly GCF_005405405.1. GTDB lineage: Bacteria > Bacillota > Bacilli > Lactobacillales > Lactobacillaceae > Lactiplantibacillus > Lactiplantibacillus plajomi. The sequence goes on from NZ_BJDZ01000004.1 coordinate 17,198, forward strand.
GTAATCAACGTTCAAAAAGTGGCCCAGTTAGCAAATTATTAGTTAGGGATCAATTCAGGAGAATGGGCCCAAAGCCAGCTGACTTTTGGCGTCTGTTCTGACGATTATCAGATAGAGACGGAAAGTAGGTGCTTGCCCGCACCTACTTTTTTATTGCGTTCAAACGGTTACTAAAAAGTTTTACTTGTTTTACTAGAATTTAAGGTATAATTATTTATGAAAGCGGTTTATTACTTGGAGGTGCGAGTTATGAAAGTGAAAGAGGAAGTTTTTGGCAAGGTTGATGGGGAGCGGGTCAGCCGCTATACTTTAACGAATAACCATCAGACCCGGGTCGCCGTGATTAGTTTAGGGGCCACGTTACAGGAGTTTGTTGTCAACGAAAACGGGACGGCGCGACCGTTAACGATTGGCCTGAAAACGCTGGCGGATTATCAAAATAATGGTTTTAATATTAGCCAGACGATCGGTCGGGTTGCGGGGCGCATCGGTGGTGCCCAGTTTGAACTGGACGGGCAAACTTATAAGGTGGATATGAACGAAGAGACGCATTCGTTGCACGGCGGTTACCACGGTTTCACTAAGATTAACTTTGCCGGTCAGCTTGAAAAGACCGATGACACGGCTAGCGTTGTGTTAACCCACCACGTGAAGGCCACTGATGATCATTACCCGGGAAATATTGCATTGATCGTCAAGTTCACCCTCGATGATCAAGACCAATTGAGTATTGATTTTAGTGCTCAGACAGATGCGCCAACGTTGTTTAACCCGACCAATCACGTTTATTGGAACGTTTCGGATGGCCAGGAAGGGTTGGATCAACAGTGGTTACAAATTCATAGTGATCAACAATTGGAATTTGACGCGGAGAAGGTACCGACCGGACGACGGTTACCGGTTGAAAAAACCGCCTACGACTTTAACCAGCCCCGGAACTTACAGCGAGCGTTGGATGAGCTGGCTGTCGAAAACGGTAAGGTTGAATTTGACGACGCTTACGAAGTGACCCCGAGCCTGAACGAACCGGTGGCTTCGCTGGGCGATGTCGGCGGTAAACGTCGGGTTGATGTTTATTCTGACCGGAACGGGTTAGTGATTTTTACGGCTGATCCGGTTAACGGGGCCAAGCAGGACGCCCACCAGTATAATTCGGTGGCGACTGAAGCCCAGACGTTGCCGGACGCCATTAACCATCCGGGCTTTGGTGACATTACGTTACGCCCGAATTACCCGGCAACCTACCACATTATGTTTGCTTATCAGTATCTAGGCGAGTAAAAAGTAAGGGCCGCATCCGAAGATGCGGCCCTTACTGTACCTAATAGTTACTGTTAGTGTACCACAATATAAATATATTTGTAATAAAAGCTAAAGAAGCACCCGATTTTAGTTGACAAACGGACTGGAAAGGCTTACATTATGTTTAGTAAAATTTTAGTAAATCGATGATGGAGGTTCCGACAATGGAAATCGCTAACTTACAAAAAGAATTCAAAGAAACCTTTAACCGTGATTCAGAACGGGTCTTTTTCTCACCCGGACGAATTAACTTAATTGGGGAACATACCGACTATAATGGTGGCCACGTTTTTCCTTGTGCAATCAGCATTGGGACGTACGGCGTTTACGCAGCCCGGACGGATCAGACGGTGCGGATGTTTTCCGCCAACATTCCGGATCAGGGGATCGTGAGCTTTGACGTGAATGACTTGGCGTACCAGAAGGCGGCCGGGTGGACGAACTATCCGAAGGGCATGATGTACGAGTTAGCTAAGGCCGGTGCGAGTTTTGACCACGGCTTTGACCTATTCGTTCACGGCAACTTACCCGACGGTGCTGGCTTATCTTCCTCGGCCTCAATCGAACTTTTGATGGGAACGATTTTGCGCAGCACTTTCAACTTAACGGTCGGGCAATTGGAATTAGTCAAGCTCGGCCAAAAGGTTGAAAACGACTATATCGGGGTTAACTCGGGAATTATGGACCAGTTTGCGGTCGGGATGGGTAAAAAAGACCAAGCGATTTTACTGGATACCAATACGATGGCTTACGATTACGCGCCGGTCAACTTGGGCGATAACGTGATTGTGATTATGAACACCAATAAACGGCGGGAACTGCAGGACTCCAAGTATAATGAGCGGCGTTCGGAATGTGAAGCGGCCCTGACCCGGTTACAGACCGCGCTACCAATCAAATCATTGGGTGACTTAAATGAGGATCAATTTGACCGGGCCGCCTACCTGATTAACGATGACACCCTAATTCGCCGGGCCCGCCACGCCGTCTTTGAAAACCGGCGGACGATTCGGGCGACCGAAGCCTTGGCAGACAACGACCTGGACACCTTTGGCCAGTTAATGACCGCGTCGCACGTCTCATTGCATTTCGATTACGCCGTGACCGGGCAAGAATTGGATACCTTGGCTGAAACGGCCTGGGCACAACCCGGGGTGCTGGGTGCCCGGATGACCGGCGCTGGTTTCGGGGGCTGTGCGATTGCAATCGTGGCCAAGGACCAAGTGGCTAACTTTAAGAAGAACGTTGGCCGGGTTTACGCGGAAACGGTCGGTTACGAAGCTGACTTTTACATTGCGGAAATCGCGGACGGACCGCGCGAATTGACGGTGGAAGCTTAAGTCGAATTAACGGAGGTAATAAAATGGCAGTGTTAGTTTTAGGGGGCGCCGGCTACATCGGCTCCCACATGGTTGATCGGTTAATTACGAAGGGTTATGACGTGGCGGTCGTTGATAATTTAGTGACCGGCCACCAAGCCGCGATTAATGCCAAGGCCCGCTTTTACGAAGGCGACGTCCGCGACCGCGACTTCATGAACTCGGTTTTTGATCAGGAAGACGTAGAGGGGGTCATCCACTTTGCCGCCTTTTCAATCGTTCCCGAATCGATGAAAAATCCGCTCAAGTATTTTGACAATAATACGGCGGGGATGGTCGCGTTACTAGAAGTGATGGCAAAACACGACGTTAAGCGAATTGTCTTCTCGTCAACCGCCGCAACGTACGGCGAACCAGAACGGGTGCCGATCGAGGAGGGCGACCCGCAAGTACCAACCAACCCGTACGGTGAAAGTAAGTTGGCGATGGAAAAAATCATGCACTGGTCAGACCTGGCTTACGGGATTAAATTCGTCGCCTTACGGTACTTTAACGTTGCCGGCGCGAAGGCGGACGGGAGTATCGGTGAAGACCACCACCCGGAAACCCACCTCGTACCGATTATTTTACAAGTGGCGGCTGGTGAACGTGACCAACTCCAAATTTTTGGCGACGATTACCCGACGCCGGACGGCACCAACGTGCGCGATTACGTGCATGTCGTTGATTTAGCCGACGCCCACATCTTGGCGCTGGAATACTTAAAGCAGGGGCATGATAGTGACGCCTTCAACCTCGGCTCGTCAACCGGCTTTTCAAATAAGCAAATGTTGGAAGCGGCCCGCGAAGTGACCGGTCAACCAATTCCGACCGTTATGGCACCGCGCCGGGCAGGGGATCCAAGTACGCTGATTGCGGCTAGCACGAAGGCGCGGAAAGTGTTGAACTGGCAACCGCAGTACGACGACGTTAAAGAAATTATTCGGACCGCTTGGAATTGGAAACAACGTCATCCTAAGGGGTACGCCGATCGGGAGGATAAGTAACATGACCGTTTTAACTCAATTCGTTGACGCCGTGATTGCGTCACCGGCCCCTTATCAGGACTTGGATCGTATTTACGTGACGAACCGGGTGCTCGGGCTCGTTGGTGATGCGATACCGGCCACGGCGGCGGAACCAACGTTGACCGGCTTAGTGGCGACGTTAGTTCAAGCGGCAATTGACAATGGCCGCATCGAGGCCACGACAACCGACCGCGAAATTTTAAGCGACCAGTTGATGGCATTTGTGACGCCGTTACCGTCCGCGTTAAACCAAACGTTTTGGAATAAGTATCAGCAAAGTCCGCAAGTGGCCACCGACTATTTTTATCAGCTTAGTCGGGCGAACGACTACGTTAAAACCAAGGCGATTGCTAAAAACGTGGTTTTTGATGCGGCGACGGACTTTGGCGACTTAGAAATTACCATTAATTTGTCAAAGCCGGAAAAGGATCCTAAGGCGATTGCGGCCGCGCGTAACCAGCCGCAAAATGGGTACCCGCTATGCCAACTATGTATGGAAAATGAGGGCTACCGCGGTCGGCTCGGTTACCCGGCCCGTAGTAACCACCGAATCATTCGAATGATGATCAACGGCGAACCGTGGGGCTTCCAATATTCGCCTTATGCCTACTTTAACGAGCACGCGATCTTTTTAGACGCGGTTCACCGGCCAATGGTGATCAACCGGCAGACGTTCACTAACTTGCTTGAAATCGTCCACCAGTTGCCACACTACTTTGTCGGCAGCAACGCCGATTTGCCGATTGTGGGCGGCTCAATGTTGTCGCACGAACATTACCAGGGCGGACGCCACGACTTTCCGATGATGAAGGCACCGATTGCGAAGAAAATCGACGTTGGCGTGGCCGGCGTCAGCGCGGGGATCGTGAAATGGCCGATGTCCACGATTCGGCTACAATCCAGTGACCCGTCGGCGTTAGTCGATGCGGCGGTCAAAGTTCACGACGCGTGGAAAGACTATTCGGATGAAACGGTTAACGTCCGCGCTTATACGGGGAAGACGCGCCACCACACGACGACGCCGATTGCCCGTAAAGTCGGCGATGATTACGTGCTAGATATCGTTTTGCGTGACAACCAGACGTCCGCAACTTATCCGGACGGTATTTTTCACCCGCACCAAGACGTTCAGCACATTAAGAAGGAAAATATCGGTTTGATCGAGGTCATGGGGCGGGCGATTCTACCAGCCCGTTTGAAGACCGAACTCGCCGAAGTTGCAAAATATTTGCTGGGACGGCATAATCAAATGGTAGCGATGCACCAGCCGTGGGCGGATGCATTGAAAGCGAAGTATCAATTTAATCAAGATAACGTAACGGAAATTCTGAACCAGGAAGTTGGCCGCGTATTTGCCCGCGTTTTAGCGGATGCCGGGGTCTTCAAGTGGGATAAAGCCGGGGCGGCTGCCTTTGACCGCTTTATTGCCACGTTGAACTAGTTCAAAATGCCGTTCAATCAGGGGGCAGAACATGGCGGCAACGTTAAAAGACATTGCGACCGAAGTTGGCGTTTCACTAGCAACGGTTTCGCGGGTATTAAATAAGGACCAATCACTGTCCGTCAGTACCGAAACGCGGCAACGGATCTTTGAAGTGGCGGAAAAGCTACAGTATTCAAAGGGCAAACGCCACGTATCGGTGACAGCGCGCAAACGGCTAGCCGTCGTTCAGTGGTACTCGGAATCTAAGGAACAAGATGACCTGTACTACATGTCGATCCGGATGGGGATTGAAAAACGTGGTCAGGCGCACCAGTTTGAAGTGACCCGCATTTTCCAAAATAATTTGGAACAGCTGGGTGACGACATTGATGCGGTGATTGCAATTGGAAAATTCAGTCCGGAACAGGTTGCCGGGATGGCCGCAGTTACTGATAACTTGGTTTTTGTTGATGATGACCAATTCGAAGCGGGCTATGATAGTGTGGTCACTGATTTTCAGTTGGCTACCGAACGGGTCGTGGCTTATTTTTGGCAACAAAAAATTCACGCAATTGGTTTTATTCATGGTCACGAACGGACGACCGATAACGCGGTCGAAGTGGTCGATCAACGGATGCTGGGCTTCAAAGCTGCAATGGCGCGTCGCCACGCCTATGACCCTAAGCTAGTGTTTGAGGGAGATTACACTAGTCAGTCGGGATTCAAGATGATGCAACGGGCAATTAAAACGCTGGGCAAACAGCTACCACGGGCGTTCTTCGTTGCCAACGATCCGATGGCGGCCGGGGCGCTCAAGGCCCTGCAGTCTTCGGGCATCCAGGTGCCGGAACGGGTCAAGCTATTTAGTTTCAATGACACGTCGTTAGCCACGTTCGTATACCCAGAGCTCAGTGCGGTCAGGGTGGATACTGACCTAATGGGAACGACGGCGGTCGACTTGATTGTTAGCCGTTTAGAGGGCCGACTAACACCACAGCGGGTCGAACTTGGAACGCGACTAATCGAACGCGACAGTACGAAGTAGGTTGTTTTTACTCCGTCAGTTTAGCGGCTGGCGGGGTCTTTTTTGCAGGTGAGGTTACGGGGAAGATTGACCCACCTGATTTTTTAATGACATGTTTGTGTAGAAAGGAAATTTGTTCATGACAAAAATGAAGTATCATGATTATTTATCAACTAAGACGGACGTTCCAACAACGGCGCAGGACGTGACCTTCGCCAGTGCACGGGCGGTGACCCGGGCGCGTGAACGAACCGGCTTGACACAACGCCAATTGGCCGACTTGGCCGAAATGCCGCAATCAACGATCTCGCGGATCGAACGCGGGGCCAATACCAGCGTTGACACGCTATCTAAGTTAGCGGCGGCACTGGGTAAGACGCTAAAAATTAGTTTTGAATAGATTGTAATTGAAAACGGGTGACCCGCAAAAAGTGCGGGTCACCCGTTTTATTTATGAAGTAAAAGTAATTAGGCTAGCGTAATCTGTTCGTAGGCCGGACTTTGAATGACCTTGGAAAAGGCTACGAGTGCGCAGGCACCCAGCGCCCCACGAGTTTGTTCATACGGTAAGATTTGAACCTCAGTGTTTTTCTTAGTCGGAATGAATTGGAGCTGGTTAGCAATCGTGGCGCTGATTCGCTGATTGAACTCGTGACGTTGAAGGATCCGGCTATTGATGTAAATAGCGTCTGCGTCACACATCATTAGTAGGTTGGCGACCGAAATGCCCAAATATTCGATGCCCTGATCCAAAATATCGGTCATGTACTGGTCACCTAGTTCGTAGGCGGCGAGCACCGTTTTTAAGTCGATCTCATCGGCGCTGTTTACCAGCGAATGGATCAGCGAGGCTTCGGACAGCTCGAATAACTGCTTGGCCCGTTTGATCAGCCAAGTTTCCGAAATAAAGGTTTGTAAGCAACCGCGTTTACCACATTCACACTGGGTCCCGCGGGGGTTGACGACCGTGTGCCCGATTTCGCCGATGTAGTAATTTTGCTTCGGGTGGAGGCTGTTCGGTTCGATAAATGAACAGAATAGCCCGAACCCGACCTGCAGAAAGAGGAACTTTTCGGGCGTTGTTTCCGCGTTGAATAGGTAGCGTGCGAGTGCCATCGCTTCGACGTTGTTATCGGCCAGTACCGGGAAATCAACTTGTTGACGGACGATTTCCAAGTCGAAGTCGTTCCACATCGGGTTGTTCGAAATAATCGTGTGCTTGTCGATGTCGTAGTGCCCCGGAATTGACAGCCCCAGTCCGAGTAAGTTGAGGTCGGGATTGTTAGCCTGCATGGTCTGAACGAGCCCGACGATCGTTTCGTTAATTGGGTGAGCCGCCACTTGGTCGTACGGAATGCTCTGGTGGTCGATCAAGGTGCCCGTAATGGTTGTAATGACAGCGGTCATCCCGGCCAGTGTAAAGTCGATGCCCATTAAAGCCCCGTAATCGGGATTGAGTGAAATGACCTTTTGCTTTCGGCCGGAGCCCTTAGTCTTCGTGACTTCCGCGCCGGTTTCAATGACGAGGTCGTCGGCAATCAGCGCCGTAACGGTTTGCGAAACGGTCGCGGGGGTCATCGCGGTCCCCTGGTAAATTTCCGTTCGCGTTGCCCGCGGATGGCGGTATAAAAATTGGATGGTGCGGGTGTAGTTACTGCGATTAATTTGTTCGTTTTTCATCTTCATCACCAGTTTTAATTATAATTTAAAAATAAAAGGGAAACAAGCGCTAGTTTTAACCAAGAGAAGTATAGAATCCGGCTAATAAGCGAATGTGAGCGTCATCAAATGAGCGATTTTATTTATTATATATAAAAAAAGGCTTGATTATCCGGTGAAACATGTTATTATTATTTTTGAAATATAAATAAAGAAGAGGAGATGTTACGGATGCACGGATTCATGAACTTCCTACAAAATAAGTTAGCCCCAGTCGGCGAACGTATTAGCAAACAGCGCCACTTAAAAGCACTGCGTGAAGGTTTCATGCTAGCAATGCCCCTAATTCTCGTTGGGTCGATTTTTCAATTATTAGTCAGTTTTCCCATTACCAGCTATACCAATTGGTTAGCAAAGACGGGAATTGGTGACGTTTTAAACCGGATGGTCAATAACAGTTTTGGTCTGATTGCGTTACTCACCACTTTCGGGATTGCCTACCGGTTGGCACAATCTTACGATACCGAAGGGTTACCAGCCGGGGCCCTCTCGTTAGCCAGCTTTCTTTTAGCCACACCGTCAATTGCGGATAAAACCGGGGTTGCCGGGATTCCTTACAGCGGAATCGGTGGTCAAGGGCTCTTTTCAGCCATTGTGATCGCGTTCATTACGGCGGAAATTTATCGTTGGTTTATCCAAAAGAACATTACCATCAAGATGCCGGATAGTGTGCCGGCCGTCGTGGGGCAATCGTTCATGGCGTTAGTTCCCGGTGCGGTCATTTTAATTTTCTTCGCGTTAGTTAACGCGGGATTGAAAGCGCTTAATATCACGAGCTTAAACGCCCTGTTAGCAATTATTGTGGGTAAGCCACTGAGCTTGATCGGTGGGAGCTTAATCGGGGCCTTCGTTGCGATCCTACTTAACTCACTGTTCTGGTTCTGCGGGGTCAACGGTGGCCAAGTGGTCAACACGGTGATGCAACCAATCTGGTTACAATTTACCGATGAAAACCGGGTGGCCTTACAAGCCGGTGCGGAACACTTACCAAACATCATCACGCAACCATTCATTGACTTATTCGTCTATGCCGGTGGTGGCGGTGCTACGATTGGTTTAGCACTCTGCTTGATGTTCTTTAGTCGCAGTAAGGAATACAAAACGTTAGGGAAGATTTCCGGGATTCCAGCGCTGTTTAACATTAATACCGCCATCCTGTTCACGTTCCCGACGGTCTTGAACCCAATCATGATGATTCCATTCTTGTTGGCACCGATTGCAAACGCTGCCATTACGTACTTTGCCATGGTACTCGGGTGGGTACCGTTGACGACCGGGGTAACCTTGCCGTGGACCACGCCGCCAATTATCGGTGGGTTCTTAGCAACGGGTGGTAGCTGGGCAGCAGCCTTGTTACAAGCGCTCTGCGTTGTCCTGTCGTTCTTTATTTACTACCCATTCTTCAAGGTTGCGGACCGTGCCCACGTTAAGCAGGAAAAAGAAGACGTGACAACCAAAGCAACTACCGAACAAGCATAGGAGGAGATTAGCGTGTTAATTTCAATTGCAACTAATCGGGCGGATCAAACCTTACAGTTTGCCGCCGAAGAATTACAAGCTCATTTAACCAAAATGACGCCGGCGAAAATCACGCTGGTCGGCGACACGCCGAACGCCACCATTCGGGTCAACTGGGTTGCAGATGACGAAACGCTGGACCATGTGGTGATCGACCAACGGGACGGCCGTTGCGCCATTACGGGGAACCGCCCGGTCGCAGCCTTAATCGGGGTGTACGAATATTTACACCATCTGGGGGCCCGTTTCCTGCGCCCAGACAAGGCGCACGACCTATTACCAGCCGTCAGCGCGGAATTTCTCTTGGATGATTACCACTACGACCACGTGGCGAGTTATAAGCACCGCGGCGTCTGCATCGAAGGGGCGGATTCCGTTGAAAACATTGTTGATTTCATCGATTGGTTACCTAAAAACGGGTACAACAGTTTCTTCGTTCAGTTCGAGAATTCGTACACGTTCTTGAAGCGGTGGTACGACCACGAATCAAATAACTATTTGGAACGGGAAGCACTCTCAACGGCCACCATTACGGCGATGAACAATGCCATTGACCAAGCTATTCAGGTTCGCGGGCTGCACCATCACCGGGTCGGCCACGGTTGGACCGGTGAAGTGCTCGGGTACTCATCCAAGTTTGGGTGGGAATCCGGCGTGACCCTGCCGAAGGAAAAGGAGCCGTTGGTGGCACTAGTCAACGGTAAACGGGCCTTGATCAACGATACGCCGATCTTTACGAGTCTGGACTTTGCTAATCCGGAAGTTAATGAAAAGATGGCACGGGTGATCGTGGATTACGCGGCAACCCACCAAAACGTTGATTACTTGCACGTTTGGCTATCGGACGCAAATAATAACATTTGTGAGTGTGACATTTGCCAAAAGACGACGCCGTCAGACCAATACGTTGAATTCTTAAACTTATTGGATGAAAAGTTGACCGCTGCCGACCTTGATACCAAAATTTGTTTCTTACTTTACCATGAATTACTATTTGCACCGCAACACGCGAAGATCAAGCATCCGGATCGTTTCACCATGATGTTTGCCCCAATCAGCCGGACGTTTGAAAAGAGTTACGCGGACGTTGACTACGAACACGGGATTCCCGCCGCGACACCGTACGTTCGAAATGACATTACCTTGCCGAATTCACTGGAAGCCAACCTGGCCTTCTTATTCGACTGGCAAAAGCAGTTTAACGGCGACAGTTTCGTTTACGACTACCCGCTTGGCCGGGCCCATTACGGTGATTTAGGTTACATGCGGATCAGCGAGATTATTTCCCGCGACATTAAGTTCTTGGATCAGCTCCACCTAAATGGTTATATTAGCTGTCAGGAATTACGTTCCGGCTTACCGACGACCTTACCAAACTACGTGATGGGGCGGACGTTGTGGGACAAGTCAGCCGATTACAACGACCTGTGTGACGAGTACTTCACGGCGGCCTTCGGTGACCAGGGTGGCCAAGTTCGCGCGTACCTTCAAGCGATTTCGGATCATTCTAGCAGTGACTACTTCAATGCGATCGGCCCGCGGCATAATCCTGAAATGGGCCAACGGTTCGAAAAAATCGTTTCGTTGACGACCGACTTTTTAGCCACGGTTAACCAGGCGTTACCCGAAACGACCGGCGTGCAACGGCAAAATTGGCGGGTGCTGGATTATCACCGCCAAGCTTACGGCCAGTTAGCCCTGGCGCTGGCGGACATTGCCAACGACCAGACCAGCTTAGCCGAAGCTGAATGGCGCGGGTTCGTTGACTTCATTAAGTTACACGAATCCCAGTTCCAACCATACCTTGACGTTTACCGAATCATTGAAGTTGCGACTAATTATGCGGGTTTTCAATATAAAGACCCGGTTAAGTAAGAGTTAACCCCCAATAGCGCCTTACTTAATATTTCCCCCAATAAACTAGGACTCGAGTTCTGTAAAAGTGAACTTGAGCCCTAGTTTTTGTGATTGGTATTTTTATCATAAATCCAACACTAGTTCGTGCGAATTCTCCAGGATTGTTAGATAATGGAAAGAAGAGCGCACCGGTGAGGAGGCCTAAAAGTGGCACAAGCGGAGCAAACCACAACTGAACAGCCAAAATTACAGAAAAGCCAAAACCGGCATACCCGTTTTCGAACGATTGTGAGCGTGTTGCGGCGGTATAACGTTTTGAGTAACCTCGCACGCCAAAAGCACCCTGAGCAGGTGCGGGCCGCCTTCGAGGAACTCGGACCGACCTTTATTAAAGTGGGCCAAATTTTATCCTCGCGAACCGACATCGTCAAGCCAGAGTTTGCGAACGAGTTTAAGCGGCTGCAAGATAACGTTAAAGCGGACGACTTTAGCGTGGTCCGGCAAACGATTGAACGTCAAACTGGTAAGCAACTCGAGGAGATTTTTGCGGATTTTGATCCGCAACCGTTCGCGTCGGCCTCGATGGGGCAGACCCACCACGCAACTTTACTGAACGGTCAAAAAGTTGTGGTAAAGGTGCAGCACCCGGGCATTGACGCCGAAGTTGCGCTCGACATTTCGCTGTTTGAGCGGGCGTTACCGTTGCTACGCTACATTCCGGAATCTTCGGTTGTCGATTTACGCGAAATGGTGGCGGAAATCAAGCGGTCCCTGTTCAACGAACTGGACACCAACATTGAAGTCCAAAACGGGACCCGCTTTTACCAGTTAAATGATCACAGTGACATTATCCGGGTGCCACGGGTGTACGCGAAATACAGTACGCAAAAGGTGCTGGTCAACCAGTACATGGCAGGGACTAGCATTCAGCACTTTATGGCGCAGGTTCGCGCGGCGGATCAAGCTAACGACCATCAATTAGACGATGTGCGGCAGTATTTAGCTCGGGCGCTGGTCCAAAACTTTTTGAAACAAGTTTTTGAAGACGGCTTTTTCCACGCTGATCCGCACCCCGGCAACATCTTATTACGCCAGTTACGACCGGGCGACGTTGATTTTGACGAAGCGGTTCCGCAACGGACGGGTAAGATTGGTAAACGGCGCTTGCCGCCGTACCGCTTGGTCTACTTAGACTTCGGGATGATGGGTGAAATCAGCCCGGCGTTAATGAGCGGCATTGCCAACGTGGTGATCGCGGTTACGACCGAAAATACTCGCCAGGTCGGTAAAGCAATTTTGGCGATTTCAAACCGTACCGGTACGGTCGATGAAGAGGCCTTTTTTAGTGAATTAGCACCGTTTTTAAGCCAGTATTATAACTCTGGTCTTGGCGACATTGACTTTCAAGGCTTATTATTTGAAATGGTCAAGGTTTGCCGTAACAACAATATTCAGATGAACCCAGCCGTCACCATGCTGGGCAAGGCTTTTGGGACCATCGAGGGAATCGTGGAAACGCTCGACCCAACCTTGTCGATGATGGACGTCGCTCGGCCGTTTGCTCGCAAGTATATGCGCGAACACCTGAACTTGCGCAACGAGCTAGAAGACGGCTTGTTAGCCACTCTAAAAGGGTTACAGGACGCTCCTAAGTTACCGTCGCGGCTATTAGCCGCCTTGGATACGTTTGATAACGGGCAAGCGCGGGTCAACCTGGTGTTCGCACACCGCAAGCAGTTTTTGGACCGGATTGATGCCATGGTCAATAAACTTGTTTTAGCGGTCGTTTTGGCCGCCCTGATCGTGGGGTCGTCACTGCTCGTGCAGAGCCATTCCGATAATAGTTGGATTACTAACATCGGGATTTTCGGCTACGTAACGGCCGTGTTAGTCATTATTGGCTTGATTATTCGGACGTTGCACCGCTGGTATCAGCGCTGGCGCGGCAAACTATAACGGACTAGGTAGTAAAAATAAATTTAATTAAGGATGATTATACGGGATGGCAAAAGAGATTAAAGCACAATTAACGCAACTTTCGATGTACGAACGGGCAATTTTGATGTATTGCCTACACGCTTACTTTAAAAGTGGTAACTATACCACCAAACTACCGTTAGGCGAGATGCTCCCGGACCTTGCCATGATGTATACCACTAGTTCAAAAATTGACCCGCTCCCTAATTTAACCCAGTTGAGCACGCCGGTTTTGGCCGCCGACGTGGCGGTTTTTGACCAGCTGCGCTTCGAACCGGCCAAGCAACAATTAGTGGCCACCTTAAACCGCCAAGCAAACTTGAACGGCCTCTTGAAAATCGTTGACGATTAAGGCTGAGCGAACCGATTAGTCGCAATCGCGCACCCCGTTCGCTAAAATGAAAGTCTAATTTGAGTTGAAGGGGTCGATAACGTGGTGATGCGTGATTTGAACATTGGAACAAAGTTGGGACTGGCCGTCCTGAGCGACCGTTGGTACGGGTTGGTACTCTGTAATTTAACCGCAACGCCCGCGGATTTTATGACGTTGCGCAGGCGAGTGCGGGGGATCGGCACGCTCGAGTTACTGACGGTCCTCGCTAAGATGAACGGCTTGCAGTTAGTGACGGAAAGCGACCACTACCGTTACCAGCTGACGCCAACTGGACTAGCTTTACAACAGTCGTTACGGGCGCTTGAAAGTTGGGGCGACCAGATGATCGTGGGCATGCACTGAACGCAGGCAATAGTGGGCTAACTGGCTTTGGACGCGGGTTGCGACAATTACGATAGCGACAATTACGATAGCGACAATTACGATAGCGACAATTACGATAGCGACAAAAAATAAGCTGTGACTTTTTAGTCACAGCTTATTTGCTGACATGGAATCTTATTCTTCGGAACCTAAAACGCGGGCACAGAAGGCGGCTAAAATGGCCCCAACTTCTGGCGCAACGATGTAGACCCACAGGTGTGATAAGGCACTACCACCGGCGAAGATGGCTGGTCCGATCGACCGGGCCGGATTTAAGGACCCACCGGTTAAGTTCAGGGTAACGATAATTAAGAAAGCTAACGTAATCCCGATGACTAAACCAGCGAAGTCGCCGTTGCCGTGGTCCTTACTGGTGACGTTCAAGATGACCATCAAGAACAGGAAGGTGATCAGGGCTTCAACGAAGAAGGCCATACCGGCGCCGATTTTTGGAAAATCGGTTTGGCCCAGCGAGTTAGTGGCTAAGCCGAGGGCACTAACAAAGCTGCGAACGGCGGCTGAGGCAACGATGGCCCCCACAATTTGGGCGATCACGTAGCCGATGGCATCGGCTACGTCAATCCGCCGGTTGATCAGCATTGCGGTCGTGACGGCCGGGTTGAAATGCCCGCCTGAAATGCCACCGAACGCGTAGGCGGAAACGGTGATGGCTAACCCGAAGGCTAACCCAATGGCGAGGACGTCGCCCTTAGCAATGACGACGGTTGCGGTCCCTAAGAAGACCAGCATGAATGTGCCGAGAAATTCGGCTAAATATTTGCGCATAATTAACGCACTCCTTTATAAAAAATTGCTACATAAGTTATCTTACAATACTTTTCGCTTGGTGGCGCCAAAAAAACGATAGATAAATGATAATATCAATAATCTTTGCACAATTATATTAATCAAGTAAATAATTGAAATTGTTCAATTATATTGGACTTGGAAGCTTGTCAGAATAAGTTTCCTAATTTTTTTCACGAAAAAAAGGAGGTTTGATCCAAGGTAAGTTCAACGTTCAAACTGGTGGGAAAC
This sequence comes from Lactiplantibacillus plajomi, assembly GCF_005405405.1. Lineage (GTDB taxonomy): Bacteria > Bacillota > Bacilli > Lactobacillales > Lactobacillaceae > Lactiplantibacillus > Lactiplantibacillus plajomi. Next base: position 32,199 of record NZ_BJDZ01000004.1, read on the forward strand.
GTGGTGAAACACCGCGGTTCGCTGACGGGCGAAACTGTTTTATAATGGGAGTATTGAAGAGAAGGGGGCAACAACATGCGATTTTTACACACGGCCGATTGGCATATCGGTAAGAAACTCCACGGCTTTGACTTAACGGCGGAACAGCAGGATGCTTACGAACAAATTCGGCAAATTGCGCTGGATGAGCGGGTCGACGCCGTTGTGATTGCTGGTGACTTGTACGACCGCAGTGTGCCGAACGAAAAGTCGGTCACCCAGTTGGACGCCATGCTACAAGACTTGAACCTGACCCACCAACTACCGGTACTCGCGATTAGTGGTAACCATGATAGTGCCCCGCGGTTGCGTACCGGGAGTCCGTGGTTTACCGCAACTAATTTTTATTTACATACTAAGCTCAGTCAGGCGTTTACGCCGGTCACGCTTGGTGATACCCAGTTCTTTTTACTGCCCTACTTCGAACCGTTCGAAGCCCGGCGGTACTTTGACGACCCCGAAATTACGACCGTCCAAGCCGCGATGGTCAAAATTGTGGCGACGATGAAGTCAACGTTTGATCCGGCTAAAAAGCACGTCTTAGTGGCGCACTTTTTTGCGGCCGGCAGTTCGCACGTTGATTCGGAAACGCAGGTGATGGTCGGCGGGCTTAACGTAATTCCGGTCAGCGACCTGGCCGACTTTGACTACGTGGCGCTAGGCCACTTACACGGTAAGGACGCGTTGCACGCCGAACGGGTTCGGTATAGCGGCTCGCCGTTGAAATTCTCGGTTTCGGAAGCCGACCAGCAAAAGGGCGTCTGGATCGTGGATACCGACCCGTTTACGCTGACGTTTAAGCCACTAACGCCGTTGCGCGACGTTCGGATTTTAAAGGGGGCCTTCGATGACTTAACGGCGCCCGACTTTTACCGTCAGCAGCAAGTCGACGACTACCTTGCGATTCAGTTAACCGATCAACGAGTGATCCCCAACGTGATGCAGGCGTTACGGGAAATTTATCCGAACGTCATTGAGTTGGGTCGCGCGGACGGGCCGGTTAAGTTGGCAGAAGAACTGACCCCGGTCGACCCGCACTTAAATCCGAGTGAGTTATTCGATCAATTCTTTGAAGAGACTACCGGTAGTGCACTGACCGAGCAACAGTGCAAGTGGGCGCAAACCGCACTGACCGCAGCCAACAAGGAGGACTAAAATGCGACCGTTAACCTTAACTTTAAATTACTTTGGTCCGTTTCGGCACCAGACGGTGGACTTCACCGCCTTTAGTGACTTTCCGGTTTTTTTGATCAGCGGTAAGACCGGGGCTGGGAAGACGACGATTTTTGACGGTATGTGCTTTGCTCTGTTCGGCGGGACGTCGGGCGGCGATCGGCAGGTCAAGCAAATGCGGTCGGACTTCGCCACTTTTGACGACCAGACTGAAGTGACCTTCACTTTCGAACACCAGGACCAGACGTTTAAAATTATCCGCTCACCGGAACAGAAAGTTGCTAAGAAACGCGGGAGTGGCACCCATTTACAAAAGGCGGCCGTAGAACTTACGGTTTTTGACGCGAACGGTCAGGAAGTCGACCAGTTAAAAAAGGTCAACGCCGTTCAAACGTACATTCACGAGTTGTTACAGCTGACCCGCGAGCAGTTTTCACAAATCGTGCTGTTACCGCAGGGCCAGTTTCGCCAATTCTTAATGGCTAATAGTGATGATAAAGAAAAAGTCCTGCGTGACATTTTCGGGACGAGCCTGTACAGCCGCTGGGCGCAACAGTTGAAGGCCCAACTAAAAGCCCAACAAGAAGCCAACCGTGACGTGACGAGCCGGTTAACGACGTTACAAAGTCAGTTACAGTGGCAACACCCCGAAGACGCCGAAGGGTTAACGCCGCAAGCGGCGGTCGATGCCCAGAGTCAGGAACAAGCTGAATTATGCACCCAATTGGCCGCCCGCAAGCAGGCCCTCGATGCGGCCGACACGGCGCTGACCAGCGCGCGAACGGCGCAAACGGCCGGTGAAACGTTACAACACCATTATCAACGCCAGACCCACCTGCAAGCTGAGCTGGGCGAACTCACGTCTAAGGCCGCTAAAATTGACGCCCAGCGCCAGCAAGTGGCGGCACTAGAAAGCGTTCAAGCGATGGCGCCCGCTTACCAGCAACGCCAGGACGTTCAGCACCGAATTGAAATTTTAACGCAACAAGTTAGCGAATTAACTGACCGGGCGACGACACTAACGACCCAAGAAAAGCAGCGTGCTCATCAGCTCCAGGCGTTAACGGCTAAAAAAGTGGCGGCCGACGCGCGCCAAGCGCAGATTACCACCTTAACTGCTCAACGACCAGTGTACGAACAATTAGCACACACCCAAGCGGGTCATGCGCGAGCCCAGCAGCGGTTACAAGAACAGCAACACGCGGTCAGTTACGTTAATAAGCAGCTCGCAACGGTGACGGCAGAGCGGGAACGGCTTACGCCGGTCGCCGCGGATCTGAGTGCGGCGTTGACTCAGCAACGGGAGTTAGACCAACGGCGACAAAGTTTACGTGAACTGACCCAACAAGCGGCACTAGTTCGCGACCAGCAACGCCAGCTTGACCAGTTAGCCGCCACGGTGACGGCGCAGACGGCTACCGTAGCAACTTGTCGGCAAACGGCGCAGACCAAGTTGGCGGCCTACCAGCAGTTAGATAGCCGCTGGGCCAGCGCCCAAATTGCCATTTTGAGCAAACGGTTGTTGCCCGGGCAGGCCTGCCCGGTTTGCGGCTCGCCGGAACACCCGCACCCCGCCCCAACTGACCAACTAACGGTCACCGAAGACGAGGTCAAAGCGGCGCAACGGGTCAGCACGGATGCTGGTCAACAGTTGGCGGCGGCGGAAAATCAACTCAGTGCCGACCAAACCCAGTTAGCGACGGCACAAACGGCACTCAATCGGGCCACGACTGAACTGACTACGGCGATGACCGAATCGCTGGGAACCCCGAACACGCCGGCAACCGTGATGCAGCAGTTAGCCACGGCTAGTCAGCAGTTAAAACGCGAAATTCAGAAAAGTGAACAGCGGGTCGTGGCGGCTAAGGATGCGCAGCGGCAACTCGAAACACTAACGGAGCAGCAGCAAGAAGTCAGTGACCAAGTCACGCAAACCACCGCAACCTTAACGAGTTATAAGGAAGAAACCTTAAAATTAGCGACCCGTTTGAATGATTTGGAACAACAGCGGTCGGCCGAATATCCGGACCTGAACAGCTTAAATGATCAGATTGAAAAATTAGGGCGTGAGCAACGGGCGTTCCAGGACGCTTACCAACTCGCCACTGATACGTTGACTAACGTTCAACGGCAGTTAGCCGCGACCCACGCACAACTGACGACCATTCAGGCCCAGTTGGCTACGGCCCAACAAAATGAGCGCCAGCAAACCGACGACTTAACGGCCGCCATGCAGACGAATTGGCAGGCGGTCGATTTTGACCGCTTGACACAGTTAATGGCGCAACTGCATAATTTAGCACCGCTACGACAGGCGATTAGCAATTACGAGCAACGTCAAAGTTCGTTAACCGGTCAACTAAAAGCGGTTCAACGAGAAATTGGTCACCAAGCGCAACCAGACCTAGAAAAGCTGGCCGCGGCCGTTACAGCCGCCAATACGGCCAAACAAGCGGCCCAGCAGGCTTATTCAGAATTAGACCAGTTGTTAACGGCTAATCAACGCTTAGTTGAACAAATGCAGGCGACCCTGGCCACCGCTCGCAAGCAACAGACCCAGCTCGCCGAAATGGCACAACTGGCGAACGTGGCTAACGGGAGCGGCCCGCAAAAGTTAAGCTTAGAACGTTTTGTCTTACAAACATACCTGCAAAAGGTCCTGCAGACCGGTAATCAGCGACTGCAACAGCTGACCCGCGGGCGCTACCGTTTCCAACTGGATCAGCAGCAGGGGACGTACCGTAACGGCACCGGCTTGGAAATCAACGTTTACGATGATAACGCCGGTAAGGTCCGCAGTGTGCACACCTTATCGGGTGGTGAAAGCTTCGTGGCGGCGCTATCGTTGGCGTTAGCTTTGGCAACGGTCATTCAGGAACAGTCCGGTGGAATTAAAATCGACGCGCTGTTTATTGACGAGGGGTTTGGCTCGTTAGATGAAGAAGCACTCGACATGGCGATGGAAACCCTCCAACGGGTGGAGGGCCAATCACGGATGATTGGGATTATTAGCCACGTTAGCGAGTTGGAGGAACAGTTGCCGGCGCAGTTACAAGTAATTCCGCAGGGTAATGGTGAAAGTGTTGTGAAATATCAGCTTGGATTTGCATAAATGTTTCACGTGAAACAGGAAGGTTGGATGAAGTTATGGCGTTATCGTATCAGGCACTGTTAACGGCGGTACCGGTAGTTTTGAAAGCGGGCAACGTCCCGAACATTGTCGGCGAGGCCGGTATCGGTAAGTCGGCCCTGGTGGCGGACGTAGCGCAACAGTTACACGCAAAGTTGTTTACGACCGTCGTCAGTCTGTCCGAAAAGGGGGATTTAGCGATTCCGGTGCCCCCGCTAACTAGCGAATCGTTTGTCCAAACGGATGCGTACGGGAGCTTGGCGGACGTTCAGTTCGGTTACGCCCATACGTTGATCGAAATTATTCAGTACGCGGAGGCCCACCCGGAACAACCAATCTTGTGGTTTTTAGACGAATTTAACCGCGGGAGTCAGGCGGTGCAAAGCGAACTGATGAACTTGGTGTTGCAACGAACGATCAATACCTTGAAACTGCCGGCACAGGTCCAACTGATTTTGGCCGAAAATCCGGATGCTAGTATGACCGGCTTTGAAAGTAGTACTTACGGGGTGGTTGCCGGCGATAACGCCATTAAGGACCGCACCGTGCGGCTGGTGATGCGCAGTGATGCCGCCGACTGGTTACGCTGGGCGGCGACGACTGATTCGCAGCGGCAACGGCCCCGGATTCACCCGTTAGTACAACGGTTTATTAGTGAGGACGTGACCCGTTTGAACCAGGCCGACCCGCAGGAAGACCTGGTCGCCACCCCGCGGGCTTGGGAACGGGTCTCGGCGAACCTTTATCAGTTGGAACAACTGCCACCGGTAACCCGGGAAACGGTGGCATTGGACATCTTTCAGGGCGACGTCGGCGCCGACTTAGGGCGGAGCTTTGAAACCTTCTTGGAACAACAGGCGATTCATTTGACGCCCCAGGAGCTGTATACGAGTCAACCGGTCGGGGCGGTCGTACCGGCACCGATCCTGAAACAATTTCAAGTGATGAGTGAGGTGCAAAAGGCCCAAGTACTACGGAGCTGTTTGCAGTTAACGCGCGATTACCCGTTGACCGATGAACGGAACGCCGGTCGCTTCCTACAATTGATGCAGACCCTTAGTCAAGACGGCCAATTTGCACTGGTCCAGACGATTGGGCAGAACCGCGAGTTATTAAAGCAGCTATACACGGTCAACGTGGCCAAGCAACAACCCTACGTAACGGCGTTGTACCAATATTTACAACAAGTCGCTAGTTGGTCGAACCAGTAAGCTAGAAAGGAGTGGTCGCGATGATTAATCACGCGGCGGAATACGCACAGTGGCGGCAAGCCACACTGACAACGCGGAGCGGGGACGTGACCGCCGGCTTGACGATGGTGACGCGAGCCGTTATTGATTTGTTAGCACGCGACCAGTTTTACGGGGAGTTACTGACTCGGCTGCCACGGGAGTTGGCGGTCAACCAAACGGCGCCGTTTGCGCTCGCTTGGCGCGATAATCGGCTGGTCTTAAAGTTGGCCCCGAACGCGATCGCAGCGGCCTTTCCCCGCTTTGACAGCTTGCAGGCGGGGTTGAAACACGTGGCGTTGCACGTTGTTTGGCAACACCCGCTCCGCTACCGTCAGCGGGTGTTGCGCCAACCCGAATTAGTACGGTTGGCGACTGATTTGGCCGTTAACCAGTACGTTACGGGGTTACCGGCGGGGATGACCGGTCTGGCGACGGTGCAACCGTTAGTGGCGACCCGCCTACCATTAAAGGCCGATTCGGGGACCTATTTGAAATTGTTACAACGGCAACAAACGTCCCCGCAGCCCTCGCAAGCCGGAAAAGCGCCGCAACCATCGGACAAGCAGCAGTCCCAAGTGAGTACGGGGCACCAACCGCTCAGCGTTATCGACGACCCGCAACCGTGGGCCGAACAGGCGGGGGGGCTAACGAACCCAAACTTGGCGGCCAGCCGGACCACCCAACTGACCCACGATGCCTGGGCGGCGACTAACGAAGCCGGCCGCGGCCTGGTTGCGGGAAAGGTGGTTGCAACGCTGAAACGGCAAAGTACGCCGGCTCAAATCGACTGGCGCCAGTGGTTAGTTCGCGGGTTGGGCCGTCAACCAGCGGGTAAACGCCCGTCGCGGGCCCGCTTTAACCGCCGTCAGCCGGCCCGGATGGAGTTGCCGGGGCAGGTCAGTGACCAGCGCCTGGATCTTCAAGTTTATGTGGATAATTCCGGATCGATCAGTGACCAGACGTTACGGGCGTTGTTGGCCCAGGTGGCCGCCCTAACGCGGTTGGTGGCTAGCACCATTACCGTTAAGCCGTTTGACGCAATCGTCCAACCGGGGCAACGCTACCAAGCACAATTACCGCAGCAGGTACGCTTTAACCGTCGCGGTGGTGGTGGCACCGTTTATCAAAGTATCTTTGACGACTTGGCTGCCGAACACCGGACCAACGCGACGACGCTAGCACTGATTCTAACTGACGGCCGGGGGGAACGCACCGTGGCTTGCCACCACTTCACCAACGTGATTTGGCTACTCGCCAAGCCGAGTGACCAGTTGTCGGTTCAGCCGGTCGTTGGTCGGGTCGTGCATCTAAATGGAGGGGACGCGGATGGGTGAACCGTTAAAGCCACGGGATATGCAGTCGCTACTAACGCACGACCGGCGTTACCAGCGGGCGGCCGCCGTGCTGAATGACCAGTGGCAACTAATCATAGCTGACGAAGACTTGCCGTACCGCCAGCAGATTACGGCCGATGACCTGCAATTCGCCCAGGCGTTGTTGCGCAGTCAGACGCTCACTAGTCGTTGGGACTTTGAAAGTTACGCCGGGGTGCAACAAATTTGTCAGCACTTTGGTAGTCAGTTGAGTCCGGCCGCCCAGCGGTGGTTGGTGCGACCGTACTTATAATTCATGTGAAATCGACAAAAAGAAGCCGTGACGTGCGTCACGGCTTCTTTTTGCGTCTCCTTGGTTTTAAATCAGGCTTTTAAGAAAGCGAGCCAAACTTGTTGCTGCTGGGCAACGTCGATTTGACTACCAAGTCGCAGCCGGGTTTGTAACCCAATGCGGGCGTCCAGTAAGCTTTGGGCCAGCGCCATACTAGATTGCTGGGTGGTGACTTGCTGGCTGGCTTGACCTTTTAAAATCGCCGCGGCGATCAAGGTCAGGTAGTCGTCGTAGAACCAGGTAACGGCGCGCTGGACGTCGGCATCGCTGGCACCAAATTCTGCAACGGCGTTCGCCATCAAGTCGCCTTGCGGTTGCGCGTCAGTTTTCAAACCGCGGCTAAAGAGCATGCCCAGGACGGTCAGGGCGGATTCACCGGCCCGTTCGAGTTTTTGCATGTTGCGGGCGCAGGCCGTTAACGTCTGTTGGTGGTAGCGGGATAACGCTTTTAAATAGAGGGTATGTTTATCGCCCAGTGCATTATAGAGACTTTGCTTTTTGACACCACTGGTCGTGACGATGTCGTCCATCGACGTGTGGTAGTAACCCTGTTTCCAAAACAGGTGCATGATTTTTTCAACGACCTGGTCGTCATTGAAGGTTTTTTTAGCAGGCAAGAAACGCCCTCCTTTCAAGTTGAAGTGGTGTTGTCAGTATACCATACCGCGCGAGCCGGTCGGATTGGGGCAACGGATTGCACGACTTACGGGGTTACTAGCGAATTTTAATGTTCTAAAAGATGAACATAATATGATTTAATTTTAGCACGCTGAATTGCGCTAAAGATAATTATTTTTTATATAGTAGTGCTTGATATAACAAGCTTATGTTATTTTGATGATGTAATATGATATTTTAATTATTGCCAAAATCACGAAATTTTTATCTCATCTAAATTTAATTTAAATATAATGAATGAAAGTAGTTTTATTAATCGGTGCAAGCGCTTTGCATTCTTCACAAACTCCGAGATAACGGAATCCCTTATTTATAAACTGATTGGAACAGGTTAAACTGATGCAGTTCGCAAACTCAAAAATTATAAAATTCTCATAGCCACGTTAAAATAAGTTTGCCCATAGATAATTAACCCCTCGAATCAATTGACAGGGCTTTCAATTCCGTGTTATATTCTCGTTGCTGATAGGGCAGGACACTATTGGTAACCAAGAATGAAAGGTCGGCAAGGGAGTTTTGAACCAATTAGGGAGTGATCGGATGCGCTGGCAGCTCAGTTTAATAAGCGGGGTTTTCTGGCTACTGGGACCGTTGCTAACGACCGTGCGAGCGGACGTCCAGACGGGTCATTACCAGCTCGTCGTCGAAACGGCGGGTCGGGGTAGTGGTACGCCGGCAGCACCCGGACCACTCAACGGGGTGCTACCACAGTTAAATGCTGCGCAGCAGTGGTGGCTACTCCTGTTAGGCTTGGTCGGATTTACTTTGTTGATTTTTCTAACAATCATCTGTTGGCGTCATCGTCAAACAATAAAGGAGCAACCAAAATGAAAAAAACCATCGGAACTTTAATTGCTGGAGTCACTTTAATGGCCGGATTACCACTGGCTGCCCAGGCTGCGGATGTCACTAAGGATACGCAGGCTGAAGTTGAATTGACTCAGGACGAAACTAACAAGGATATTGAGTTAACGCAAGTTCCCGGCGTGAACCTTGGGAGCCACATTAACAAGAATGAAACGACGACTTATACGGCCGACACGATCGACGGTGCCATTAAGGTCACGAACCCTGGTAACACTGACGGGTGGAAGGTTCAAGTTCAAGGTACCGACTTTAGTGACGGTTCCAAGACGTTACGGGGGGCCAAATTAACATTCGCAAACGGGCAAACGACTGCGGATGATACGCAAAACGCGTCCGAATTACCAACGAGTCCAACGGTTACAATTAACAATCAGAACCAAACCATCGTGACGGCGGCCGTAAACGAAGGGATCGGGCTGTTTACGACCACCCACACGACCGATAACGTGTCACTGTTAGTACCTGCCGGGAACGCGGCTGGTGCTTACCAATCGACCTTAACTTGGACGCTCAGTAACGCCCCAAGCTAAGCCGAGTCGCTAAAAGACTGAGGTGGCAGCATGACTAAGGGAATCTTTCGCACGGGCCGGTTAGTGTTGACGACACTTGCATTGATACTGATTGGGACTCCCGTCGTTAGTCAGGCGGCGCGCCGGTCACAAGTGCAGGTCAACCTGACACCGACGGATGATAATACGGCTGTTCAACCAGTCGACCCGGATCAACCGGGTCAGCCGTATCCGGGTGATTCAGCGGATCCGGATAACGTCACCGGTACCGGTTCGACCGATACGTTAAGTATTGATTATGTTAGTAACTTAAAGTTTAGTGCTACGGCTGCTAACGGTCCGTTAGAACTGGCCGCCCGTAATCAGCGGGCGATGATTCAAATTACGGACCGGCGTGGAACGGGCGCCGGCTGGACCTTACAGGTCACACCTAGCCCGTTACGCAGTGCGCAAACGACGTTGTCGACAACGCTCACGCTTGGCTCAATCCAACTCCAAGCTGGTAGTGGCAACGTTAGTGCGGCGCCGCAAATCGTCAACACCGGACCGCTAATGCCGGGTGTGGCGAATAACGTGGCGGTCGCTAACGCCAACGCGGGTCTCGGAACTTGGTTATTTATTTTTAATCGCGGCGCCACCCCCACGACGCTCAAAATCAATAACCGCCAGCTAACCACTGGCAACTATACCGGGACGTTAGCGTGGTCGTTAACTAACGCACCCCACTAAGCATGATGATCAACGCACGAGCTGCCGGCGATTTTTTACCGGCGGCTCTGTTACATAGTCCACTGTGGACAAACTGTTGAAAGGGAAGGAATGGCTCATGAAAAAAATAATTTGGCAAGTAATGTTGGTAGTGGGGTTGTTCGTTAGTGGGCTAGCGATCACCGCTAGTGCGGATAATCTTAATTACACGGTTAAAGCGGAGCTACCTTCCAACCAGGTCAATCAGGACGTCTCCTACTTCGATCTGAAAGTGAAACCCGGCCAACGTCAAAATTTAACCGTTACCATTACGAACAACGACAAGCGTGACCACCAGTACACGGTTTCACCTAACTTAGCGGTGACCAACGATAACGGGGTCATCGACTATAGCCAGTCCAAGGCCAAGGCAGATTCATCGTTAAAATTCAACGTTAAGTCGGCGTTATCGGGTAAACAAACCGTGACGGTCGCGGCGAAGTCGAGTAAGCGGGTCACCGTCAAGCTGACGGTGCCGGCAAAACGGTTCAGTGGGACGGCACTGGGCGGCATTAACGTGGTCCAAGCGAAGACTAGCCAACGTAAGAAGCAAAGCGGTATGGCAATCGATAACCAGTACGCCTACGTTTTAGGCGTACAGTTACGTGAGAACGTAACGAGTAAGTCAAAACCGCGGATGAAGTTGCACCAAATTAAAGCGGCCCAGTTAAACTACCGGAATTACGTGACGGCTAACTTGCAAAACGACCAGCCCGCGATTATGCATAATTTGAAGATCAATAGTTACATTACGAAACGCGGCGGGAAAAAGCAGTTAATGGTCACTAAAAAGGACAACTTGGCGATGGCACCAAACAGTAACTTCAACTTCGCGATGGGTGATGGCGAAGCGCCACTTAAAGCTGGTAAGTACACCTTACACTTAAAGGCCAAGGCCGATGAGGGTCATTGGCAGTTTACCCGCGACTTTACCATTAGTAGTAAGGACGCGGATCAGTTGAACGAGACGGCGGTCGGCGATCAGGCCCAACCGAACTACTTCTGGTGGTTCGTGGCTCTCGGTGTGATCATCATTGCGTTGCTGGCCGTTGTCATCTGGTTGGTATTGAAAAATAAGTGTCGGCAGGACGATTAATGATTGAGGAAAGGAGTGGTCAGCGTGCGTAAGTGGAAGAAGGGACTCGTACTAGCAGTGGTAGTGGGCCTCGGTTTATGGGGTGGGGCCCTCCGCAGCTCAGCCGCCGATGACGGTGACGCCATGTCACTCGCGACCGCGCCGTCCGGGTTAGATCAGCTGGACAAGATTTTTACCGTCCCGTCCGTGTTTAGCAACGGTAGTACCAACAAGGCTAAAATCTCGGACGTGACAAACGCTGCGGCACCGAACACCCAGGCCGTGGAACTGGTTAATGCAAAAAATCAGGTAGCGGGCGTCTGGTCCAACGATGCGAACCGCTTTAACTTAAATGAAGACACTACCTTAAAGGCCTGGGTTTATTTAGGTAGTCAAAGTAGTGCTTCTAAGGCGGGCGCCGGGATGACGTTCGTGTTGCAAAACGACGCAAACGGGGTCAGCGCGGCGGCGCAAGTTAATCCATCTAAAATTTTGGCGGAAACGATGGCGACCTGGGGTGTGGATTCCGACAACAAGCAGCAGGACCCGCAAGTGATTGCTGGCACCGCGATTCAAAATAGTTGGGCGTTGGAATTTGACACTTACGCGCATAAGGAAACGTCATACGGCAACGCGGGGAATGGCTTGTCCTTTGATAAGGGGATTAAGACCCAGCATATGGCGACCGGCTATCCGGGCAACGCGGCCACGTATGCTAGCCAATCCGTAAAGAGTTGGGATTTAACGGGGGTTTTATTGGGAACCCGGTATTACTTTAGCCAAAATCATACTAACTTAGTCGACGGGCTGGCACTAGGTAACGGCAAGTGGCACCACCTGGTTTTGGACTGGCACGCAGCCAGCCGGACGATGACCTACACGTTTGATGACGTTAATCCGGACGGGAGCGAAAATACCGCCGGCTTCACTAAGAGCGAAGTCATTGATACCAGTCAGTTCCACAGCGCGGACGGACTCGTACGCTGGGGGTTCATGGCGGCCACTGGGAGCAACAGTAGTAGCAACATGGTCGTGATTGAAAGTGCCCCGAACATGGTCAAAGCCGCTGCCAGCGTTAAGGTGACCGACACAACCAAGAACCGGGTCGTCAATGCTGGTGACAAGGTCAAGGCCAAGCACGGGTTGCAGTACGACTACACGGTTAATTATCAGGGCGGTAGTCAGGACTGGAATAACGTGAAGGCTGACCTGAAATTACCGGAAAACGTGACCTTTAAAACCGCTGCGATTCAATACGCCGACGGTTCGAAGCAAATTTTAACCGCGCCGGAAGCGGGAGCCAAAGAAGTTAGTTATCAATTGGGAAAGGCGTTGTACGCGACCAACGCAACGGCAACAATTACGTTGACCGGGACGGCTGACGACGTCAAAATTAATAGTAATACCACCACGACGACCAGTACGTTTAAGAATAAGACCTTCTCAACGACTGCCGATTCGCCAGACTACGTGATTACCGTCGATCAACCAATTTCACTGTACATCATGAAGTCGAATTACCCAGTCAATAAGGGTGAGGACGTCAAGGTCAGTGGGTTGGTGATTGCGGAAGACTCTGAGCAGTTAAAAAATAGTAGCATTACGGTTCACCCGACGCTTAATGGGGAAAAACTAGCTAGTTTTCAAATGAGTGATGACGATGAATCGGGGTACTACGCGTTAACGATTAAAGCGGACCAGCTGAAGGTTGGTAAAAATACGCTGACGCTGTGGGCGGCCGATATGGATGACAACGAGTCCCCAGAAGCCAGCGCCACGATCACGGTTAGCGGCGGTGAACTCGGGTTCAAGAGCGTGGCGGCGACCAGCCGTTTTCAACCGATTACGCTCGACGGTAAGGCCCAGGAAACTGGCCGCCAAGATGATTGGCAAGTCGTCGTTAGTGATGAACGCGGTAAGGGCTCGAACTGGCAATTACAGGCCAAGGTGGGCGACTTTACCGACGCAGCCGGCAAAAAATTGCCCGGCCAATTACTGTTCAAGCAGGCCGGTGAAACGACCGTTCTGAATGATCAGGGAACGGTGATCGACCAGCACGAAACGACCAGTGATACCGACGAATACGACGTCACTAAGGATTGGTCTGATCAAACTGGCCTGTTTTATAAGTCCAACGCGGCGGCGACCCCCGGCAACTACGGTGGCAAAATTACCTGGACGTTGACCAACGCGCCGAGTTAAAGTGACCGCAATGACTTTTGGGTTAACGGATGAGTAAAAAAATATGGTTACCGGTTTTGGCCGGTAACCATATTTTTGATGGCCACTGACAATTAGCGGTTCGGCCACTTTTGAAAAATGACGAACCAGCGGTACAATGGCAAGGGACGGCCTTGCTTTTGCAATGACCGCCGAAAATAGAGAGAGTAGTGAGTATTGATGAAAACGCGGCTGTATACGCCCAACGTGAAACTGGTCTTAGTTGCCAGCTTTTTCTTTTTAATGAGTCCGATGCTGATCAACCCGGTGATTGCGGGGTTTGTTCGTGAAATCGGGGCGAGTTCGGTTTTTGCGGGGGTCATCGCTGGCTTAACCAACCTGACGTCGCTGGTGTTACGACCGCTGGCGGGTAACTTGACGGACCGGGTGTCCAAGTACCACCTAACGCTAATCGGTGGGTGCCTATTACTAGCCGCCAGTCTGGGTTATAGTTTAACGACCAACGTTGCACTGATTACGGCGTTTCGGGTCTTGAACGGGGTCGGCTACACCCTATGTTCCGTTTGCATGGCGACTTGGATGGCCAGCTTGTTATCACCCGACCGCATTGGTTCCGGGATGGGGATTTACGGGCTGGCCAATGCGCTGGGGATGGCCTGTGGTCCGGCAATTAGCGTGTTCTTGTACCAACATGATAGTTACCAAAGTGTGTTTTGGTTAGCGGCCGTTTGCAGCGGACTCCTAGTTTTGATGATTCAGTTCGTTACTGACCGCGGCGTGCCGGTAAAACGGCCGGAGCGGCCGGCCGGGGCACCGCACCGGATTCGAATCGTGCAACCGAAAGTGTTACCGGTAGCGGCAATTTTGTTACTGTTTTCCTTGCCGTACTTTGCGACCCAGACTTACATTGTGACTTACGTTGCGGCCCGCCACTTCCACGTTGCCGCCGGGTTATTTTTCCCGGTGTACGCGGTGATTTTACTCGTCTTGCGCCTGGTTTTACGCGACTTGTTTGACCGAGTCCCGTTTCGCCGGTTTGTCTGGATTTGCCTGATATTCAACGTGATCGGTCTGTTAGGACTGACCGACATGACGAACTGGGTCATGATGGCGATTGCCGCCCTCGGGTTGGCGGCCGGTTACGGCTTAATGTTCTCGATTTGTCAGGCCAAGGCGATGATGTTGGTGCCGGAAGCCGACCATGGCTTGGCCAACAGTACCTTTTACATTGGGGTCGACCTGGGAATGTCACTGGGACCGATTATCGGTGGGATTATCAGCAGTGCGTTACCGATGGGCTGGTTCTATCCGGTGATGCTGGGGCTGACGGTACCGTTGATTGTGGTGGTTTACTTAGCGAACCGCCGGACGTTAGCTTAATAAAAAGTAAAACGACGAGCGCTCAACCTGATTGTTAGGTTGGGCGCTCGCCGTTTTAGTTAGTAATTAAATTAAGCTTGTTGGTCAGCGTGCGCAATGGCTGCTTGACCCAGTAAGTTCAAGTAGTTGAATGGCCGGTCGTAGATTGGTTGGAAGAACATGTCGACGAAGCCGAGGTCGTCGATCGTGTTTTCGTTTTGAATCATGATCGAGATGGCGTTAGCGGATTGCGAAACGTCGTGTTCACTCATGAACTGCGCACCCAGAATGACGCGGGTTTCGGGGTTGTAAACTAACTTCATCAGCACCGGTTTCGTGGTTGGCATGAATTCTGGCCGGTAGTTGTCTTCAAACGTCACGGCTTCGGCCGGGACGTTTTCTGCCGCGGCGTGTTCGACCGTCATTCCGGAAGAAACGATGGTTTTGCCGAATAACATTAAGCCGGAAGTGGCCTGGGTACCCATGTACTTACGGGTTGGCTTGAAAATGTTCAGCCCAACCAGGGTCCCCTGGCGAACGGCGTTGGTGGCCAACGGAATGTAGGCATCGCTGTGGGTCGGGTTGTAGTGAACGGCCACGGAATCACCGGCACCGTAAATGTCCGGGTCGGAAGTCTGCATGTAGTCGTTGGTCTTGATTGACCCGTTCTTGTTCATGTCGACCTTTCCCTTTAAGAGCCCGGTGTTTGGCCGGAAACCAACGCACATAATTGCCATGTCGGCGGTGTAGCTGCCCTTATCGGTCGTTACGGTGACTTCTTTACCGTCGTCGCTAAAGCCTTTGACCATTTGTCCGAGTGCTAACTTGATGCCGTGGTTAACGAAGTCCTGTTCGATCTTGTCGGTAAATTCGGCGTCCAGGTACTTGTTTAAAATTCGCGGTAACCCGTCGATCAAGGTCACGTCCTTACCTTGTTGTTGGTAAGCCTCAACGAGTTCAGTCCCGATGTAACCACCACCGATAACGATGACCCGCTTAGCTGGCTTGGCCGCTTCCCATAATTTTTGAGCGTGACCCCAGTTCTTGCACAGGTAGACGTTCGGGCTATCAATACCGTCGATTGGCGGGATAACGGGCCATGAACCGGTCGTCATCACTAACTTATCGTAGTGGTCGGTTTTAACTTCACCGCTTTGCAAGTCGGTTACCGTTACTTGGTGTTTGTCCGTGTCAATGTCGGTTACGTCGTGTTGCATCCGGACCGTGGCGCCGAGTTCGGCTAGTTTTTCCGGACTGGAGTAGAAGAGGCCTTGAGGATCGGCGATTTCGCCGCCTAGGTACAGGGCAATCCCACAGGAGAGAAACGAGACGTTATCGTTCCGTTCGTAAACCGTGATTTCGGTACTTGGATCAGACGCTAAGATTTGATTAACGGCGGCGGTGCCGGCGTGGGTACAACCAATAACAATAACTTTCATGCAAAACAGCTCCCTTTAATGTGTTAGTTTTCACAAAAACGATTGTGTATCATGCTTTCGATAACAATTTCATTGTACTAGATTAAAAAGAAAACGCAACCATTTTTGGCGAAAAAAGGGGACTTTTTCACTAATCAAACGATAACTAACCGCGTCATTAAGGCGATTCGCGTACAATAAGCGGGCCTAAAGTCAATGATATCAGGCATTAATCATTAAACATTACAATTTTTATAAGAAAAAAGTTCTGGCAAAAATAAGTTCTCACAAACAAAAAAACTGGGTGGCAACGTCCTAATGGTTAATTAGGAAATTGTCACCCAGTGCTAGATGTCTTAACGCTGATACTGATAAGTTTGTTGGTTCAGTCGCTGGAACCCTAACGCGGTTAAAATCTCAGCGGTCGGGTCATCGACGTGCTGCACCGTTAACGTTGTCAGCTTCAGTTCGGCGGTTCCGAACGCGACGAGCCGTTGGTAGAGTTCTTGCAACGTGACGGCCGTTTGATAATCGGGGCACACGCTGACTTGTAAGGTTGCTTGGTGCGTCGTCATATCGATTGGGTCGAAACCGACCTGACCAACGAAGGCGTCACTGGTGCGGTCACTGACGCCCCAAACGAGTTTTTGATTACGGAAAATGGCGCGCATCGTTTGGTTGATGGTCGTGGCCACCGCCGTAATCGGGACGGGGACGTTAGCGTTGTTGGCGTAGAGCCGTTGCACGTCAATTGCCCGGGCCTTTGTGAGCCAATCTAACGCGTAGTGTGGCGTTAAGATTGGGTGATACTTTTCAAATTGTGCCATACTAACTTCCTTTACGTAGGGTTACCAGATTTTGACCCGCTTTTCAGGGGCGAGGTACATGGCGTCACCGGGTTGAATGGCGAAGGTCGAGTAAAAGTCGTCCAGGTTTTGTGGCTGAACGTTGGCCCGTAACTTAGCTGGCGCGTGAACGTCAATTGATAGTAAGAGTTGCATGTACTGCTTGGTGGCTTTCATCCGCCAGATCATTGCCCAGTTGGTGAAGAAGGCGTGCAGGTCAACGTCACTTTCGCCCTTGGCCGCTTCTTCGGCACAACTCAAACCACCGGCATCGGCGATGTTTTCAGAAACGGTCAGGGTCCCGTTGACCTTGGCACCGGCGAAGTCAATGCCGTCGAATTCGGTAATCATTGATTTGGCTAATTCCTTAAAGTGGGCGGAATCGGCTTCGGTCCACCAGTTGTTCAGATTTCCGAATTCATCGAACAGGGCACCGTTGTTATCGAAAGCGTGCGAAATTTCGTGGGCAATTACCGCACCGATGCCACCGTAGTTCGCGCTGGAAGACTGTTTCAGACTGTAAAACGGTGCTTGTAAAATCGCCGCCGGGAACACGATGATGTTCATGAACGGGTGGTAATAAGCGTTGACCGTGTCGGCACTCATTTCCCAACGGGTCCGGTCGGTCGGTTGGTTCCACTTGGCGAACATGTCCTTGCGGGCGATGCGCCCGAAGTTTAAGACGTTACTGAGGACGCTGCCGCCTTCTTCGGCGGTGTGGGTCTTGAATTGTTTGTAAACCGGTTCGAGTTGGTCGGGGTAGCCGACTTGAATCCCGAGGTGGTTCAGTTTGGTGACCGCTTTTTCACGGGTGGCAGCACTCAGCCAGTCGTTAGCTTCCAACCGGCGTTTGTAAACGTCAATCATCTTTTCGACCATGTGGTGAACGTCGGCTTTGGCAGCTTCCCCGAAGTATTTGTGGCCGTAATATAAGCCTACAACTTGGTCAAAGGTGTTGGCAGCTAAGTAGTAAGCACTTTTAGCCCGACTACGCGGCTGCTTTTGCCCGGACAACGTCCGTGAGTAAGTGGTTGCTAGCGTCCGCATGTCGTCACTGAGGTAGGCGCTCAGCCGTTGAACCAGCTTGGTCTTCATCCAGTTCTTCATGATGGTGAAGTTATCAGGATTAACGACTTCGTTGAAGTGGTCGAAGTAGGCCGGTTCCGGCAAAATAACGGTGGTTGGGTCACCGTCGATTACGGCGTAGGTGATGGCGGCTAAGTCCAAGTAACGACTATCGTTAGTGAACTGCTTGAAGTCGCGCGGATTGTACATCTTACTGTAATCGGCGGCTTCTTCGGAACTCTTGACCCACGGCACGATCAAGCGGTCGAATTTCAACGCGTCGTCAACGGTTTGTTGCGCATCGGCGTCGTCGTAACCGGCCTTTTGGAACAGCTCGGTCATCATTTTCGCGTAAACGGCTAATAGCTTAGGCCCCGCTTGATTGCCTTCATCATAGTAGGTTTTGTCCGGTAAGATCGTGTTGGGTGCCTGGGCGAAAAGGGTGTTGACCTTGGTGTTCTTCATGTCAGCGTCGACGTCCAAGCTGAATGGTAATGGCAAGCCATCGTAAATCCAATCCGGCATCCGCGTTTGTAAATCCGCTAAGTCGGACAGGCTATCGATTTGCTTGAGGCACGACTGGAGTGGTTGGGCTTCCGCAGCGTCGCGTTGCTTGAAATCCTTAGTTAAACGGTAAAATTTAATGAACTCGGCTAACTGCGGATTGTCGATTGCAACGTCGCCCGCGGCCATTGCATCGAAATCGTGCATCAACGTCTTTTCAATTGTGTCGACTAAGTCCATGAAGCCCCCGGTTGACGCGTGGTCATCGGGGATTTCGGCGGTCTTGAGCCAGTCACCGTTGACGGCGTCGTACAGGTCTTCCTTCACTGCTGCTTGATTAATGGTTGCCATTAAATCCACTCCTTAATAAATTATCGAATACTAATTTTATTATACCCTAGACGCTTGGTGGGGACACGTTTTGACCTTGTGGAATAATGCCGGTACTGATAAAAAGTGAAAAAATCGCAGGCAAATAGTTATCATCGTGTATGGCATATGGAGTGCAATATGATTATGAAAAGACTGAAAATGATGCCTCATAAAGTTGTTAGTGCAAAAATCAATCCGCGCATTGATCCGGAAATTAAAGAACGGGCGCAGAAACAATTAGCGCAGCACGGTTTAACGATGTCCGAATTTATGCGAGTTATGGTAACGACCATTGCTAATCAGGGCTTACAGCGGTATTACGGTTTCCCCAATGAACAGGTGATTAAATCAGTTAACGAAGTTAAGGATGATTTGGCTGGGACTAAGCCCTTAGAAGGTGCGGGTGATAAAGCCACGCTGGAGAAATTATTAAATGAGTAGACTGACACCGACGACTCAGTCTTTGCGTCAGCTCTCGACAATGTTTATTTAGTTGCAATTGGCAGGCATACTGATTTGTTTTGAATCCAAGAAATAAATTGCCCCTTCAGAATTAGACGAAACCGTCAATTTTGAAGGGGCGTTCAATTTAATTCATTCGTGGCGGAAATCGCCTGACTTTAGTTGGGGGATGGTTGACTGAGTAAGCGTTATTGGTCATGCGAAGGTTGACGCTATTAGGCACATTAACTAATTATTTGTGAGTGTTTTTTAACAATATAACTAGCCAAGACACAGATTTTTGGATAGTATCCACGCTTTTTTGACTTAAAAAAGAATCGTTAAACTTTGGGTCATTAAAGCTTTTCAAATGTATGAGATATTTTAGAGATGCCAAGTTATAATATGCACTATTAAGAAAGAGAGTAGGCGAATAGGCCTGAAGAAGATTACGACAATGCTTTTGTTAACAGTGATGGCTGGCCTTTTTGCCATTAATTTTAACGAAGTTTCAGCGGCAGCCGCTAACACTGAGACTAATGGAACTCAGATGTTTTACGAACCTGGTGGCAATCCCGATTTAATTAGTGATTTAGTTAGTTACTTGAAAAACGGAGATTATCTAAATGGTCCCGGAAATGGTTAGCTTTTGTCCTTGGGAGGGGTTATATGAAAATAGTAAAAGGTGTCATAACTTCCTATCTACACGGGATATTGATTTACGTATTAGTATTTTACCTAGTGTCCGCCAATCCGGACGGTACGTTGCCATTGAGGTGGAACGTGCTTAATGCAATTTGGACGATTTCATTTCTATTTTTTTATCCAGTTTTAAGACTACGGTTACTAAAGCGAACAACATTGAGTGTCCATATGACGTCACTTACAACTAAAGCATTGAGTTTTAATAACGAAAGTAATCATAATACTTCAAAGTTGTATCATGATTCAATCAATCCAGTCATGAATAAACTTGACTTGAAGGGACATAGTAACAATCGGGATGACGGCTTTAGTTTGATTGTTGATTTTTTATTCAATGGGGTTCTTATTCTAATTTCGATCCCAGCTGGCTTATTTTTTAGTTTGAGAAGACTGTTTAAGTATTTTATTTCTAAAGTACATTAGATTTTTACATATGAGATATTTACTTTCGATAGATTATTCCGTACAAAGTGAATTCGTGTAAGGTAATCGCTGAACTCGCTGTGATTGTCTTTTTATTTGCAGCAAGTTATGACGGGCTTACCACAATAAAAAAATACTAAGTTTAGCAGCATAGAAGCACCCCGTTGGATAACTGCTATGCCGCTAAGCTTAGTACTTTTACTACTGTTCAAATGAATTAATGGTTACACAAGATCCTTTATCCGCCCTAAAATCCCCTTAAAGTTGGTAGATGAATCATCGTTTTTCATCTGTCAACCTTAGGGGGCTATCGTAAGTATGTTTTGGAAGAAAATTATTCCGTTAATAACAACTGATCCGCATCGTTAATTTGAATCACTTTACCGGCTTTCTGGGTAATAAGGCCGAGTTGCTCAAAGCGGGTCAGCTTGCGGCTAATCGTTTCGGGCGTCGTCCCGAGGAAGGTTGCGAGATCCTTTTTCTTAAGCGGTAATTTGAAAGTATTGGTGTTCAACGAGGCGGCCGTTTCGGTGAGGTAGTTGGCGAGCCGGGCTTCAACCGATTCGGTAGCGGTACTGGTCGTTTGTCGTTCCAACTGCGTTAGTCGTTTGCCGAAAACGTTCAGGACGTTAATGCTGATACTTGGGTATTGTTGCATCAAGTTCTGGAAGTCTTCGCGGCGAATGCTGCAAACGTCGGTGGGAACCAGCGCTTCACCAAAGGATGTTCGCCGCTGATTTTCGAAGAGGGCGGCCTCACCGTCGATTTCACCGGACTGTAATAGGTAGAGTAATTGCTCACGACCGTTGGCAGCCAGCTGATAAACCTTGACCTGACCGGCGGAAACAATCATTAACTGGTCGAGCGGATCGTCGGCGCTAAAAATCGTTTCGCCGGCTTGGTAATGGTGGTGGCGAACGATTGATTCGATGGTATCAAGTTGTGGTTCGGCAAGTTCCTGAAAAATTGGGACGAGTTGCACACATTCGTGGATTGCCATAAAAAAGACCTCCTTAAAGGATTTCACTAATAGGATAGCAGATTTAACGTTAAAATAACGGTTTGCGGTTTATTTTTCTATACCTTGTAGTTTACTCGAAAAACTTTTTTGATTTCTTGACGGCCGTCAATTTTTTAACCCCGGTTTCTCGTTATGATAGAACCATCAAATGAAGCAATGGAGGTTATTAATTATGAAAAGTATTATGAAATTAGGAACGTTGACTTGCCCATCTTGCATGACCAAGATTGAAAAGGCCGTGGCGAACCACGACGGCGTTGAAGACGTAAAAGTGTTATTTAACGCAAGTAAGGTTAAAGCTAATTTTGATCCCGAGGTAACCAACGCCGATGAATTATCGGACATTGTTACTGGTTTAGGTTACGAAGTCGAAAGCGTTAAGGTTAAGTAGGAGGAATTTAGTAATGAGCGAATTAACAATCGAAGAACAATACCAAGCAGAATTAAAGCAAAGTGACATTGACCACCACGTCCCAACGGCCGGTGCCATGACCAATCACATTTTATCGAACTTAATGGTGGCGTACGTCAAGTTGGGCCAAGCTAAGTGGTACGTTAAGGGCCCGCAATCCTTTAACTTACGGGGCGAATTCCAACGGCTGTTGGACCAAAACGTCCGTCAGTTCGCGGAATTAGGTGACTTATTGTTGGACGAAAACCAAAAACCTTCCTCAACGACGGCCGAATTGATCAAGTATTCAATGTTGGAAGAAAACGGTGCGTTCAAGTACCAGGACGCCGCAACGACGGTAGCCGCAATCGTTAAGGATTACGATACGGAAAACTTATTCGTCGACCGGGCAATCAAGTTAGCTGAAAAGGAAGAACGACCAGCCTTAGCCGCTTGGTTGGCGGATTACCGCGGTAGTAACAACCGCAACATCCGTGAATTACAAGCCTACCTAGGTAACGACGCCCGGACCGGCTTAGATGAAGAAGACGACGATGACGACGAGGATTAATCACCTCCGTCAGTGATTCCCAATCTGGAACCACCCGCGACCGTGCTGTGTGGGCACGCGGTTGCGGGTGGTTCTTTGTGTTTCGGTGAAGCCTGCGCTATACTAACGACAATTAGAAATGGGGGCTGACCGATGTCAATTAGTACCATTATCATGTGGACGCTGGTCTTCATCATCGCGACCGGTTTCGTCACAATTGTTTCGACGGCGGTGCTGTTAAAACGGGCGAAGAAACGCCCGCAGGACCCAAAGCAGTCGGATAACGACGATGACTGGCATAAAGACGATTGGAACCAGGATGACTGGAAAAAGGGCGACTGGAAAGACTAGCCTGAATAATTCAGAAGGAAATCGTTATGGATAAGCAAAATTTTGACGTTACTAAACTCAGTGCCAAGGCGCAGGCGAAACTAGAAGAAATTCGCCAACAGCATCAGTTAGCGACCTTGGCGGAAGCGGCACAGTACTTACTGACCGTGACTAAAGCAAAATAATATAATATTGGATTAGCGCTACTAAAATAGTCCTCTTAAGGCTGACAGCTGAAAAACGATAATTATCTGTTAACTTTAAGGGGATTTTACTGTGCTTAGAACGCGGCTGGAATTTGTCAACATAATCGAAGCTGGGATTTACTATTTCGATTACGTTGGTCCTACGATATAAAAAGGGCCTCACCGCAAAATAATTTTACGATGAAGCCGCTTAAGAACCGTCCAAAAATCAGCTTATTTTTGGATTGGTACCCATAGTGGGTGGTTATTATTTAGTTATATCAGATTATTTACCCTGATTTTGTAAGTGAATAATGGGAAAGATGTCATCAGTTAAGCGGTCGCCGGCTCAAATTTAACCGTCAATTTTTGATTAGTGGCGTCAGCAATTTCATTTAACACGTTAATAGAAACATTCATTTTACCACTTTCAATTCTGGCGATAGTCGATTGTGGTTTCTTAACTAGTTGAGCAAACTCTCGTTGACTCATGCCAAGCCTGTCACGGAGATTACGAACTTCAACCGCGACCTGTAACTGTTGGTTTTCTTCTTGATATTTCTGAGCAAAATTGGCACTCAGTTGACTACGTTTAGCAATGTATTCATCAATCTTACTCATGATGGCATCTCCCTTCATAAATGTCACGCCGACGTAGGCCCTTCTTAATTTCACGTTGAGGTGTTTTTTCGGCCTTTTTCGGAAATCCGTGCGTAATAATGTACTTATTATTTTCCCATTGAAAATATATTGCCCGCTGAATATTGGAGGCTTGTTTAGACCGGATTTCATAAAGATTTGGCGCTAACTTTTTGACCCACTTTTGGCGTTTAGCAATCGTTAATCCTTGCTCGTCAATATTATTAATAACTGCTAGTAATTTAGCAGCATCTTTATCCGGTAAACGGTCTAAATAAGTCGTAAATTCATTCCAGTCATAATAATCGAACACTACTACTTTCATATTGTTGATGATAGCAGGTTGGCTATCAGAATTCAATTATTTGCGCTGTTTCATTATAAAAGAAAAAGCACCACCATAATGGTTAAGGCGGCGCCAAAAGTTAGCTGAACCCGCCTAATTCTGTAAGATGAATAACTCAAGCCCAGGCTTATGCATCCTGTACCGTCAGTACTTCCCGGCACTCCAAATTTGAGCGCACGCGCGTCACTTAGTTTTTAACAGTAAATCGAGGGCGTGTTCAAGCTCACTGGGGTCGGGCGTTGACGCGTCATCAACGCAATTATTAATGTTACGCGCGATAACTAGCTTCATTGCCTTATCGACGCTGGATTTAACGGCTGAGAGTTGAACCAGCACGTCTTCACACGAGCGTCCCGCTTCCATCATCCGTAAAACCGCGTCAAGTTGGCCAGCGGAACGCTTTAGCCGGCTCGTGATTTGTTTGCTGGTTACGTAGCCCGAATCGGTGGTCGTCATGTTAATCAACCAGGGCTTTCTTCAATTCGGCTTCAAACGCTGGCTTGGGCCGCGCGCCAACGAGGTGGTTGACGACCTGGCCGTCTTTTTTGATCAAGAAGGTCGGGATTCCCTGAACTTGAAATTGGCTGGCGATTTGCTGATCGTTATCGACGTTCAACGAAACAAAGTTGACCCGGTCCTTGTAGGCGGGGTCTTCTGAAAGTGATTTTAAAATCGGGTCCATCATCCGGCATGGCGGGCACCAGTCGGCCCGAAAGTCGACAACGGCGACGCCTGTATCGGTTTCTTTAGCAAAGTCTTGATCGTGAATTTCTTTAATCATGGTAAGTTCCTCCTGTAAGTTAATGAATAATTTAAATATACCCCCATAGGTATATTGGTGCAACTATTTTGCTCGTGGTTCGGTTAACTTCCGAACAATCCGAATCAATAAAAGGATAGTGTACAAACGTGGTATCTTTTGGGTGTGGGCAAAAAAGTCCGCGATTATCTTTAACGAGGAGGCATCGGCATGCGGAAAATTTGGCAATGGTTATTGACGGCCATTGTGGGCATGACCTTTATATTGATTAGTCCACCCCTTCTTAGTCAAGCACGGGAAATCACCCAGGCAACCGGCTTGGATGAGGCGAGTGCCGTGATTCAGGATGCGGATGGCAACATTTTATCGCACGACGCGGTGTTACCCGAAAGCTCGGAGTACACCGTAAATTATAAGTGGGCCATTCCGAACGGGGTTTTGGTGTTCAGTGGTGATACGATGACCGTGCAGGTTCCAACTAACGTAAAAATCCCGGCGGATGACCGCTTCACAATGACAAATACGTCCAGTGGTAAATCTATCGGGACGTTCTTCATTGCGGCGGGGTCGCACACCGGGACGGTGACGTTAAATAGCACGTTTACTTTTTATCCGTTAAACCGGCAGGGGTATATTCACTTAGCAGTTACGGGGACGGAACCGAATGTCCCGGACCCAATTCCGGATGTCCCGATTACAGTGTCTAAAACTGCGGCGTGGGCGGATTCAACGACCCAAACGCACATTAATTGGGGGATCGACATTGCGGCCAACGGGAACGTTTTAACTAGTCCGGTCATTACCGATACGTTGAGCGTTAACCAGACGTACGTGCCGGACAGTGCGAAGCTAACCGATGAATACGGCAACGTCGTTTCAGTTGAGCCGACAATCAGTGGCTCGGTACTTACTTTTAATATTAACGGTTCGTTCGTTAATCAATTGAAGTTAACTTACCAGACGACGACCAATGAGCCGGCCGGAACCGCGGTGTTTAAGAACCAGGCCGATTATAAGGACAGTGCTGGCAACAGTGGTTCGGCTAGTGCGACCATAGAACGCATTGACTCAACGCCGGACGGGTCCAATGAGAACGATACGCCGACAACGACGCCGGAACAGCCGGGCACGACCGAACCGGAGCAGCCGGGTACGACTGAACCGGAAGAACCGGGAACCACTGAACCGGAGCAGCCGGGCACGACCGAACCAGAAGCACCTAGCACGACTGAACCAGAGCAGCCGGGTACGACTGAAC
The DNA here is from genome assembly GCF_005405405.1 of Lactiplantibacillus plajomi. Lineage (GTDB taxonomy): Bacteria > Bacillota > Bacilli > Lactobacillales > Lactobacillaceae > Lactiplantibacillus > Lactiplantibacillus plajomi. Next base: position 58,107 of record NZ_BJDZ01000004.1, read on the forward strand.
CGGAGCAGCCGGGTACGACCGAACCAGAAGTACCTAGTACAACTGAACCGGAGCAACCGGGTACGACTGAACCAGAAGAACCGGGAACGACGGAGCCAGAACAGCCAAGTACGACCGAACCGGAAGAACCAGGAACGACTGAACCAGAACAGCCTGGTACAACTGAACCGGAAGTGCCTAGCACGACTGAACCAGAGCAGCCAGGAACAACTGAACCAGAAAATGATCAGCCAAGTGGTCCCGTGCAATCTGGTTCTGACGGGACGGAAGGCAGCGCTGGCAGTCAACCGGCCCCGGCTGGTACGACCAGTGGCACCGGTACTGCACCAACGGCTCCCGCTGAGCCATCTACTCAACCCGGTGGTGCACCAGGAACGTTACCGCTAACGCCAGTGTTTGAAAGTGGAACGGGCAGTCAGACGCCGGCGCCAGCTAGCGGGATTCAAGCACCACTACCGGTCAACGCAACGGCCGCGTTACTAGCGCCGACCGGCCAGAACGGGCAAACGCCAGCAACGTTGCCACAAACGAATGAACAGGCGACCAAGTCATTGGTTTGGATCGGCTTAGCAGTCCTCGGACTAACCGTAGCGGGTTGTTTGATCCGACGGCGGCGTAGCTAACCAGTCATGAGCTAAAAAAATAGGCTCCTACCTTAATTTGGTAGGAGTCTATTTTAATGCCGTTAAGCCGTAACGGCTGCGGTGGTCGTCGCTGGTTGGCGTTTGTCAAACTTGGTCTTGAAACGAATTAGGCGCATTGCGTTGAAGATAACGACTAGGATGCTAGCTTCGTGAACGAACATCCCGCTGGCCATGTAGATGTAACCAAAGACCAGACCAATTAACAGGAAGGCGACGGTTGCAATCGCGATGAAGATGTTTTCGCGGGTGTTCAACACGGTCTTCTTAGCGAGGCCGTGGGCGTGAACGAGGGCTGGAAAACTTGATTGCATGAGGACCACGTCGGACGTATCGATTGCGACGTCGGTCCCGCTACCCATGGCAATGCCGATATCAGCGGTGGCAATCGACGGGCTGTCGTTAATCCCGTCACCGATAAAGGCGACCGTGTTTCCTTCGGCCTTTAACTGCTTGACGTAGTCGACCTTTTCTTCTGGAAGCAGGTTAGCGTGCACTTCGTCGAGGTTCAGTTCCTTGGCAACGGCTTCGGCAGTTAACTGGTTATCACCGGTTAACATGATTGTTCGCTTGATGCCCTGAGCCTTCAAAGCGGCGAGTGAATCCTTGACTTCGGGCCGGATGGTGTCGGCAATGCCGAACATTAATTGGACCTTGCCGTCAACGGCCATGATGACCGTTGATTGACCGGCGGCTTGTAAGCCGTTTAGATCCGTGGCTTGTTGGCTGGTTAAGTCGATGTGGTGAGCGCTCATCATTTTTTGGTTCCCGATAACGACGGTTTTACCCGCTACTTTGGCGCAAATGCCTTGGCCCTTAACGGTTTCGGTGTCGTCCAGGGTTGGTGCGGCAGTCGTCTTGTGTTGGTCGGCGTAGGTGATGATGGCTTGACCAAGTGGGTGGTCGGAAACGCCTTCGATGGCGGCGGCTAACCCGAGTTGTTCAGCAACGTTGTCGGTGTACTGGTGCATAGTTGTCACGGCGGTCTTCCCTTCCGTCAACGTCCCGGTCTTATCGAAGACTAGCGTGTCGACTTTGGAGAAGGTGTCGATGACTTCGCCACCCTTAATTAGGATCCCGCGCTTGGCACCGTTCCCAATCCCGGCAACGTTTGAAACGGGCGCGCCGATAACCAGAGCACCGGGGCAACCGAGCACGAGGACGGTAATCGCTAAGCGAAAATCGAGTGAGAAAGCGTAGACGATGGCGGCGAAAACGATGACGGCTGGCGTATAATATTGAGCGAAGCGGTCGATGAATTTTTCGGCCTTGGACTTGGTATCTTGCGCTTCTTCGACTAACTCAATGATTTTAGCAAAGGTGGTGTCGTCACCGACCTGGGTCGCTTTGACCTTAATATAGCCGTTTTCGACAATCGTACCGGAATAGACGCTATCGTCCTTTTGCTTATTGATTTGGCGGGATTCACCGGTAATGGAAGCTTCGTTCAAATAACCGCTACCTTCAACGACTTGGCCGTCAACCGGGACTTGACCACCGGTTTTAACTAATACGACGTCGCCTTCATCGACGTCATCGACGTCAACTTCTTCGGTGCCGGTGTCCGTGACCAAGGTTGCGGTCGTAGGGGACATGTCGGTCAGCCCCTTAATGGCTGTCCGGGTCTTTTGCAAGGTTTTACTTTCAAGGTAGGACCCGAACAGAAAGAGGAAGGTCACGATGGCGGATTCGTTGAATTCACCAATGATAAAGGCCCCAATCACGGCGATTGAAACTAGTAGTTCGATACTAAAGACCTTGTTACGTAACGCACTGAACGCCCGCACGGCAATCGGGACGGCCGCGATGATTGAAGCCACCGCCAGCACGACTTGATAACCTAACGTAAAGTTAAGTGCGTATTTACTGAGTTCGCCAAGGACGATCAGAATCCCCGTAATAAGGGTAATCTGGTTCGTATGCTTGGTTAAAAAGATTTGAAATTTCATAACGGGATTCGCTCCTTAATTGATTTGATGACCCTAGTATAGTCAGGAAAAGCCCACCCCGACTTGATAGCCGTCAAGTTTTGTCAAGAAACCAGAAAAGTTTTGTAAACGGAGGAAGTTTAACATGAATTATGAACGCGTGACCGCCAACCAGGCGCTATTTCCAGCCTACTTTCAGGGACGCTGGGTCGAACGGCGGCTTGGCGCCACCCCGGTCCTCTATAGTACGAACCTGGGTGCCGAGTTCGACGTATTAGTTGAAGGTGCGGGCTGGCTCGCCATTGAACTAGTCCCGCGGCAAGTGGCGTTACCGAACTGGTTGGCGGTCCAGATCGACGGGTTACCGTACCAGCGGTTCCCAATTACGGCTGCAACGATTCGCTTAACGTTGGACCGGCAGCCGCACGTTATTCGGGTCGTCATGAGCGGCAATACCGACGGCGACCCGGTCTGGGCCGGCCACGCCGGTTTCGCGGTTAAGGGGGTGCGCAGTGATGGGCAGTTGACGCCGGTTCGCTTGGGACGGCGGGAAATCACCTTTATTGGCGATTCAATCACGGCCGGTTGCTGGGTCACGGGCCGTCAGCCGGGTGAAGATTACCGCGCGGAAACGAACTACGCCGCCGTTGCCAGTGACGCGCTGAACGCCCGTAATGTCCGCATCGCTTACAGTGCGGCCGGGTTGAGTCGGGGTGGCACTGGCGGGGTGCCGCCACTGGGGGCCGTGCTGACGGCCATCGACGGCGCAACGCCGTGGCAGCCAGCGGCTACTGATTTAGTGGTCGTCAACGTTGGCACCAACGACGGGGGCCAATCCGGAGATGAATTTGCCGTAACGTTGCGCACCTTTTTAAACCAAGTGCTGGATTTGTATCCCGCCACGCCGTTAGCGGTTGTAATCCCGTTTAATCAGCGCTTTGACCGGACGATTCGCCGGGTCATGGCCGCAATGCCGGTTGGTCAATTAATTGAAACCGCCTACTGGCAACCTAGTCTGACCGATCAGGTGCACCCCGACTTGGCCGGTTCGCGGATTGCCGGGCAACGGTTAGCAGCCGCGTTACGGCAACGGTACCCGCAATTGTTTGATGATTAGAATACCGAAAAGGAGGCTGTGACATTAGTCACAGCCTCCTGCGTGTCTCCGAATATTAATAGCCAAAACGTGCGTCAAAAGTCAGTTGGCTCCGCTTAACCCCGTAAGTCCAACAATCCAAGCCCAGGATTATTCGCCTTACGCCGTTAATGCTCACCAACTAACCGACTTTTGACACACTCTGTTTGCGGTTAGCGTCGCCGGTCAAGCGCTTGCTGATTTAACTGTTGGTAGGCCGTGATTACGTCGCTGGGGACGTCGACGTGGTCGATGAAATGGCGACCAAGCGGACCGTAACCGGTCGGCGTGTCGATCAGGCGTTGGCACTCGCCGAGGACCAGTTCGGTAAAGTAGCCGGCGTCCCAGGTCAGCTTATCAAAGGTTACCTGGTCGGTTGGTAGTTGGTCTAGCGTTAGTGACTGCGGCTGGTAGTAAGTGAACGTCACCGTTGTCGGCCACTGGTGTTGAAAAGTAAGCGCAGTGCGGCGGGCGAGCAGCGGGTCTTGAACCAGTAAAACGTGGTGCCAGCTATTGGGTGCCAGCTGGCGTGCGTTAGTCGCGTTACTGCCAGAGTTGGTGGAAGTGTGGTCTAAGTGCAACTGGCCCAAGTAGCCGGCCTGGCGCACGAGTAAGGTCATTAGGGCGGCTTCGCTCAGGCCGTTTTCAATGTTCAGGTTTTGGCGCAAATACTTAGTGGCGTGACCGACCCCGCCGGCAATGATCATTGCCGGTAAGTCGTAGCGTTGGGCTAGTTCGCCCGCCATACGAGCCGTGACGGGGAGACTATTACCGCACAGAACGATGCCGTCGACCGTGGTGGGTAACGGTTGGGCGGCGGTCAGCCAGTTCAGACAGCGGTTAAGTTGCGTTAATGCGGTCATTTAGCCACCGCCTTCGTACCAAAGTGGGCGGCCGCCGCGCCGAAGTTGAAGCGTTGGAAGTGGACGTCCTGAAAGCCAGCTTGTTGAAACATTGTGGCGAGTTGGCGGTAACTAGCGAAGTGGCGGGTGGTTTCCTGCAAGTACGAATATTCTTGGTACTGGTGCGCAAACAGCCGGCCCAAAAACGGGACGACCTTGGTGAAGTACCACTGCCAGACTGGTTTGATCACTGGCAAGTCGGGTTGGGAGGTTTCAAGGCAAACCAACCGTGCGCCCGGCTTTAGTACCCGATAAATTTCGGCGAGGGCGGCCGGTTTGTCCGGTAAGTTGCGTAAGCCGAAACCAATCGTAACTAAATCGAAGGTGTTGTCGTGAAACGGCAGGTGCATGGCGTTCCCGCGTCGTAGCCAAACGCGGTCTTGTAAGTGCGCCCGTGCCACCTTTTGTTCGGCAATCGTGAGCATCGGTGCCGAAAAGTCGAGGCCGATGACTTCGCCTTTACTAGAAATTGTTTGGGCCAGGGCAATCGTCCAGTCGCCGGTACCGCAACAGAGGTCGAGGGCGTGGGCGGTGTCGTTCAAGTGAATGTGACGCATTGTTTGTTTGCGCCAGTGCCGATGGGTGCCTAAGCTAATGATATTGTTCATCCGGTCGTAATTAGGGGCGATGGTGTCAAAGAGCCCACGAACGTTATGTAAGTAACGGTTTGCCATAAAAATTCCTCCTACCTGAAGCGTTAAGTTCACTATAGCAGACTGGCGCTAAAAAAGGACGCAAAAAACGGACCGTTAGCGGATTTTCCGCCACGGTCCGTTTAAAGTTAAGTCACATTAGTGAAACTCGTCGTCGGCAATTTTTGCCAATAAATCGCGGGACGGGATGAAGTAGACCTGTCCGGATAAAATCTTGGAGAACGTCAGCAGGAAGTCGGATTGGGCAAGCATGTTCTTAAGCATTCCCTTGGTGACGGTCCAGTGACGGGCGTAACCGATGAAGTAGGTCCCGGTATTACCGGCCGCTGGGTTGGAGAACGGCACGTTCATCCGCACGATTTTTTGTTCAACACCGTCGACTTCAAATTGTGACGCGACGTTATGGGCGTTCTTGAACTTATCTTCGTCGGCCAGTTCGAAGTCGCTGAACTTCTCACGTCCAACCGCTTTTTCTTGGTTTTCGGTGGACATGTGTTCCCAAACCGGCATGTCGTGTTGCCATTTTTGGGCGAAGGCGTAGGAGCCGTTTTCAAATGTCGGGTCTTCGTCACCGACGAGCGCGTAATCGGCGGCGTCTTCCACGGCAGGGGCTTCGGTCCCGTCGATAAAGCCGATGATGGCGCGACCTTCGAAGTAGCGGAACCCCTTAGTTTCGTCAATCACGCTGGTAATTGGTGCGAGCACCCGCTGGAACTGGGTCTGGGCTTCGTAAACGACCGCTTCGTCGCTGGCGCGGATGTGGAAGAAGAGGTCGCCAGCGGTTGCGGGCATCTCATATTCCGGACCCTTTAACGTTTCGTACGTTTCAAGTTCCTTGGGCTTAGGCGCGTTTGGGAACAGGTAGTCCCAGGCCGCGTTGCTGATCCCGATGGCAACTTTTAGTTGGCTGCCGCTTTCGGGCTTGGCGTCGCGAATCCGTAATGAACGAATAATGGCTTGCGAGCGGTCCGCAAATTCTTGGAACACTTCTTGATCGTGTTGCTGATTTTCGCGGTTTAATTTCAGAACGGTAAATTGAACGTGTTCACCAACGTCTTTCCAGACATCTTGGGCACGACTTGGATCGATTGACATAATTATCCCCTCCAAAAATGGCATAGATTAAGCTAATTTCAGCGTACCGAAGCCCCTTAAAATAGTCAATTAAAAGCAATGCCAAAATCCGTCTTTGACGGGATTTCAGCGGGGGTTAGGGTGTTTGCTGAGCAACCAAACTCGTAGCGACTAGCGTAGTGTATTTTTATTCAGTTAAATCCGTTTTTGGATAAAAAAAGTTGCCACCCAATATCATAGGTGGCAACTAGCGGTAATTATAATGGACCCTACCGGATTTGAACCGACGACCTCCTGCATGCGAAGCAGGCGCTCTCCCAACTGAGCTAAGGGCCCGAGTACTATTTCAGTATACCGCAATTTAGTCATCGTGCAAGCCGTGCCGTTAAGAAAATTAATGTCGGCTGGCGCGGTGGTTTGCGTTCCCACGAATTTTATGCACTTTGCGTTTGAATTGCGGTCGGTTCGCTGGTTCGAACTTAAAGTGACGCATTTTGCCACCGAAAGCCTGACCAGCTAAACGGCGTTTGAGCCAATCCTGCATAATCGTGACCATGCTGTTGATTTGGTCGACGCGTAGTTGGTCGGCTTGCTGCTGGGCCAACGGTAACAGGTTAGTTTGTAGCTGGCCAACCAATTTTTGGTGGTAGGCAACGAGCTCGGTTGTTAGCAGTGCGTCGGTGTAACTATTGAATAATTTTTGAATGGTCATTAAAGCGTCTTTAATGCTACTAGGTTGGTAGTAGCGGTCGTCCGTGTTCGTCAATTGACTTCCCCCTTAGTTGCGTTAAGTATATCAGATTTTGATTAAAAAGACGGGTCAGTCGTGGTAATGTGTCGCGTAACTCGGTAAAATGTGGGCACCAAGTGAGGAGGAGAAAATGATGATTGAAACGACTGAATTAATGACTACGGCGGCGACGGTTCTGGACAACGCTTACGACGCCTTTCAGCGTGAACAGCTGGCCCGTGATTCGCAAGCGCTGTTTGACCACGCTGATCAGATTTTTACGATTCAGATGATTAACCAGGCGACCCACGACTACCTATTTGACGAAGCGATTGCCAAGCGGGTGGTGACGCTCGGGTCACGAGTACTCACGGAAATGTACCAACGGGCAATCTCGGCAGAAGTTGTGAAGTTTAATTTTACCGGCAATGATATTCGCTGGCTGTTAGATTTACCACGGGCCCACCGGCGGCAACGATAAGTTTTGAAAGCGGATATTACCGAAATATTTTATGACTAACTAGGGTAACAAAGCGGATTTTACGTTGACCTAACGTAAAAATGCGCTTTTTTTAAGGCTAAATAGCGTTTTTTTCAAAATTCTTTTGTTACAAAATTTCTGAAGACGCAAAAAACAATGCCGGTTTGACAAGGTTTTCAAATGGAAATGTTACGGTAATCAATGATTGTTATCCTCTTGTAACATTCGTAACATATTGTTATTTTGTTGGTATTTGCATGTAACAAAGATTGAGTAGTATAGACCTTGGCTTGAAGTACATACGTGACATTCTTTATGGAGTGATCATTATCAAAGTGAAAGTAAATATTAAACAAGTAATGTTAGGAACCGCCGCATTGGCCGGCTTATTAGTTACCAGCCAAGCAGTTGCTAGTGCTGATACGATGAAAGTTAAAGCTGGGGATACGGTTTGGGCATATTCTCAAAAGTTTAACGTTTCAATCGACAAGATTGCTGAAGCAAACAACTTAAGCAACCCTGATTTGATTATCGCGGGTCACACCATCAACATCCCTGGTGTTAAGACTGGCGAAAAGGTTGCCGCAAAGAAGACGACCGCTGTTAGTGCAAGCAGCGCCAAGTCAACAACGGCAACTTCTGCAAGTAGTCAAGCAACTTCTGCAGCTGCTACCAGCTCATCAGTTACTAGTGCAAGTAGCTCGAGCCAAGCAGTTTCAAGCAGCAAGTCCACTGCTAGTGCAAGCAGCGTAACGTCAGCTTCTTCTAGCTCAGTTGCTTCACAAGCAAGCTCAAGTTCCGTAGCTTCATCAACGTCACAATCTTCTGTTAGCTCACAAGCAAGCTCAACGGCTACTTCATCGAGTTCACAAGCAACGTCACAAAGCAGCTCAAACAACAACAGTCAAGCTGCTGCAAGCTCAAGCTCGACGACCTATACGTCACCATCGTTAACGTCAGCTAACATTTCATCAAACTACAGCTCAGTTATCGCTGCTGCTAAGACGTTCTTAGGCACTCCATACGAACAAATGGATTGCTCTGCCTTCACGCAAGCAGCCTTTGCTAAGATTGGTCTTTCAATTGGCCGGACGACTTACGCCCAAGCAACTCTTGGCTCACACGTTCCAGCTAGCCAAGCCCAAGCCGGCGACTTGATTTTCTGGGGTTCTGACTCCAAACCTTACCACGTTGGGATCTCACTTGGCGGTAGCTCATACATCGCTTCACCAGATTACGGCGAAACGGTTTCAATCAAGAGCACCACTTACTTCCAACCAAGCTTTGCTATCCACATGTAAAGCGAACCTTATAACTGAAATTTAAAGTAGGAGCTTTTAGGAAGGCGACTTCCTAATGGCTCCTATTTTGTGTCAAAAAAGCTGTGACACAAGTCACAGCCTCTTCGTTACGTTTATTTTCGTTCGATAGTAGTCGAAACGTGCGCCCAAAGTTAGTTGGCTTTGGGCGCACGTACTTCGGCTTTATTTAGCTTTACTGTTCATGAATTTCTTTAACAGTTGTAACTCTTCTTGCGTCGGTGTCGCTTCACCGGATTTAATGTTATGAATCCGTTCGACCGATAACTGACTGCCAAAGGCAAGATCATTATCCGTGAGATGGTGCTGACGTTCGAACCCGATGATCTTTTCTGACAACTGACTTAATGGTAGTTCCATGCTCCTCACCCCGATTATTAGAATTCGTAAAAGTTCAGTGCGCTGTAACTGATACTTTCATTATAACTTAAATCGGCAAAAACGGGGAAGTCAGACCATTGAAGTTACGGTTTTGCCGGTTGTTCAGTTAGCTGACGTTGTAATTTAACCAATACGTCGGTGACCTCTTGTGGTAACCGGTCATCATTACTGTGCTGGTAGTGGTCAACGAAGTTCGAACGAATTTCAAGCCGGTCGGCAACTAACTTGCGGTAGGCCGGGTCATCGGCGGCGATTGGGAAGTCGGCCAGTTTTAACGCCTGCATGTGATCCAAGCCGGCGAACGATTCCCATTCAGCGGTGTCGTTTACGACCGCTTCGAGCGCGCCCAGCGTGATTTCCTTAGGCACCTTCTTGTCACCAAAGTACCCGGTATTTAATAGGTAACAATCCAAATGGCGTTCTTCAAAGAGCGCTTTAAAATCGTGGTAGTCTTGCGATAACGGGTAGACTCGGAACGGGTTGGCAAAGGGTTCGATCACCAGCGCGTTGCGGTCCACGTCTCCGATTAAGTTTTCGGCGGTACTGCGCTTCGTGGCCAGGGTAACGCCGAAGGTTGCGGCCAGGGTGGCATCGTCAACTTTGATTACTGGTGGTAAACTATCGTCCTTCATGATCCAGAAAATGGCGTTGATCGGGGCATTTTCCTTATCAACCCGGTTCGTTGAGGCGTAGCGCGACTTAATGGTCCGACCGTTCCCGTTGCGGAGGTCTTCGGTGACCAGCACTTTACGTTGTTGATCATCGAGGGTCACGCCGACGTTTTGGACCGTCATGAAGTACTTGGTTTCGTCCGAAGTCATTGGGTAGTCGTTGGTCTTGTCGAAGTAGGACGGTTCCAACGCTACCGATTGACCGGACTTGCGGTTAATTACGAAGGCGTCGTCGTGCAGGACGGTAATATCGTATTTATAGCCGTGTTTATTATGCGTCAGGGTCGATTTACCGGAACCTGAGAGTCCGAACATTGCGAAGACCTGGTCCTGCTTGTCCTTAAAGTGGAAGGCTTTTAAACCACCGTGGCAGGCTACATAGCCGTGCCGGTGGGCAATGGACCACGCTAAAGTCAGCGTTGACTTCTTCAATTCACCGAAGTAGGACATCCCCAAAATGGCCGCCACGTTATGTTCAGGATCAAAGAGCGCCAGCCCGTCCGGATAATCCGGATCGTGGTAAGTTGGGTCGGCATAGATGTATATGTCACCTTCTGGATAAGCGACGGAGTTCTCAAACATTTCCTGATAAGCCTTGGTGATCGGCTGGAAGTTCAGCATGTATGAGAGTAGGTTGTTGGCGAAACCATTCGGGATAGCGAGGTGGGCGCGAACGATGAAGTCCTGATCCAAACCGACAAAAACGTCGGCCTTGATGAATTTCTTATCGCGACTTTCGTAAATGGCTTGGCGTAAGCGACCGGCCATATCGGCTTCATCGACGCCGGGATTGCCCAGGATACGGCGCGCCTGTGCGGTCCGACCCACAACTTTCCCCGTGTTGGTCACGAGCATCTTTGCGTCTTCCGGTAACCCTAAGTCGGTTGGCCGGTAAATCGGTAAGTCAGTTTTAATCGTGCCAGGATCCTGGGTCGCCAGCTCGTAAGCGGTGGCGACATCCGGAACGTGCGTCATGTTATTGCCATAAAAGGCCGTTTCAACCGTGGAACGAATTTGTGAAAAAATGGGGTTGCTACGGCCAATGGCGTCTCGTTGATATGAATTATGTGTACTCATAAACGTGCCTCCCTATCTCATAAGTTAGATTCATTTTAGCATAGATTATCGAGGAGTAAGCGCTTTATTTTGAGACAGTAAAGGGATTTGGGCACTATTTGATCATCCAAATCGAGGTTAACAAGCGGGTAATCACGGGTTTATGTTGCAATTTTAGCCACTTGCGAATTAATGAACAATTTTTCAGTTCGTATCAACACCCCCTAAATAATTCTTGCGTTGAAAGCTATATTAGTATAGTTTATTTAGTAGTAATAACCATTACTGGCGAACTGGAATCCTGGGTCGCCAGGGTGAGAAGGGGTGCTTGCCTTGCCACGAAAACGAAATACGCAACGGCGCATGGAAATCGTTAACACGGCCTTTCGCTTATTTGCCGAAAACGGTTATAACGACGTTCAAATGAAGGACATTGCGGACGCCTGTGATATTAGCAAGTCGTTGTTGCAACATTACTTTCCAAAGAAAATCGTCTTGTTAAGCACGATGCTAAACGAGCTAATGGTCAGTACGTTCATCTATGGTAATGAAAAAATGACCACGTTATCGCCTGAACAACGGACGATGATTCAAATGAGTTTTCTGTTGCGCATGTTGGACGAAAACCCAACGATTGAGCACTTCATTCGTGACGTGTTTGAAAGCCCGGAACTGACCACCGAAATCGTGTTGGTGATTCTGGACTGGTTGGAAGCCATCGGGGTTTCCGGTGAGACCGCCGTGATTCGCTACGCGCTGAACTTTGCCGTGTCCGGCGGGATGGCGGTGTTCTTCAAGCGTAAACTCTTACGGGCCAGCGTTGAGGGGATTTCTCAAAACATCGATCAGGCCTTCTACTTATTGTTAGGTGAAGACACGCAGCAGATCAACCAGATTTATTTAAGTACCGCGAAGTATAATACGGATCACTACTACCACGAGTTCATCGCTTGTATCCACCAACATTCGGCGATTGAACTGCGTAATGAAATAAAATTTTAATATTAAAAGCGACCTAAAAAACTTGTATTCCGTAAAATATACTAGTACACTTTAAAGCGGGGAAATGATAAAAGACGCTTACTATATTTATACAAACTAGGTCGAATTATGAGTAATTGAGAGCAGTAATTCGATAGATTGAAAGGGAGATTTGAAATGAACGACGACATGGAATTTTTCAACCGTTTTAGCCACATGTACTTACACGGCTTTAAAAACTTATCAGATATGTTTGCGGAACCCGCAACCGAACACGGGATCACGTTAGACGAATTTTACATCTTATACGACATCGCGGAAGCTAAGGGTAAGATTCGCCTGATGGATATCGCCGAAAGCCACGGGGTAACCCGTTCAGCCATTTCACGGTTAATCGGTCGCTTACTCCGTAAAGACTACTTATACCAAGAAGCTGAAGATCACGACCGCCGTAACAAGGTCTTGAAGTTAACTCCGGAAGGCGCGCGGGTCGAACACGAAGTCTTCACTGAATTAATTCAACGGAACCGCTCATGGCGCCAATCCTTCAACTTAGCTAAGCAGTACCAAACCTTAGACTTAGTTGAAGAATTCATGGACAAGTTCGTGAACGAAAATGCCGATAAGCAAACCAAAAAAGCCGACTACACGCCGTTAAAGCGTGCGGAAGCTTAATAATTACAAGCGGGTGACCCAGCAAACGCTGGGTCATTTTTTATATTTTTCAACCGCTGAGCCGTTGAAGCGCGGTAACTATCGTGGTTAAATTGATAATATAATGAGTAATTTATAAAGGGGTTAATGGATATGCGGAAGGGGATCATTGTCGCGGTCAGCTTACTGAGCGCGCTATTAGCGGGGTGCCAACAGCCAAGTCGCACGCCCAAAAAGCAGTCGGCGGCGGCAACCAAGACCGTGAATAAACACTCGGCGATTAAAAGTAACCATTCGGCGAAGAAGCAGTCGTCTAAAAAGGCGGTTAGTGAATTGTGGGACGAACAGAAGCAACAACAGCTGGCGACCTTCATGACGAGCTGGGGCACGACGATGAAGCAGGACTATGATAGTTACCGGCCGGGGCACAACACCGACTTTTACGGGTTAAAGTATCCCGCCGAACTAACTAAGGGTAACCTCGTTGCTAACAATGAGGATGCTAGCTTTGAGTGGTCGAAAACCGGTAAGGGGCACGCCGACTACGAGGTCGTGGGTATTTATTCCGACGTGGCCCACGCCGACTCGGTCAGCGCCCACCTGTACTTCTTCACGATTCATCAGGGGCAGCCGGTCGTACTGATTACGGAACAAAACCAGGGGAATTCCGAAAACAAGGTTTACTTTAAGACGACTGCTAATACCGACTTATCGGGCGGCTTTAGTCGAATCGTTGAGGGCAAGACCAGCACGTCGAAGTCGGCGACTACGACAGCGGACAGTAAGTCGACCGCAAGCAGCCAGTCCGATAAGCAGGACGGTAAGCCCGAATTGTACACGATTGACCCGGCAATGCGCGGGACGTGGTACGCGGTTAATGGTGATGGTAAGTTAAGTACGCTGACGTTTTATGCTCATAGTGAAACGTCAAAGTTTGCTGGGGAGCCAAGTAATAAGCTGACTTGGTATTTGCCGGATGGTAGTGACCCCATGGATCCAGATAATGTGCACCCGCACCGTTGGAAGGTGACGCCGAATACGATCAATAAGTACGGGGCGACCTTAGTTAACGTGCACGGGTGGAACCAAACGGCCGGGGCCGGAGCGTATTACGGTGCTAAGCAAACTAAAATTGACGGCAAGTCAACGAAGGTCTTACTTTCCTGTGGCGGTGCCGGTGCTTGGGTCGATACGGTCTATTACCCGTCACAAGCAATGGCCGAACAACAGACGGATACGCGCATAGCCGGAGTGGACTATGGCGACTAGTCGGATAAATTAGAATGATATCTTAGAAGCTGTGACAACCGTCGCGGCTTTTTTGCGTCTCCGCACTCTTTTTACGCAATTAAAAATCCCCGCAGCAGCGAGGATTTTAAGCTTAACCAAAGATGGATTTAAAAAGCGAACTAAAGAAGTTGGTAATTGACGTCCAGATTTGTTGTAGCCAGTTTTGGTTTTCCTTGGTATTCAGTTTATTGAAGATTCCCTTGGCGTTGGACTGAATGTTTTTCATCAGTGAGCTGGCCTGGTTTTTAAAGCTAGACGAATTTAACGCCCCGGAATCACGGATGGTCACTAATAAGTTAATGATTTGAGTTTTCTGGTTATTGGTAATGACATTAGTTAAGTTATTGTTAGTAATTTGTTGGTTAACGATAGTCGTGATTTCGTTCTTGGTAATGTTGGAGCCCTTTTTAGCCATTTCTTGCTTGGCACCGGCGACCGCGTTATTTAACTGCGCGTCGGAGTAGCCGTCCTTGTCCTTGTTGGCCTTGGTAATACCGCTTAGGGTTCCCAGTTCGTTTTGGGCGGCACTGACCTGCTTGCTGTTTAGGCTATTGCCGTTTTTAGCGTAAGCCGCGTAAACTCCGGCAAGGGCGCCGGAGCCGTCGATTGGTGTGGCCGACGTGACGTAGATGTTGGCGTCGGTAATGCCGGCGGTCAGGGCCGCGTTTTTGTACTGGTCGGCCGTGATGGTGGTGATGTTGTTCTTACCATTGTAGTTTAATAATTTAACGTTGATCCCGGAACCCGAGCTGGTCTTTTGAATCATCGCACTGGACCAGACGCCCGAGCTGCTAGTAAAGCTTTCACCGGCGGGGTTGAGGTACTTCACCAGGGTATCCCCGTTGACCGTTAGTGTTTGGTAATTACTGCTGTCATCTAAAGCAGCGGTTAAGGTGTTGATTGTCCCCGTTTTTTGGCTGCTGGTTAAGCTGCTCCCGAGGGTGACAATCGGTTGGTTGTCGCTATCGTCGGCGTGTGCCAGGACCTGCCAACCGCCAAAACTGATTAAGAAGGTGGCGACTAACGCCACCCATTTGAATTTAAAACTAAAGTGCTTCACCATAATAATTTCCTCCGCATCCTAACTAATGCGCCTTAATTATACCAGATTGGGTTCGCTTGACCGGACTGACTGGCAAAACTTCAGAATGTTCTAAGGCTTTTAACCCTTTTTTATTATTTGCGCGCGACTCACGGGTTCGCTATACTCGGGGTAAATAGTCTTTAGGGGGCGGGGTAGATGACCCAAAATCGCGTTATTAATAGTTTGAGTTATTTGAGTATTTTATTTTTACCAGTTTTGTTTCCATTAATTGTCTGGTTATTAACTGGCAATAATCCGGAGGCGCACCGCGCGGCTGGTAAGGCGTTTTGGTTGCACTTGTTACCGGCGATTGTCGCCATTATCTTTATCATCGCGTTGGGGGTTTCGGGGCTTTACATGGATAACTTCATTCACAGTGGCTGGTTAGCGGTCGTCTTGATGGCCGTCGTGGTGATCGTGGCGGTTGCTAGCTACCTCTGGTCAATTGTACGTGGGATTCAGTACTTAATCGTTTCTTAGGAAGGTGATCAAATGGCACGGACGGATCAGGTCACGGCCGCTAAAACGGCGATGATGATTCAATTTTGGCGGACGGGTTACCACCAGACAACGGTCGATGAGTTGCTGACCGTGAGTCAGCTGTCACGGACCCAGTTTTACCGCGAGTTCCGGCGTAAACCGGTTGCGTTACGGCAGTGCTTGCAGCTATATCAAGCAACCATTAATGAGCAGTTGACGCGCCTGATTGAACGCGACCGGGCACGGCAAACGCCGTTGTACGCGTTACTAGCGGACTGCCTGTTATTACCGTTTCAAAGTGAGCGGTGGCCGGCGGGGTGCCTAATGGTTAACTTGATGGCTGAATTGGGTCCCGAAGACACGGTCGTTAAAGCCCAGTTACAAACGGTTTACGCCGATTTTCAATCCCGCCTGGTTGCGTTATTAGCACCGGTTGCGAGTGATTTACCGGCGGCGGTGGCCACGGTGGCGGCGAGCTTGATGCAGGCGCGCAGTGGGTTACAGCTGTTAGCAAAGCAGGACCCGAGCGCTAGTCAGTTAAAGCGCCAGGCGCAGGCCAGTGTGCAGTTAATTTTAGGAGAGCGAGTTCATGGTTGAGATTAAAGTGATTCATGGCGACATCACGCGGGTGAAGGTCGACGCAATCGTCAACGCGGCTAACACGACGTTACTAGGCGGTGGCGGGGTCGACGGGGCGATTCACCGCGCGGCCGGTCCGGAACTGTTAGCGGCGTGCCGGACGCTCCACGGCTGTGCGACCGGTGAAGCCAAAATGACCGGTGGCTACCGGTTGCCAGCCAAGTACGTCATTCATACGCCGGGACCGATTTGGCACGGTGGTCAGCAGCACGAACGTGAGTTATTGGCGAATAGTTACCGCAACAGTGTGCGTTTGGCGGCAAAAGCCGATTGTACCAGCTTGGCGTTTCCGTCGATCAGCACCGGTGTTTACCGCTTTCCGTTGGCGATTGCGGCGCCGATTGCTTTAACCACGATTAAAACGGCTGCGGCCGGCACGCCGCTTCGGACGATTCAGATTGTTTGTTTTGATGATCAAACGCAAGCGGCCTACGAACGGGCGTTGGCGGCGCTTACACCTTAACTTTTCTCAAAATCACACGCGAATGCTACCTTCAAGACGGGGCAATTGCTATAATGTGGGGTAGTCATTTGTGAATCAGCGGGCTTCCCCGCCGGCGATTCACGGTCAGCTATAGTTCATTGGGGGACACCAAGAAGTGCGGTTAGGCTTGGCCGGACTTTGAAAAAGAAAGGAATTCGCTTGTGTTTGATATTATTAAAGCGGTAATTCTGGGGATTGTTGAAGGGATTACCGAATTCTTACCAATTAGTTCCACGGGACACCTGGTCCTAGTCGATGAGTTCATTAAGATGCAACAGTCCAAGCAGTTCACCGACATGTTCAACGTGGTGATTCAGTTGGGGGCCATCATGGCGGTCGTTGTGATTTACTTCCATAAGTTAAACCCGTTGTCGCCACGTAAGAGTTCGACGGAAAAACGGGATACTTGGACGTTGTGGTGGAAGGTGCTGTTGGCAGTCATTCCGTCAATTATCGTCGGGTTACCACTGAACGACTGGATGGACGCCCACCTGATGAATTGGGCGGTCGTTTCCGCGGCGTTGATCGTTTACGGGATTCTGTTCATCGTGGTTGAAAACCACAATAAGGCGTTAACCCCGCGTTTCAGCAATTTAAAGACGTTGCCGTACACCACCGCACTCTTTATTGGGTGCTTCCAATTACTATCGTTGATTCCGGGGACTTCCCGTTCCGGAGCAACGATTCTGGGTGCGATCCTGATCGGTACGTCACGGTACGTTGCGACCGAATTCTCCTTCTTCATGGCGATTCCAACCATGTTTGGGGCGTCGTTATTAAAATTATTGAAATTCTTTGCCCACGGTGGCACGTTGGTTGGTATTCAAGGCGTGGTTCTCGCCGTTGGGGTAGTGGTCTCCTTCGTGGTGGCCTACCTCTCGATTCGTTTCTTGCTGGATTACATCAAAAAGAACGACTTCAAGGTGTTCGGGTGGTACCGAATTATCTTGGGAATCATCGTGATTGCCTACTTTGGGATTACGACGGTAATGGGGTAAAAAAAGACGTCCTAAACGGGACGTCTTTTTTGCGCTATTAAGTATTTGTTAACCGCCAAGCAATCCGGTTAACCAGTTCCGCCACGAGAAAACCGATGGCAATTACCCCGGCAATGATGACGACCTGTACAAAGTAGTGGGTCGCTGCGTCGGGGTTACCGGTTACTAGGTTACGCACTACCCGGTAGGATTGCCCACCAGGCACTAATGGCACCAGACTAGGAATGTTAAAAATAATCATCGGCATGTGTTTGTACCGGGCGGCTAGGCCACTCGCAATCCCGATGACGATGGCCGCTACTAAGTTACCGATCGCCAGTTTGGCGTCCTCGGTCACCGGTAGTAAAACGGCTAATAGTTCGTATGTAAACCAGCCGGCCGCACCGACCCAGCCACTGAGATTAACTGCCCGCCGCGGAATGTTTAGAAGTACGCCAAAACCGGCGGTCGCCAGGTAGGCGAGGATTAATTGCAAGAGGCCGGTTGTCAGTAACCAATGTAACATGCGAATTCCCCCTAATAGAAAAATGACGTTAACGCGATGCCCATCCCGATGGCGCAGGCGGATAGTACCGCTTCGATTGCACGGGCTGGTCCGCTGAGTAGGTTGCCCGTCATGGTGTCGCGCACGGCGTTGGTAATGGCCACTCCCGGAACCAGCGGCATGACCGCCCCAATAATAATCGCGTCGGCGTGGTAACCGCTGTGGGTGAGTAAACCGCCAACCAACGTGATCAGCCCAATGATGAGTGCGCCGATGAATTCACTCAAAAAGCGAATCGATCCCAGCCGACTGACCTGGTCGTAACTGACAAATCCGAGTGTTCCAGCCAGTGCGCAGGTAATTAGGTCAACCGGTGTTGCGTGACCAGTAAAAGCCACCATTAAGGTCACACTAACGACCGCCGCGGCCACGGCCAGCCAGCTAAGTGGGAAGGTCGGCACGGCCCGTTCCACGTGTGCGAGGCGGCGTGCAAATTCGGTTAGGTCGATTGCACGCTCGGCAAATTGCCGTGATAGCGTATTGACCTGGTCCACCTTTTCTAAGTCCATGCCACGGCGATGAATGGCCCGGACCTGGCTAGTGGCGGTTGCGGGTAACGAAACCGTAATACCGGTTAACAGGACGAAAATCTGCGCGTCGGGGTAACCGGCGTTGGTGGCGATTCGGTGCATGGTGTCTTCGACCCGTTCGATTTCGGCGCCATTTTCCAATAAAATGGCGCCGGCCAGCAAAGTTGTTTGTAAAACGAGTGCGGGTTGTGCCGTCAAGGCGCCCACCGCCTTTCTTGTTC
The DNA here is from genome assembly GCF_005405405.1 of Lactiplantibacillus plajomi. Taxonomy (GTDB): domain Bacteria; phylum Bacillota; class Bacilli; order Lactobacillales; family Lactobacillaceae; genus Lactiplantibacillus; species Lactiplantibacillus plajomi. The sequence continues at coordinate 76,983 of NZ_BJDZ01000004.1, forward strand.
TTAGTATTCACCTATTTTCGCACGAAACGCTAACGACGTCACTACTTTGGAACAGAATGTTTGACGCCGCCCCCCGCACTAAGGGTAAAATTGGACTATCAATAAGCGTTTAGTTTGCAACTGACTAGGAGGAAATTTGAATGACGGCTTTAACAAAATTAACCGATACTTATAGTTTAAATAATGGCACTAAGATTCCCATCGTCGGTTTTGGAACTTGGCAAACGCCGGACGGGCAAGTTGCGTACGACTCGGTCTTAGCAGCGTTGAAGGCTGGCTACCGCCACATTGACACGGCGGCCGCGTACGGTAACGAAGAAAGTGTTGGCAAGGCGATTGCTGACAGTGGCGTTGCCCGTGAAGACTTATTCGTTACCACTAAGTTGTGGAACGCCGATCACGGTTACGAAGCGGCAAAAGCGGCTTTGAAGACTTCATTAAAGAAGTTGGGCTTAGACTACGTTGACCTTTACCTGATTCACTGGCCGAATCCTGCTGCAATGCGTGATAATTGGGAACAGCTCAACGCGGATACTTGGCGCGCCATGGAAGAAGCTTACGCTGACCGCAAAGCCCGGGCAATCGGGGTGTCAAACTTCCGGCCGAAACACTTGGACGCCCTGTTAAAGACGGCCAAGGTCGTTCCCGCGGTTAACCAGATTTTCTTAAATCCGAGTGATACTGAAGACGAAGTGGTCGCCTACAACCGCGATCACGGCATTCTTTCCGAAGCGTACAGTCCGCTTGGCACCGGTAAAATCTTTGGTATTCCGGAACTGAAGACGGTGGCTGATAAGTATCATAAGAGCGTCGCCCAAGTCGTCTTACGCTGGTCGCTCCAACGCGGCTTTTTACCGCTACCAAAGTCGGTTCACGCTGACCGAATCCAACAAAATACCGAATTATTCGACTTCGAATTAAGCGACGCCGACATGCAAGTCATCAACGGCTTACACGGCGCGGCTGGTTTAGCCAATGATCCGGATAAGGTTGATTTCTAACAAAGCTAATTTGAAAGCTCTCTACGGGGGGCTTTTTTTGTTGGGATGAATGCTTAAATCAAATCTTTGAAATATTTTCACGTTGAAAATTTCAAAATAAATTTTTAAAAATAAAACCGTCCCAACAGTTTGGAAAGTTGTTTTTTAACAAGCACCTTTTCAAACGCGGATTGACGAGCCGGATTGTATAAATTTGGTTATTGTTGCAGTAAAAAAGTTATCAAGATTATGATGATAATCTACATATGAATGCCATTAGTACGTGACAAACTAATTTGGGTTTGTTATGTTTTGTACATTCCAACAAAGGGGGAGACAATGCGAATTTACTTAACTATTTAAAAAGGTGGGTAATTGTTGGTACAGTGGGGTCATCATCTGAAAGAAATCTAGCAAGGCACAGTAGAAAAGCAGTTGAAATAACCTATAAGGTGGGTACATATTAGTCATGTTTTCCTATTTAAAAAAACATAAAGTTATTAGAAGGCTATTTTACGTATTTCTTGTTATTGGCGTTTGCTTAATCGGTGTGTTCGTGAAAACTAACATGGAGCTAAGTCGCGCTAAGGCAGCGATGGGAATCATGTTAAAAGAAAACAACTATGTCCAGCGCATCCCCAGAAGTAAAATAATGAAATCAGAATCTGGCCCTTTCAGTGGAATTGTGTGGTATGAATATACCTTCTCTAACGCGCAAACTTTAGCTGAAAGCAAGAAATATCTAAAAAAAATCAAGCGTTCTGATTCAAACCTAACGCTTAAAAATTGTCCAATCGTCTATCGCGTGATACTTCGACCACCAACCAAGTCATTCAAGCGATGGACGGGTCAAATTTATCTAGATACTAATCGAAAGGATAGCGCTTATGGTCGCTCATATGATATTCAGTTGTTAAATGATCGATCTTCACGGGTTTTAAATTGATGGGGGTCATGTACGTTATCATTTAAAATAAGTGACCGCTAACTTGGGATTAAACAATTAGCATGCCGTGCCGCCGTTCGTCTGGTTACCACGCCGAACGCTTGATGCAATAAGTAAATTGAAATTGTCACAATAAACAATAATGCGCGTCCCGATTTTTCGGGACGCGCATTTTGTATTAATATTCAACGTTAAAGTTGGTCGGTTGAACGGCGTTGACCACCGGATGAGTGGCGAAGTACTCGGCAATCAAGACCGTCATGTCGGTAGGCAGGCGGCGGTCGATTTTCTCGGTGGTGTACATCGGGTAGTTGCCACCACCACCGGCGCGGTAGTGGTTGAGCGTGACCGTCAGCCGTTGTTCGGGTGCCACGGGCTTACCGTGGTAGTCGAGGCGGACGACCCGTTGACCGATGGGGCGGGTTAGATCGAAGGTGTAGTCGATGCCACTGTAAATGTCGTAGACGTAGTGCCGGAGTTTCGGGTGTAAGAACTCCGGGTTGACGCTAACGCGGCCGTTGACCAATAAAAAGTAGCTGGCACAACGCTCCAAGGCCCCCCTTAGATCGGTACCGCTAATGGTTTCGACGGCGAGCTTGTTGGGATAAACGTAGCTGTTCATGACTTCGCGCATGGTAACGTGCGGTTTGAGCCCCGGAACGTCGTCGTTAAAAAGCGCCGTGGCGGCGATGTCGGTACCGGTCGCGGCCATTTCCACGCGGTTAATGAAGTCGATGTACGGGTGGTTATGCAAGCGGGCGTCGAGGTGGTCGTGAACCAGCATGTTACCGTTGATATAGCCGAGCGGGGTGTCGAGCCAGTCTTCCATTTTTTGATTAATGGGGTCCACTTGCGCCATGACTCGTGAATCCGGCGCGGCGTCTTTGACGCTGAGGACGGCGGGCGTGCGGTGGGTCACTTGGTGGTTAGCGTCAAGTTCTAAAGTAATCACGCCAACGTTACTGCCCTTCATGCCGGGTTGGGTAACCGGGACGCCGTGAACGGTGACGGCGAGTGTGCGGTGCTGGTGGCCGGTAATTAGGGCGTCGATACCCGGAACTTCGGCGAGTAATGCTGAACCACGGTTTTCACCGTTTAAGCGTTCGGTGACGGCATCGGTCTCCGGATCACGTTCGAGGCCACCATGGTAGGCGACGACCACGACGTCTGCTAGTTCGCGGAGCTTAGGCACCCAGCGTTTGGCGCAGGTGACCACGTCTTCGAAGTGTAGGCCAGCAATGTTTTTGGGTTGTTCCCAGTGGCTGACGAACTGGGTGGTCATGCCGAGAATGGCGACCTTGACGCCGGCGCGTTCGAGAATCGTGTACGGTTTTGAGAAGAGTGTCCGTTGTTGATCGTCGTGGATGTTGGCGGTCAGTAGCGGGTAGTTACGGCTGGATTCACACAGGTCGAGGTAGTCGAGCCCGTAGTTGAATTCGTGGTTGCCGAGGACCCCGGCAGCGACGTGGTTACAATCCGCTAGGCGGGAAAATAACGGCGCGGCTTCGCGGTGTCGGCGGGCGATGAAGTAGGTCAGTGGCGAACCCTGAACGTAGTCACCGTTTTCGATGACGATCGGCCACACCTGGTCGTCGTCGCGGGCGGTCAGGCGGGCAATTACCGTGGCGGCCCGACTGAGGCTAAAGGGCGCAACGTGGTCTCGGCGGCTATAATTGGTTGGGGCTAAGTAGCCGTGCACGTCACTCGTTGAAATTAATTTGATTTGCATATCGCCCAGCCTCCAGTTAATATTTATCCTCTATTATAACAATCTTTCGCAGCTTTAACCGTTTTGGACGTAGAATGCACGAAAAAAATCGTTAAGTTGGTTAACGAAGTTCCGCCGGCGTGTTAGGTTGGGCCGCGGGTCTTCAAACCTTCTTCATAATTTGGGCAAAGAACGACTAAAATTATGCGCTATCATTAGATAAGAACAATTGTAACCATAATCGAATACGGAGGAGATGCCATGCAGAATAATAACACGACATTGAAACTTACCCCCAAGTCCGGTTTAACAACCAGGGAAATCGCGACCCGAACGACCAAGTACGGTCCTAACGAATTGGTCGCTGCCCGTCCGGTTCCCCTGTGGCAAAAAATTTGGCGCCATATGAGTGACGTCTCGTCACTAGTTCTGCTATTTGCGGTGGGGTTGGCGACGTACTTAGCAATCGCCCAAAATGGTGGTTGGACCAAGACCATCGTCATCGGGACGATTTTAATCATTAACGTGGTGATTGGCTTGTACCAGGAAGCGTCGGCGGAAAAGTCGTTGGCAGCGTTAAAGTCGATGAGTTTGCCCACCGCTAACGTCCGGCGTAACGACGACGTACAGACCGTTGATGCGACCGCCATCGTCCCCGGCGACTTGGTCCTGCTAAAAGCGGGTGACCAGGTGCCGGCCGACGCGGTTGTTTTAGAAAGTACCAACTTAGCCGTTGACGAAGCCGTTTTGACTGGTGAAAGTGAAGCGGTTGAAAAACGCCCGTACGTGACGGGCGCCCCCGTCGCGGAACAACAAGTTTACTCGGGGACGGCGGTGACGGCCGGAACGGCGTTGATCCAGGTCGTTACGACCGGGATGGCGACCGAGTTAGGCCAAATTGCCGGTCTACTGAATAAAACGAAGCAGCGAGCGACCCCGTTACAGGGCCGGTTGAACCGGTTATCCAGCTGGTTAACGACCTTTGCCGTGCTGGGTGGCATGACAATTTTCGCCCTGAGTGTCTGGGTTCAAAATCAAGGGATCGGTGACAGCTTAATGATCGGGGTCTCGCTGGCAGTGGCCGCGGTGCCCGAAACGTTGCCCATTATCGTAACGATTAGTTTATCACACGGAGTGCGGCGGATGGCGGACCGCAACGCAATTATGCGGCGGGTCAGTGCCGTTGAAACGATCGGAAGTGTTGACGTGATTGCGTCCGATAAGACCGGAACGTTGACGCAAAATCAAATGACGATCACTAAGTTGTGGACACCCACGACCGGGGTCCTGGCGGCGGATACGCCGTTAACCAGTGGTAGTCGCGAACTAATGCGCTACTTGGGGTTGGCGACCAACGCTGAAATCAACCAGGTCGACGGTGAGGAACAAGCCATCGGTGACGCAACTGAACTGGCCGCGGTCCGCTGGCTAGCAGACCACCAACAAAGTCGGGCGGGCTTGGAACGGGACGCCCCGCGAATTGCCGAAGACCCGTTTGATTCAACTAAGAAAATGATGACGACGGTACACCGGCTGGCGGATGGCCGCCAGTTAGTCATCGTGAAGGGGGCTTGGGACCGGCTGCCATTTCGGGCGGACCTACCGAGCTTGAAGGCCGGACAGCGGGCCCACGACGCCTTTGGTCAGGCCGCGTTACGGGTCTTGGCGGTCGGCTACCGGGTCTTAGCAGCGGATGCGGATATCAGTGACTGGGACGCCGTCAACCGCGACTTGCAACTTGCCGGGATCGTCGGCTTGATCGACCCGCCGCGGCCGGAAGTTGTCGCGGCTATCCGCGATGCTAAGCAGGCGGGGATTAAGCCAATTATGATTACCGGTGACCACCTCGTCACGGCGACGGCGATTGCCGAGGAAATCGGAATTTTGACCGCCGGCGACGTGGCCGTGAGTGGTGACCAGCTCCGGGAAATGTCCGACGCAACTTTACGTGAGCAAATTGAACAAATCGCCGTTTACGCCCGGGTATCGCCGAGTGATAAGATTCGGATCGTCCAGGCTTGGCAGGCACTGGGCAAGTCGGTGGCAATGACCGGGGACGGGGTCAACGACGCGCCGGCACTGAAAGCCGCCGACGTCGGGATTGCCATGGGGATTACCGGGACCGAAGTGTCGAAGGAAGCCGCCGACATGGTCTTAACGGACGATAACTTTGCGACCATCATCGCCGCCGTTAAAGAGGGGCGGACGGTTTACCAAAACATTATCAAGGCCGTGGAATTCTTGGTCGGCGTGAACTTCGCCCAGATTTTCCTAATGGTCGGCGCGGTCCTCTTTGGTTGGGGCGCCCCGTTGTTAGCGGAACAACTACTGATTATTAACGTGTTGGCGGACGGGATTCCGGGCTTCTTTATTAGTCAGGAGCCGGGCGAACCGTTGGCGATGCAACAACCACCGGTGGCTAACGATGAAAGTATCCTGGCCCGCGGGTTAGGTCAACGCTTGTTTGTGCGGGCGGCGACCTTCACGGCTTTAACACTGGGAATTTACGCGGTTGGCCGCTTTGGCTTGACCGATAACCAAGCTTCCGTTGGGATGACGATGGTCTTTCTAGTCTTGGCGTTAGGGTCAATGATCGACATTTACGCCATTAAGGATCGGCGCACCATGAGTTGGGACACCCTGACCCGTAATCCCCGCCTGAACCGTGGGTTATTAGCGGGAATTCTCGTAGTGCTGGTCATCGCGACGGTACCACCATTGCGGGCGTTCTTCAGCTTAACCGCGTTACCCGCAGTGAGCTGGGTAATCGTCTTGGCCGGTGTGTTGGTGCCAACCGTAGTCTTAGAATTAAATAAACGCTGGCAACGGCGACAACGGTATGCCGTTGAAGTGGCGGAATAGTGATGATAAATGGAAAGCTGTGACAGAGGTCACGGCTTTTTTACGTTTCCGTACGCTAATCGTCTCAACGGGCGTCAACGGTTAGCGGGTTTTTGAAGCCCCTTATTTTCATTTATCAAAAAACTGAGCTGCTGGTAATGGTAACGCTACCGGCCGTAATTAAGCCAACCTGTGAAAAGCGGACGCGCCACCTTTGATATTGGGCTTATAGCTGCCATCAAAATTTGGTAATCTTGACTCGAGATTAATACCTTGGAGGGATTACGATGAAGCTCAATAAAATGTTCACAAGTTTAGCAGCTTCGGTACTGTTGCTTAGCGTTGCGGGGTGCGGCAACGGTGCCGGAACCTACAAAGCCGGGACTTACACCGGGACTGGTCAGGGGAAAGATGGTCCGGTCAAAGTCCAAGTTACGGTTTCAAAGGATAAAATTAAGGGTGTCAAAGTGCTCAGTACGCATGATAATAAGAAACTAGCCGCCGAAGCCGAAAAGAAAGTCACTAAGGAAATCGTTAAGTATCAAACGACGAAGGTCGACGTGGTTTCCGGTGCGACCCACTCGTCTAACGGGATTATCGCCGGTGCGAAGAAGGCCCTTAAAAAGGCCGGTGCCACTGACGCCCAGTTGAATAAAGCGGCTAAAAAGCGGGCGGTTAAGGCCCAGAGTACGGATACCGACGTCGCCGTTGTCGGGGCCGGAGCAGCCGGGACAGCCGCCGCGTTAGCCGCTCGTCAAGCGGGAGCCAAAGTGGTTTTGCTTGAAAAGACGGCGTCACCGATGGGGGCCGGGACCCTTGCCGGCGGGATGTTTGCCGCTGATAGTGCGCAACAAAAGGCGCAACACAAAACCGTTTCGAAAAAGTGGTTATACGATAAGTATATGGATGCGTCGCAGGGTTATATGAATAGCGTCCTGGTCCGTAAAGTAATCGACCAGTCGGGACCGACCGTGGATTGGCTGAATAAGAACGGCGCTGACATGAAGCTTGTGGATGCCGGAACCGGTGGCAGTTACGCCCATCAGGGGGACCCGGCGACCTTGCACGGCTACCAAAAGGGCGGTACCAAGGCAATCAAAACGTTATTGAATAAGTATCAAAAGGACGGCGGTAAATTGTACTTTAGTACGCCGGCTAAGAAATTGTTAACTAATGACAAGCACCAGGTTACCGGGGTCGTGGCCACCAAGGCGGACGGAGCCAAGTTCACTGTTCACGCCAAAAAGGTCATTATCGCAACTGGTGGTTATGGTGGTAATCAGAAAATGTTGAACCGTTACTTAGGCAAACCCAATACCAAGGGGCAGGTCCTACAAAATAAGGGTGACGGCTTGAAGATGGCTTGGTCCGCCGGTGCCGGCAAGGAAGGTACGGATACGACCCACTATTTCTGGGAAACGTTTACGGATAATGAAGTGAAACACATGACCAAGTCGGTCGGGGCCAAGTATTTCATGCTAAACGCCTTCACGGCTTACCCGAACTTACGGGTCAACGTGGAAGGCCAACGGTTCAGTGACGAAACCGACGCAACGTTGTACGCGCGCCGCGGTGCTGAAATTGCGGCTCAACCGAAACAAACGGAGTACGTCGTCTTTGATACGGCCATGTTGAATAAAATTAAGGCGAAGGGGACCGTCGCCATCGAAGACCAGTTCGGTAAGTGGAAGCATAACCCGCAGTCTTACATGGAATTCAACGAGCCGTCGAACACCAAGGATAGTATCAAACAGGAGAACACCCCAACGAATTTTGAACCGCTACTCAGTAAGTTAGCGGGCAACGGGGTCGTGTTCAAGAGCGACTCGATTTCAGGCCTCGCCAAGCAAATGGGGGTTAGTCAGACGGCCTTTAAGAAGTCAGTCAACCAGTATAATGGTGCGATCAAGCAGGGGAAAGATACCCAGTTCTTTGCGAACCCGAAGCGCTTGATCAATGTTCAAACCGGACCGTACTACGCGGTCAAATACGTTGCGCGGAACTTAGGGACCCTCGGTGGGGTTCGTATCAATGATCAGATTCAAGCCACCAAGTCTAACGGTAAGGCTATCCCGAACTTGTACGTGGCGGGGGCCGACGCCGGTGGTATGTATGGTAAAATTTACGTAGACTTTGAAGGTGGTACGCTAGGATTTGCTTACACTTCCGGACGGCTTGCGGGTCTGAACGCGGCGAAAGCCGTTAACTAAAAGGTGACCTTGGGGGCAGTGACATGGATATTTATCACGTAGGTGAAGCATTAGTTCAGCGACAGTTAGTCGCCAAAAAGCGGCAAGTGAAGGGGACTTGGTTAAACTTGGCACCGGCAAACTCACTACTCACGCCAACGTTAGATGCTAAGTTAGAAAATGAAGATGGACGTCGGCACCGGCACCAAAGTCCGCGGCCAACGTTACTATACCTCTTTTCAGGAACGGCCCGGGTAACGACTCAGCAGGTACAACTGCCGTTATTGAGCGGTAACTTAGTCTTTTTAGCGGCGAACACGCCCTACCAAGTTGATGCCCTCAAAGCCGGTGACGTGTTGGTCACGCTCCACTTGCCCGCGGACCAATCGTTATTACAGCTCTTACCGGCAACGTCCGCGGGTGAGTCGGTCCCAGTGATTCAGCGGATTATTGCGGATTATCACCAGTGGCACTGCGCGCGGTTTAATGGGAATAAGATTGCGGATTCGGCGTACATTACGGAGCGGATGATTTGCGAAGTCATGGCACCCACCCAGTTTGGCGCGGCCCGGATGCCCCATTTCTTTCAATTGCTGTTGATTGAATTATTACGGCAGGCCGACTACGCCGGGGCCCCGCAAAGTTTGCCGGCCCGACACGTCACCACGACGGAACTACTCACTTATTTGGATGAAAACTATGACGTTAGTTCGCTGACGATGATGGCCCAGACGTTTGATTATAACCCGAACTACTTGTCGAACCGGTTAAAAGCGGCGACAGGTAAGTCGTTCATCCAGTTGGTGGATGATCGGCGGATGCACGTGGCCGTTAGTCTGCTGGAAAACCCGCGGATCTCGGTGGAAGAAATCGTTAACTACATTGGATATTCGTCCAAATCGTTCTTCTACAAGAAGTTCAAGCAACGGTACGGTCAGTCCCCCAGCGAACTGCGGCAACTGCTGATAACGGAACAAAAAGGAAAGTTAATCTCTTAACGGATAAAATGTTTCACGGGAAACATTTCAACGCCGAATGCTAATTGGTTAGCGTTCGGCGTTTTGGTTATAACTAAGTTGCCATCACGGCAATTGCATGACAAGGTTTGTTAGGTCAGCTTGGTTTATAATAAAGTTATCTAATTAGTGAAGACAGGGGTGGAGCAATGATGAAGTACGCAACGATTAAGGTGAACGGGTTGGATGTTTTTTACCGGGAAAGTGGTGATCGGCAAAAGCCGACTTTCGTACTGTTACACGGGTTTCCAACGGCCAGTCACATGTTTCGTCATTTAATGCCAATGCTAGAAGAAGACTTTCACGTCATTGCACCGGATCTAATCGGTTTTGGTCAGTCGGCCGCGCCGGTGCATACGGCGTTTGACTACACGTTTGACCAGTTGACTGATTACGTTGACGGTTTTTTGTGTGCGTTGAAAATTGAGCGCTTTTACCTGTACGTTTTCGATTACGGTGCACCGATCGGGTTCAACTTAGCGGTGCGTGATCCGCAACGTATTCTCGGAATCGTGAGTTAAAATGGCAATGTCTACCAAGAAGGGCTTGGTGAAAAGTGGGCGGGGCGCCAGCAGTATTGGCGGCACCCGACTAAGGCACTACGTGAACAATACCAAACCGCCTTCGCACCGGCCGCGATCATCGGCCAGTACACGGGTGGTGAGCAGGTCGGAACGGTCAGTCCCGATGGCTACACGCTAGATATTCACTACACGGAATCGCCAGACTACGCTGAACGGCAGTCGGACCTCATTTTTGATTATCAAAATAACATTGCTAATTATCCGCGGTATCAACGTTATCTGCGGGAGAACCAACCGGAGCTGATTGCGGCTTGGGGTAAGCACGACCCTAGCTTTATTTATCGGGGCGCGCAGGCGTTCTTAAAGGACGACCCAAACGCGGAGGTGCATTTGCTGGACGGTGGCCACTTCGTTTTAGAAACTCATTGGCGTACCATTGGACAGCTGATTTTGAATAAATGGGCCTAAAGTAAAAGACCACTAAGCAATCTGATGATTGCCTAGTGGTCTTTTTGAAATTAGCTTGATTAGAAAACCGGGCGTTTAGCTGGCTTAGAACGTAAGTCGTCGCAGTTATAAGCGGCAAGTTCTTTTAAGCCGTCCTTGCTAGCGTCGAAGTAGCCGGTTAAGCCTTGGGCAATCATCAAGTTCAAGTCCTTTTTAGGGTCGAACTGCACGATGAGGACCGGGGTCTTTTCAGCGACCGCGGCGCCGACTTCGAACATGGTCCCGGAGTCGGGTTCGTTGGTAGCACTGGTCATGTCGAAGTCGAGGATGGCGACAACCAGGTCCGCACGGTGAACTTGGCGCATGTCAGAAGCGTAGACGTATTGTTGCCAAGCGCGGCTACCGAACGGTTCTTCTTCGAATTGATGTTCTTCCGGAATGAAGATCCCGTCCGAGTTGATGGTCGGGTTTGCTTGCAACGCGGCCTTAACCTGTGCGATGCGTTGCTTTTGTGCGTCGTCAAAAAAAGGAGCTGCTAAATAAACGTTATTCATGAAAAGTTTTCCTTTCTGGACTACAAGTAATTGCGTGATAAGGCTATTGTAGCGGAAAAGCATTATCACTGACAACTGTTTTCAAACGTTTGCTAAAATATTAAATAGATTGTAATTTTACATAATATAATGTATAATTCTACATAATATAATGTATAAATGAGCTAGTCTTGAAATCAACTCTATTTTAAGGTAAATTATGGGGAGGCTTTTTAATGGCACCAACGGATTTAACCCGGTTTAAATTGATTCGCTGGGACGAGTTACCGACCGTCCCGGTTTACATGGATCAGCTACTGCAGCTGGTCAATAGCGCACTGGCGCCGCTGGGATTACCAGCAGTGACGAAAACGATGGTCAACAGCTACGTTAAGCAGCATTTTTTTAGCCGACCAAGTGGGCGCCGCTACACCCGCAACCACGTCGTTGCAGTGTTAGTGGTATCAATCTTAAAGGTCGACTTTAAGTTGCCGACAATCGGTAAGGCCATTCTAGCGATTCGCGATTCCCGGCAGGTCGCGGCTCGTTATCAGACCTTTTGCACGGCGTTTGAAAAGACACTGCGTGCAGAAGCGCTCCAACCAGCGACGGATACGATGGCGGTGGCGATTCAAACCGCCGCACAAACGGTGGCGTACCACTTACTAACCGTTCAAACGCTGGGTTAGTTGTATAAGAGAGAGGAATTGAAAGTATGAGCACCCGCAAAAAATGGCTGGTGGCCCTAATGACGGTTGTGACCGTTCTTATCGTTGGGGTAGCTGGCGGTAGTTTTTATTTATACCACTTCGCGTTTGAACCGACGCCGAAAGTGTTGAACCATAGTTCCAGCAAGAATAAGCAAACGTTAAAACGTAATCAAGCCTGGTTAAAGCGGGTTGATAAGCAGACTTGGCATGAGACTTCGGCGACCGATGATTTGAAATTGGTGGCCGATTACGTGCCGGCTAAGCAAAAAACGAACAAGACGATCGTTATCGCCCATGGCTACATGGGGAATAAAGAAGAAATGGCCAGTTATATCCGGTTATGGCACCGTCAGGGCTACAACGTGTTGGCCCCCGATGACCGCGGTAACGGGAAGAGTGAAGGAAACTACTACGGCTTTGGCTGGCCGGACCGGCTGGACTACGTTAAATGGACCAAGCAGGTTATTCGGCGCAACGGCCAGTCCAGTCAAATCGGACTGTTCGGCGTTTCGATGGGCGGCGCGACCGTGATGATGATGAGCGGTGAACGCTTGCCGACCCAGGTGAAGGCGATTATTGAAGATTGTGGCTATACTAGTGTTGGTGATGAACTGGGGTATGAGTTGAAACAGTTATACCACTTACCGAATTTCCCGTTACTTTACACGGCGAACTGGGTCGCACAGTCCAAGGCCCACTTCAACTTCATGACCGCTAGCTCGGTTGACCAGCTTAAGCAAAATAAATTACCGATTTTCTTCATTCACGGGGATCAGGACACCTTCGTGCCAACTAAGATGGTCTACGAGAATTATCGCGCCACCAGCGTTAAGGATAAGCAACTCTGGGTCGTCCACGGTGCTGCCCATGCGGAATCATTCACGAAGCACCCACAGTTATATACGAAAAAAGTGGCCACGTTCATGGCAAAATATCTTAAATAATCAAAAAAGGGATCTGTGACATTAGTCACAGATCCCTATGTGTTTCCGAATGTTGATAGTCGAAACGTGCGCCAAAAGTCAGCTGGCTCCGCTTAACCCCGTAAGTCCAATAATCCAAGCCCAGGATTATTCGCCTTACGCCGTTATGCTCACCAGCAAACCGACTTTTGTCACACTCTCATTTTTTGATTTTTACGGGCAAGCGGATGGCGCATGCTCGGAATAAAAATCAGGACGACAATGAAGTTCAGTAGTAGTGATAGCGCCGTAAAAATGAAGACGCCGTTATAGTTGAACCAGTTTGAAACCAGCCCGCCGAGTAGCGACCCAAGCATACTGCCCATCGCTTGGAAGGACTGGTTCCAGCTAAAAATCGTGCCGGTCAACGCTTGCGGAGTATTTTTTGACAACAGCGTTTGGACGGTCGGGAAGAGTGCCCCGTCCGAAATTCCAATCATGAAACGTAGTAGTCCTAGCGTCCAAATACTGGAGACGAACCCCTGCGGAAAGTACATCAGAATGGCGAAAACAAAACCAAAAACGAGGATGCGGTCAGTTCCGCGTGAATCCCCCAGCTGACCGAGTCGCGGGGCTGACAGAAGCGTAGAAATCCCCGGTAAAGCGGCGATGATTCCTGCCACTACGGTAATCGGCCCCACGTTGTGCATCAGCTCCTTAACGTACAAGCTAATAATTGGGGTAATCGAGTTATTCCCCATTTGAATAATCATCGTTGAGACTAGCAGCGTGATAATTAAAGTGGGATTTTTAAACTGGGATAGTAACGATCCCTGGTGTTTAACTGGTGCGTCGGTGGCTGGCTTAAAGTTCTCGTGAACTAGTGTCAGGCTGAGTACGAACACGATAAGTAACAAGACGCCGGTAATGATGAAAGTTAACCGAATCGAAAAAACCTGGGCTAGAATTCCGCCTAAAATCGGGCCTATTAAGTTGCCGGACACGTAGCCGGTCGTTAAAATGCCAATCGCGGTGCCGCTGCTTTCTTTCGGTGTTTCGGTGGCAATCAGGGCACTGGCGTTGGGGATGTAGCCGGCGCACAGCCCTTGTAAGAAGCAGAGTAGGATTAAGATCCAAATGTTGTGGACAAACCCCATTAAACCGATGACGATTGCCATTCCTAAGGAGGAGCGCAGCAACATTAATTTGCGACTGCGCCGGTCAGCTAGTTTGCCCCATAATGGCGAAACGACTGCCACCACGAAGAAGGTGACCGCGTATGTAATGCCGCTATAAATCGTTAGCTCACCCTTGGAAAAATCGCCCATTTGGCCAACGTAAAGTGACAAAAACGGCATGACTTCCGAAAAGCCCATGCCGGCAATGAACGTGCCTAACCAGAGGACAGCAAGGTTACGCCGCCATCCTTCAAGTGCGCCTTTCAATGAATTAGCCCCCTTTAATAAATATATTAATATGATTATCTTACGGCGAATCTATGGGGAACGCAACGCCGCAACTTGGGTTAACAATCGTCAACCGCGGCGGTTTGGATTACAATGGTAATGTACACAAAATTGAAGGGGTGGCACGATGTTTAAATTAGCAGATTTAGATGAAGTACTTAGTAACTTAGGCGACCACGTGGACTTTGCCACGGTTGCAAAGAAGGAGGCCGACCTCGGCGTTCAACATTTCCAATACGACGTTGCCGACGGATCGACCACGTATTTTGGCGCCAACGGCTATCTCGTTGAACGGTTATCCAACGGCTTCGGTAAACGGGTGGCTCGCGAAGAAGACCCGGCAACCGTTGAAAAGGTCGCAACCAGTTACGTTGCCGGCCAGCTCAGCTTAAAGGACGCCACTAAGCAATTGACCGCGGCCGGGTGCCAAGCTTGGACCGCCAACCTTAAGCGCCAAATCATCGATTTTAGCGGCGCTGAGGGTAAAATCTTAGCCGCCATCAAGTTCTAATTTCAAAAAACGTAACGCGTCCACTAGTGTTTCGACTAGGGGACGCGTTATTTTTATGCTGATTTATCAATCACACGAGTTCGTAAGCGCCGGCCCATTCCAGCTTTGTTGTAAGTCGCAAGCAACAGCAACTAACCACGAAACTCATTTTTAAAATAATTCCAATATGTCGGTCCGCTCCGCCTACACGAAAGCAAGGCTGCGGGCACGCTTGGCAGTCAATTCATACCCCGAATTGTCTCCCAAGACGGCCTTGTTGTAAGTTGCCCAAAAACGGCGACCAACAACAATCTCACAGCCATGTTTCGAAGGGCTCCGGGACCTGAGTAGTAGCATCTAATTTAACAGTCATTCATACATAGATTAAACAGCATTTCCTAATGTAAATCGCTCGCAAAATTTATTTTACAGATAGTACTAATATGTCGGTCCACTCCGCCGTCACGAAAGCAAGGCTGTGGGCACGCTTGGAAGCTAATTCACACCCCGAATTGTCTCCCAAGACGGCCTTGTTGTAAGTCGTCAAAATACGACGACCAACAACAATTTCACAGCCATGTTTCGAAGGGCTCCGGGACCTTGACAACGTCACTATAACTAATAACGTGACAATTTTAATGAACTAGCCACACAGTTAGTAGACAATTCATTAAACTTGGACATCTTAGCAGAAAATCAATTTGAAGCTCATCGATAACTAACTTTGATCAGTGATTATAGATGACCGGATTCAGAAATGCCGAGTTGTATAAATAGTGACCACCATTCAATAATCAATTGCCAGACTAACTCAATCAGTTCATACAAATTAACATATCATGGCCCACCAACTACCACCTTAAGCCAGGAGGGAAAGCGGGAACAGTCCCAGCGGTGAAGTTTCACTTGGTCGCCGATTTGTGGCGAGTTAGTGAAAGCCCGGCGGTTAAGACCTGGGCTGTGGGCTTAACCCCGTGGCCACCGCGTTCCGGACTGATTACCGCTGACCGGAGGGCTGGCAAGGGAATACTACCTTTGAATCGATTACCTACTACTGAGATGAAGTGCCGGTATCCATCTGTTTGGTACGTCTAAGTTTGTATTCCGTACTAATCGGGTTAGCAGCGTGTTTATTCGCTGTTTCTCATCAGCAAAATTTAACCACTACCGCCCGCCAACGACCAATTCAAGCCAGGAGGGAAGGCGGGAACAGTCCCAGCGGTGAAGTTTCACTTGGTCGCCGATTTGTGGCGAGTTAGTGAAAGCCCGGCGGTTAAGACCTGGGCTGTGGGCTTAACCCCGCGGCCACCGCGTTCCGGACTGATTGCCGCTGACCGGAGGGCTGGCAAGTGATTACTAACTTCGAATCGATTACCAACTACTGAGATAAAGTGGGGTTATTCATCTGTTTGGTGCGTCTAAGTCTGTATTTCATACAATTCAAGTTGGCAATGAGTTTTCTTACTGATTTTCATTAATAAAATCTACTCTCTAACGCTTGCCAACGAGTTTTCAAAGTCATAAAAAATCCCACTTAAATAATTAAGTGGGATAAGTTGGCTAATAGCCGGCTTGATGATATTGCTGGTTTAAGCGGCGCTCAACGCCAATTAGTGAAAGCGGGTTGATCCGGCGCAGTTGGTTGGAGTCGTAACGAACAATCAGTTGTTCGGGACTGCAGGCGGTGACGCTGGCGACACCGGTTAGGCCCTGAATGGTAGTTTGGATGGCACGTTGCAACTCCGGGTGCTGGGGCCAGACGGGGGAGGTCAGTAGCACCATGCCGTGTTCGGGGTGCTGTAACTTAATGTGGTATTTAGCGAGGTAGCGTTGGAACAGGTCTTGTGAGTGCATGGTGATCTCCTCCTGGTTTAAATGCTGGTCCAAAGTGGAATGGCGGCCCAAATGAAGAAGCCGGCACACGCCGCGGCGAGTAGGCCACTGACGAACCAGAGGCTGGCGATGCGGTGGCGAATCTGATGAACGTAGTAGCCGGCTAGTCCCCAGCAGAGTAGGGCCAGTAGGCTGCTGGTTGCGATAATTAAGTCGATGGTCAGTTCCATAGTGGCGGATCGTTCCTTTCACCGTTAATTGTGCGGGAAAATGAGCAAAATTGCAATTAAAGCGCGGTCATCTCAGGCCTGGTGACGTTCGTAGCGCCAGTAAACGTAAATAATTGAAATTAAGATGGCAACGGCGAGGATGGTCAACAAAACAAAGTCGATTTTAGCCCCAAGCGCCGTGCTAGTCACGGGGTTGCTGGTGGTCAGTGCGACTGCGGAAATCACGACCGATAAGACGTTGGTCCCGAGTGAACCGGCATACTGTTGCATCATGCTGAAAAGGGAGTTTTGATCCGACTTTAAAGCACCCTGAACTTGAACACTCCCGTCGGATAGGGTCGTGCTGAAACCGAAGTTGAAGCCGACCCGTACGAGAATATAAATCCAGGTAATGCTCGTCAACGTCAGTGTTGCGGCGTTAACTAGGAAAAGCCCGCAGCCAAGCGTGATTAAGCCGCCACTCAGCATCAGTGGGAGGGTGGCACCGCGCTTGTCGTAAAGTTGGCCGGCAATTAAGCCCACTACCGATCCTAGTAGTGAGCCGGGAAGCAGCATGAGTCCGGCTTGAGCGGAGTCGGCTTTTAAAACCGTTTGGGCAAAAATGGGGAGTAGGAACGATAGCCCGATGTTCATGAATTGCAGACCAAAATAGCTAAACAATCGTAACCGTAAGACGGGTAGGCGTAAAATACTGAAATCGATTAATTGGCGCTTACTGTGACGGGTGTACCAGCTAAAGCCGGCAATGAAAGCTAACGAAATTAAGGTGCCTAGCCAAAATTGCGGCGATGTCCAGCCGTGGCGCCCCGCTGAATCAAAGGTCAGTAAAATGGTCACAAAAATGACGGCTAGGCTGGCTACGCCGAGGTAGTCGAAGGAAATTCCGTCCGTTCCGCGGGCTTGACCGCGAATCGTGAACCAGCCGAGAATTAAAATAATCACTATTAACGGTAAAATGCCAATGAAAATTTCGCGCCAGCCCCAAATACGGTTGACGATGCCGCCGTAAGTTGGACCCAGTGCGGGTGCGAGCGAGATGACCACGCCGGCGATGCCGGTATACAGGCCTAAACGGGTGACCGGAATTTCTTCAAAAATCAGGCTGAACATTAATGGGGTGGCTAGGCCGGTTGCAACGGCTTGTAACAGGCGACCCACCATTAAAATGGCGAAACTTGGCGCGCTAAAACAAATCAAGGAGCCAATCAGGCATAGACTGACGGCTACCACGAAAATACGCCGTGGATTGAACTTCTTTAAAATAAAGGCGGTCGTACTCATCACGATGGTCGTGAGTAATAAGTAACCGGTCGTCAACCACTGGACGGTTCCCAGCGAGACGTTGAGTTCCTTAGTTAGGGTTGGAAAAGTCACGTTCATTGACGTTTCGATTAGAACGCCTAGGAAGGTCAGGAGTCCTACGGCTAAAATTGAAAGTTGAACGCGTAGGGGGACGGTCTTTTTCATCAGAACACCTCTTTAATTGAAGATAAAAAAGCTATGACAATCAGCTTTGTCATAGCTAAAACGGTTTGATTAACAATGTTTATTATAGGTTAACTGAGAGTTAATTGCTAGCAACGGCTAGTTATTTTCAACGGCGGCTTGGTCACGGTCAGCCAGCGGATCGTCAGCGGGTTCCGGTTCGTTGGATACGAACATTGAAAGCCCGAAGCCGATTGCGGCTAAGATCAGGGTAAACCAGAAACCGTAGTGGACACCGTGAACGAAGGCGGTCGCACCGCCAGCTGCACTGGCACTTTGACCAATTCCGAGTAGGCTGGTAGCAATGGCGGTCGCTAACGCCCCTAAGATTTGTTGTAAGGTGTTCAAAATGGTACTCCCGTCGGCAGAAACCGGCCCGTGTAGAGCATTTAAGCCGTACGTCTGGGCGGGTGACATCGCTAGTGGGGCGCCAATCATTAAGACGACGTGGGCCAAAACGACGTACCAGTAAGGGGAGGTCGTTGACGTGAAGAGGAGCATTAACGCGCCGATAAAGCTCAGCCCGAAACCGATTCGAGTGAGGTACTTAGCGCCGTAGTTATCGAATAACCGACCAGAAGTGGCGGATACGAGGGCGTTAATCACACCACCGGGTAACATCAGGATCCCGGTTAAGGCGACCGGTACGACCAGTCCGCGTTGCCAGTACATTGGTAATAAGTACATCGACGACATGATGATCCCAAAGTCGATCATGACGAGGGCGGTCCCTAAGCTGAACTTATGGAAACTGAACGCGCGTAAGTTCAGGATGGGGGTCTCCAAGTGTAGTTGCCGAAAGGCGTAGAAGAACAGGCAAACTAACCCGATCAACAGCGCAATGACCACCATTGGATTTCCCCAACCGCGGTCCCCGGCTAAGCTGGCACCAACGACTAAGCCACCGAAGCCAAATGAAGACAAGACAATCGAAAGGGCATCCACTTTTGGTTTGGTCAGCTCGGACACGTTTTGCATGAAGAAAATTGTAATAATAAGGGCAATTGCTAACAGTGGGACGAATAACCAGAAAATCCAGTGCCAAGAAAGGGCACCTAAAATAATTCCGGCAATTGTTGGGCCGACCGCCGGGGCGAACATGATAACTAAACCAACCAGTCCCATGGCCGCGCCCCGTTTTTGTGGCGGGTAAAACGCGAGTAGGACGATGAAAATCATCGGTAGTAAAATCCCGGTCGCAATCCCTTGAATCATCCGGCCAATCAGCAAGACGGCGAACGAACCTGCTAGGGCGGAAATGATGGCGCCAACAATAAAGTCCGCTAGCGCGAAGATGATCAACTGACGGGTCGTAAAGTGTTTCGTCAGCATACTGGACAGCGGTAAGACGATGCCGACCATTAAGAGGTAGCCGGTCACTAACCACTGGATCGTCCCAGTATTAACGCCTAATTGTTGTTCTAATTGGGGCAGGGCAATGTTTAAAGCGGTTTCACTAAACATTCCCACGAAGCCCCCGAGTAATAACCCAATCATGATCAGATTTGGGTTAGTACGGTGTTCCTTAGTCATAAAAAAACGCTCCTTTGTTTTGTACAGTAAGCACAATAGGTTACTGTAGCAAAAAAAAGCGCGTTTCGTAAGTGTTTTGTGAAAAAAAGGTGAGAATTTCTGAAATTTAGGCCTAAGTCCGGGCCTTAAATTGGTGGTGACACGTCGGACAAGTCACCCGCACGCACCCATGGTGTCGCGGAATCCGGATACGTTGCTGGCAGGACTCACAAGTAAAGAACTTGTAATGCCGGTGTTGACTGATCCAGTAGCGGAACCGTGAAAATGGGCGAATAATTGGTAGCCAAATCCGTTCAAAACCGCGGTTGATTGCAACTTGACGGTAAATTTTCTTGGAAAATAACCGCCAGTAGCCAAAGGCCAGTAATAGGATTGCGACCAGGATTAACCACTGGGTCCGTAAAAAGAGGCTGATAATTAACAGTAGTAGCGATAAATTCGTTAAAAAACGGTTCAGGTGGTCGTTTTGACCGTAGCGTCCGCGCATGAACCGCTGAACACGTTGGATTGTTTTTGAATTTGGCTTCATTAAACTAGCCCGCCTTCCGCGATTGATTATGGCATATCCTAACATACTTCCAGCGTGAGTGACAATTAGCGATAAAAAACGGGTCGCTTTAGCGTCAGCGGTGTATACTAGAAACTATTCTTATAAATGGGGGGAGCCAGAATGGCAACTAAAGCAAAAGTGACACCAACTGAAGTTTTGGACGCTGTCAGTCGGGCTGCGTTAACGTTGGACCGAACGGATTCGGCACAAAGTGGGCTGCAAGACCTACTACATGAATTCCGACGGACGTTACTCCAAACGAACGGCCAAGCCGCAACCGTCGTCTTGTACCAAGGTAAGTTGACCAGCTACTTATTGAAACACCCAGCAACTTATCCGGCAACGGTCACTAAGTTAAGCACGTTACTGACGCAGTTTGCACATCCAAACGGTTAATCAATTAATGATTGAAATCATTTAATTAAATGAGGAACTTAACAACCGGAAAGTTGCACTTTTCCGTTTACGAGTGTAAACTATAGTTATGGAATATTGAAAGGTGGGTTAATCGATGGAAGCTCAAGCCAAAATTGAAATTAGTGACGCCGAGTGGGAAGTCATGCGGGTCGCATGGACGCTGGACCACGTCACCAGTAGTCAGGTGTCCGAAATCATGGCGGCCAAGATGGGGTGGAAACCGGCCACCGTTAAGACGCTGCTCGGCCGGTTAATCAAGAAGGGTGCGCTGCGGGCGGAAAAGACCGGCCGGGCGTTTACCTACTACCCGACCGTTGATGAACAACCGTCGATGGACGAAGCCGTCACGACCTTGTTCTCCCACCTGTGCCAGATGCGGGTCGGTCAGACCTTGGCAGACATCGTTGAGCGGACCGAACTGAGTCAGAGCGACATCGCGAACTTACAAACGATTTTAGCGCAAAAGGCCACGACGGCACCGGAAATGGTTGACTGTGACTGCGTTCCCGGCGAAACGTGTTAATAAACAATTAAATTAATGGACCTAGTTGGAATAGTTTCTGGCTAGGTCCTTTTTAGTTGAAGTGGGTTTCGTTGACAGCTGTCGTTTACAATTGTAAACTATACTTGTGAAAGCGGATTAGGCATAAGTTTAAGAAGGGACGGTCATGACGATGAAAATGGATCATAACGACGAAATGTCAATGGAAAAGATGCACCACGATCACCAAATGGACATGTCCGAACACGACATGGATATGGGCGGCGGTCACATGATGCACATGGGTAACTTGAAGCGCAAGTTCTGGGTCTCACTCGTATTGACGCTACCGATTATTTTAATGAGCCCGATGATGGGGATACAGTTACCATTTCAACTGACTTTTCAGCCGTGGTCGGACTACCTGGTCGCCATTTTAGGGACGGTGCTCTTCGTCTATGGCGGTCAGCCATTCTTTAGCGGGGCCAAAGCGGAACTTCAAAATAAAAAACCGGCGATGATGACCCTAATCAGTATGGGTATCGGCGTGGCTTACGTTTACAGTATTTACGCCGTCATCGCCAATAATTTATTGAACGTGACGCCCGCCGTGACCGACTTCTTCTGGGAACTCGCGACCTTGATCGACATTATGTTGTTAGGCCACTGGATTGAAATGAACACGGTCATGAACGCCGGCTCGGCAGTTGATAACTTGGCGAAGCTGCTTCCGAGTCGCGCGCATAAGCTTGTTGACGGGACGGTGCAAGACGTCGGTGTTGACCAATTAGCACACGGTGACCACCTGCAAGTCCGGGCCGGAGAGAAAATCCCGGCGGACGGGGTGTTAGTCAGCGGTGCGACTAGCGTTAACGAAGCGATGGTGACCGGCGAAGCCCGGTTAGTTGAAAAGCACGTGCATGATCAGGTCGTCGGCGGGGCCGTCAACGGTGACGGCACCTTCGAGATGCAGGTGACTGGGACCGGCGAAGATGGTTACTTGGCCCAGGTCATGAAGTTAGTGAGTGACGCCCAGGCGGCTAAGTCCGCACAGGAAAACATGGCTGATCGCGTGGCGGGGCTGTTATTTTACGCGGCTTTGACGGTGGCAATCGTTGCCTTCATCGTTTGGGCGCTAGTTGGTAGTTTGGCGGCTGCGCTATCGATTGCCGTGACGGTGCTAGTGATTGCCTGCCCGCACGCTTTGGGGTTGGCCATTCCGCTAGTTGTTGCACGCAGTACCGCGATTGCGGCTAGCCACGGGTTGTTGATTCGAAACCGGGACGCCATGGAACGGGTCAAGGATTTGAATTACGCCTTAATGGATAAGACCGGGACGTTAACGGCCGGTAATTTTAAGGTCGCGGCCTATCAAAGTACGAGCGACCAGTTGACCGCTGACCAAGTCTTAACCATTATGGCCGGCTTGGAAAGTGGTTCGAGTCACCCACTGGCGGTCGGAATCTTAGCCGCAGCCAAAGCACACGGTTTGACGGCAGCGCAGGCAAGTAATGTCCAGCAACTGACCGGGGTCGGGCTTGGTGGTCAAGTTGACGGGCAGGATTACCAAATCGTTTCGGCAGCTTACCTCGACCAGCACGGTTTAACTTACGACCACGCGACCTTTGACGAGTTGGCGGCGGCCGGCAACTCGTTAAGTTATTTATTGGCGGGCCAAACGGTCTTAGGGTTCGTTGCGCAGGGGGATCAGATCAAACCGGAAGCAAAGCACTTGATCGATAGCCTATTGGCACAAAACGTGACGCCAGTGATGCTCACCGGGGATAACCAGCAAAGTGCCCAAGTCGTCGCCCGTCAACTTGGCATTCAGGACGTCCATGCGAGCCTGTTACCAGAAGATAAGGCCAAGCTGGTTCAGCATTACCAACAAGCAGGGCAGCACGTCATGATGATCGGTGACGGGGTTAACGACGCGCCCAGCTTGGCGCAAGCGGATATCGGGGTCGCAATTGGTTCCGGAACCGACGTCGCGATTGACTCGGCCGACATTGTGTTGGTTAAAAGTAATCCGAATGACGTGGTCGATTTCCTAGCGTTGGCACGTAAAACGACCCGCAAAATGTCGCAAAACCTCTGGTGGGGGGCTGGCTATAACGTGATTACGATTCCGTTAGCGGCGGGCATCCTTGCCCCGGTTGGCTTTCTACTTAACCCGATGTTCGGCGCGGTCGTGATGTCGTTAAGTACGATTATTGTCGCTATTAACGCGATGACGTTGCGACTTGGGAAATAAACTGGGAACCGCAGGCTAAACTGATAAGCGTAAATTAATTTGACGAAATGCATGTTTCCCCGTGAATTAGGTGATAAAATGTAAGTACTTAATTTGAGGATGTGAGACCAATGTGCACTAGTTTAACGTATCAAACAACGACGGGTGATCAATTTTTGGCCCGGACAATGGACTTTGGGTTTGAACTCGGTGGGCGGCCGGTTGCCGTTCCCCGCAAGCACCACTTTACCAGCGTAGTCGATGCGCAGGGGTTCGATGCACCGTATAGCTTTGTCGGAACTGGCCGCAACTTGAACGGCTACGTGTTCGTCGACGGGGTCAATGAACACGGGGTTAGTGCCGCGGCCCTTTATTTCGCCGGTCAAGCGGCCTACGCGACCCAGGCAGAAAGCGGCAAGGTCAACCTTGCACCGCACGAAGTTGTGATGTGGATTTTGGGCAACGTCAAGACCGTTCAGGAATTGGGCGAACGCTTAAACGATTTGAACATTACCGAAGCCGCCGCACCGTTACTGAACATCGTGGTCCCGCTACACTGGATTGTTAGTGACCAGAGTGGGGCGACCTACGTCTTGGAACGTGAAGCTGACGGGATGCACTTTATCGAAAACCCGGTCGGTGTGATGACCAACACCCCCGACTTTAACTGGCATTTAAAGAACTTGAACAATTATATGCAACTACAACCAACGCCGCACCCAGCGCGGCAATACGGCGACTTAACGGTTAACGCGTTCGGCCCCGGTTCCGGTGCGCTGGGGATGCCGGGTGACTACACCTCGGTGTCACGCTTCGTGCGGACGGCCTTTATTCGCGAACATACCGACGCGGTCGATACGGATGCGGAAGCGGTCAATACGTTGAGCCACATGTTGAATTCGGTTGAAATTCCTAAGGGTGTCAAGATCAAAGCCGACGGGGCGGCGGACTACACCCAGTACCGGGCCTACATGAGCATGCACGAACCGGCCTTCTATATGCAACCATACGGGGATCAAACGATTACTCGGGTTGCGTTGACCAACGATTTGATGACGGCGGATCAGCCAACGGAATTTGCACTTTCAGCTAAGCAGCAGTTCCAGGAAGCGGCCCGCGTTTAAGTTAATTGAACATTAAAAGTGCGATCGTTAGAAGTACATTCTAGCGATCGTTTTTTTAGTCCTATTAGTTAGTTATCTCATCAATGGCGCGTTTTTAAGTGGCTGACATTTTCGTTTAATTAATGTTACACTAGCTTTGAGTTTAGGTGCCCATAACTTTAATTGTGCCCGACTTAATGAAAAACTTGCAATTACTCGGCTAAAGATATAATATTTACTATGTGATAATGATTATAAAGTAACGTGGAGGCGGCGTTCTAATGAAAAAGAAAATGACGTTGGCACAGCGCGTCAATATTTTGCGTGCGAGTGTGATGGGGGCCAATGACGGGATTCTTTCCGTTGCCGGGATCGTCGTGGGGGTTGCCGGTGCGACTAGCAACAGCTTTTCGATTCTGATTTCCGGGTTAGCTGGTATGCTAGCCGGGACGATTTCGATGGCGATGGGGGAATACGTGTCGGTCAACACCCAAAAGGATTCGCAGAAAATGGCGATTGCCAACCAAAAGCAGGCCCTCGCGGCTAACTACGATGGCGAAGCCGACTGGGTCGCCCAAAAGTACATTAAGCAAGGAATTAGCGCGCCGTTAGCTAAGAAAGCGACGCAGGAAATGATGAGCGAAGACGCACTGGTCACGACGGTGCGGGAACGCTACGGCTTTAATCCGAGTCAGTTCATTAGCCCGTACGCGGCCGGCATTGCCTCGATGATCTCGTTTCCGACCGGGTCGATTTTACCGCTAGTTTCAATTACCTTTTTCCCACCACACGTCAAGGTGGTGGCGACCGTGATTGCGGTGGCGATTGCGTTAGCGATTACCGGTTACGTGGCGGCGGTCTTGGGGAACGCCAACCGTGGGCACGGGGTTTTTCGGAACGTGGTCTCCGGATTGTTAACGATGGTCGTAACTTATTTTATCGGCCACTTATTCGCGTAGGTTCTTAGGTCAAGGGGAGCGAAAGTATGCAATTAACCAAAACGAAAACTAAAAAGTCCAAACAAACGATGGACGAGAAGTTAAATTCGCTGCGGGCCGGGGTGTTAGGTTCGAACGACGGGATTTTAACGGTTGTCGGGGTGCTGTTCAGTGTTGCGGCCGCCACGACCAATCAATTTACAATTTTTATTGCCGGTTTATCCGACTTATTAGCCTGCGCTTTCTCGATGGCGTCGGGCGAATACGCTTCGGTCAGCACCCAGAAGGATACTGAAAAAGCGGTGGTTGAAAAAGAAAAGCGATTATTAAAGACTGATTTTGATAATGAAATTGCGGCCGTCAAACGCCACTACATGACCCTAGGTGTTTCTGAAGCCACCTCGATTGAAATTGCGAAGGATTTACTATCGAAGAAACCGTTGGAGACGGTCGTCAGTGTTAAGTACGATATGGAACTCGGCCATTACATGAATCCATGGGACGCGGCCTTTGCGTCACTCTTTTCGGCTTCGGCCGGCGGGATCTTCCCGCTGTTTGCGATGACCTTTGCGCCCGCCAGTTTTCAATGGCCGGCGACAATTATCGCGGTGTCGGTCGCAGTTGCGCTGACCGGCTACTTATCCGCGGTGTTGGGTAAGGGGAACGTTAAGACGGCCGTTATCCGAAACGTGATCGTCGGTATCATCACGATGTTTATTCACTACTACGTCGGGAAATTATTTTAATTTGAAATATTGTAGGCCACTAGAATCGAAATTCGGTTCTGATGGTCTTTTTATTGCGGTCATCTTGGTAATCCTGAATAATGGGGGCAACCAGTTGATGATTGGGAGGGTGATGACATGGCATTTTGAAAGCAACGTTCGGAGGAGCGGCAACGGCAGCGGGTACCACCAACGGCCTGGGACGACTTAACGCGGGCGAGTTTCACGGTGGCGAAGTTGGGGTGCGGCGCGCTTGTTATTGGAGGTGGCCTGTTAGTGCTGGTTTTGATTTTGGTCGCGCTGGTGCACTAGGATGGACCGGCACGGTAGGCCCCACTTATTAAATAAAAAGTTGACTGTGGTATTTTTTTTAATAATATGAATTAGCACGAAATTATCAGTGAGTTTTAATTATCCACCGGTATAATATTGCCATCAATTAAATTGGGGTAATGAAGTCTTGAAAAATATCACAACTAGCCGTTATATGAAAGGCATCTTGTGGGCCATGCTGGCCTCAACGCTGTGGGGAATTTCTGGAACGGTGATGCAGTTTGTTTCACAAAACCAGGCGATTCCCGCCGACTGGTTCCTATCCGTTCGGACCTTATCCGCCGGAATTATCTTACTGGTCATCGGGTTTATTCAACGTGGAAAGCGGATCTTTGACGTTTTCCGGTCGTGGGCGGCGGTGGGCCAATTGGTGGCCTACGCAACTTTGGGACTGATGGCGAATATGTATACTTTCTACGTGAGTATTGAAAAGGGGACCGCGGCGGCGGCCACCATTTTGCAATATTTAAGTCCGCTATTCATTGTTATCGGGACGTTGGTCTTTAAACGGGAGTTACCGTTGCGGACTGACTTGATTGCGTTCGGCGTTTCCTTATTAGGGGTCTTCTTGGCCATCACTAAGGGGAATATCCACGAATTGGCAATCCCAACGGACGCCCTGATTTGGGGAATCCTGGCCGGGGTGACGGCCGCGTTGTACGTGGTGCTGCCCCGCAATATTGTGGCGGATAGCTCACCCATCATCATTTTAGGCTGGGGAACCCTGATTGCTGGGGTGCTGTTCAACCTATACCACCCGATTTGGGTTGGCGCACCAACGATTACGCCCACGCTGGTGATCTCGATTGGCGCCATCGTGTTGATTGGGACGATTATGGCGTTCGGGGCGTTACTGCATAGTTTACAGTACGCACCGTCCGCCGTTGTCAGTATCGTTGATGCCGTTCAGCCGGTCGTAACATTCGTCCTCAGTATTATCTTCTTGGGCTTAGCGGTTAGCTGGGTAGAAATCTTAGGATCATTATTAGTGATCGTTGCGATTTACATCTTACAACGTTACCGGAGTGATCCGGAGCAGTCTTAAATTTAAAATATATTAAGCGTGGTCCTGTAAAATCAAACTGATTTTACAGGACTTTTTGTATTTTAGTGAGTATCTGTCCGTTAACAATTGAACGTAGGCTTTTGGACTTCGATCGTGACTACACGGTCTCTGCTAATAAGCAGAGATGCCTCATCACATCGTTGATTTTGAGGACGGATTAAAAGAGGCCCTTATCCAAAATGGCATAAGGTCGCAGCCCTGTTTTGTTATAATGAGGTTAATTTAAGCAGAGGGGATGGTCAACCGTGGCAACACTACTTACAGCCGCCCAAATCCAGCAGGGGCGGGCCTTACCGTTACAATTCGAACACTTGGAAGGTTTTGTGCCGGGTGAGGGGGCCGTTGACCCGGCGTTCGTGGTGATTTCCGAAGCGCCTGGTAAAAAGGAAGTCGAAGTTGGCCACCCGTTTCAGGGCCCGGCCGGAAAGTTACTCGACCAGTGGTTCGCAGAATTGGGGCTGACCCGCGACCAGCTCTACTTGACCGGGGCGGTTCGGTCGCGACCGTATCAGCTCGGTCCGACCGGGTTAAAGCGTGACCGGCGCCCGACCCAAGCAGAAATTAGTGCTAGTGCGCCGTTATTGGATGCGGAACTACGGGCGCTCGCGGGACACTTGCTCGTTCCGCTGGGTAACACCGGCTTGCAGCGGTTGCTAGGGCCGAAAGTTAAAATTAGCGCGGTTCATGGTCAATTACTGAATCAGCCGATTCGTTATTGGAATGCGTCGCGGCAACGATTTGAGCTAACGAGTGCCCCATACCGAATCTTTCCGCTATTTCACCCGTCCTACGCCCGTCGCTTTAAGAAGGTCCGGCCGGCGGTGGCGGCGGACTTAGCAACGTTAAACCGGTATTTACATTAATAGGCCGCGCGTGGTTTTTGTTGCGTGAGGTTACTGGTGATTCGAAAAAAAAAGAGAGTGTGACAAAAGTCGGTTAGTTGGTGAGCATAACGGCGTAAGGCGAATAATCCTGGGCTTGGATTGTTGGACTTACGGGGTTAAGCGGAGCCAGCTGACTTTTGGCGCACGTTTCGACTATCAATATCCGGAAACACACAAGGGGCTGTGACTAATGTCACAGCCCCTTAAGAATGTCGTTTTGTGAGTTAATACCAAGCGGGCTTGTCACCGTCGGTATTCGGTTTGTTGACTCCGAGTGAGGCGCGGACGCCTTCGGTTGGAGTTTGCGCCAACTTGACGACTAACGCCGCGATGCTTTTACGGGAAACTTCGGTCCCTTTGAACGGATCGTGTCGTTGCGTGGTTTCGTAATCAATTTCATCCTTATTCGTCAGCCAAGCCGGTCGGATGATGGTGTAATCTAAATCGGAAGTTTCGAGGACCTGGGCCGCGTCGTAGTAGCGAGTGAGGTAGTCGCCGAGCGTTTGGTTATTCCACTGCCCGAATTTACCCGGAACTTCGTCGTAGATACCAAGCGTCGAAATCCAGATGACCCGCTTAACGCCGGTTGCGTGCATGGCGCTGACCACCGTTTCGGCCTGTTGCTGGATGTTTTGACCGGCTAAGTTAGCGTAAACGATGTCTTGACCCGCCATTGCTTTTTCCAACTTCGTTTCATCGGTCACGTCGCCGTCGACAATGGCGACCCGGTCGGATTTCAAGTTGGCGACCCGCTGTGAACGACGTAAGTAAAGTGTCAGTTTAAAGCGGTCGTCAGCTAAAAATTGGCTTTCAGCTAGCCGGGCAATTTGGCCGGCAGCCCCTAGAATCAGTACGTTTGTCATGTAATCTCCTCCTAAACAATTTAACTGTAAATCTAATGATTACAGAATGCAAGTGAACGGTTTCAAAAAAAGTGGGTCAAAATTATGTCACTTTTTAAAATTAGTCCTATAATGGACTTGTATCGAAGTTCGACTCCGGTACACCAAAACAAAAGAGGCGATTTTCATGGCACAAAAGCTTAGCAAGGAACAAAAAAAGGCTATGATTCAAAAAGCCGAAGAAGAACGTGCAAAGCATCCAAAGAAGAAGAGCGGGGTTTCCGGTTTTGAAACCATCGACCAAGATGCTAAAAAGTTGTCACAAGACAACTAGTGAGTTGCATGCTTAGTGTTATGAAGCTAGCTACCAATCTTTGGTAGCTAGTCTTTTTTTTGCAATTAAACTGGCGTTCATTTTTGACACCGCTTGCAGTATAATGTGACTAACCATGGGGGGTGGCAAAAATGGATGAATTTAGCCATTTTATTGACGAGTTAGATCATGCGCTGCGGACGGAAACCGTTAGTGGCGCCGACGTGGTGTTCATACCGACAACTTTTAGTTGCCATGATCACCATTTGCAAGTGGAATTAACAATGTTACAAACGTCGTTGAATCAGGGGGACAACGCGTACGGAGCGACTGACATCTTAACGCGGGTTCGGGAGTTAGTGGGAATCGAATTAGCAGACCGACCGCGCTCGAGCTGGCCGCGCCAGACAACGACCCGTAACTTGACGATCACACCGCACAAAGTTGTGCGGGTGATTCCGGTCGATATGGCGCGTTACGGCGTTAAGTAGGGATTTAGCACTCGGATAGATGGAGTGCTAAATTCTTGAAATTGTTGTTGAAGCGCCTATCATTAATAGTGTAGATAAGTTGAAAGGATGATTATAGATGGCTAACGATATGTTAAATTGGCATAATGATTTATTTGATCGTTTTAACGACCTATCCAAGGTTGATGGCTTGGTCAACGGTTTGGGACGCTCATTTTGGAACGTTGCCAACAACGGCTTGGTTTTAAAGACGGATATTAAAGAAAACGATGAACAGTACGTGA
Organism: Lactiplantibacillus plajomi; assembly: GCF_005405405.1. Taxonomy (GTDB): domain Bacteria; phylum Bacillota; class Bacilli; order Lactobacillales; family Lactobacillaceae; genus Lactiplantibacillus; species Lactiplantibacillus plajomi. Next base: position 107,455 of record NZ_BJDZ01000004.1, read on the forward strand.
TGAAGATCGACGTTCCCGGTATTGATAAAAAAGACATTGCGTTGAAGTATCGCGATGGGACGTTATCATTGGCCGTTAAGCGCGATAGTTTCGATGATGAAAGTGACGCGGACGGCAACGTGATTGCCAGTGAACGCCGTTCCGGGCGCTTTGGTCGCCAGTATTCACTGCCAGACGTTGACGTGGATAAGATTGAAGCCCGTTACGAAAACGGGGTCTTACAGTTGACGTTGCCGAAGAAGGCGGCGGCCGATACCCATCACATTGAAATTCAGTAAACGGTAGCTAAACGGCCGGCAGTCGGGGGAATTATCCCGACCGCCGGTTTTTTACGACAAAAAGTTTTACAGACAGAATAAGGATAATTAACACAAAATTTATAAAAATCTGGTACAATCTAAAGTTACTGGAGGAATTGCCAGTCGCGTTCGTTGTGAACGTGGAATTGTTGTCGGATTGATTAAGAAAGTAGGAATGCGTGATGACGGAAGGTTTTAGACCGAGTCACCCTAAAATATCGATTGATGATGACCCTGGAATACGGGCCGACATCGAAGCCTTAACGGGTGAACTCTCACAACAGCAACTCGCAAAATGGGCGCTGATTATTGCTAAGAAGGCGTTACAGTACGTGGACGATCAACAAAAGTATGATCGGAAACTGCGCTTGGCAATTGACGCCAATGAACTTTGGCAAGTTAACTTGGTGACGGTATATCAAGTTCGCCAGGCGTTGACCAGGTTGGCCGCGCTACAGGCGAACAGTACGAGCTCAATCGGGGCGACCGCAATTGAATGTGTTCGCTGGGCGGTCGCTTCGGCCGACGCGGATGAAAACGCGCTGCGGGCCTCCGATTTAGCCATTAAGTTGGTCAACTTAACCCAACCAAACAACCAGGTCGCGGTCAGTGCGGAACGGCGCTGGCAGTACGCACAACTGGCTGGTTTGGCTGAGAATATTCAGCAGGGGTTGCGGCATATGTTATAATTCCCATAGAGAAAAGTTAGGTGGGATTGAGCATGGCAACAGCGGTACACGCAAAAGCTAAGGTGGAGTTACTTCGGCAATATCAAGAAATAGTGACTAAGTATTTAGACAATATTACTGAAACGGTCGATGTTGGGGCGCATTTCAAATTAAAAAACGAGCCCGGATTTAATTATTTTGTGGACTATTTGTTCTTAGCAAACGTCTGCTACCAAGCAAGTTTAGATATTTTAAATAACGAAGATCAAAAATACCCGGAAACGCACGAACGGTTAGCCGGTGTCATCTTGAAGTACCCGGAATATTTAACGTTGGCCGTGTTCAACGCTGATTTCCAGGACGAGAGTGTGACCGACCACTACGAAAAGACCCTCGTGGATCTAGTAGGAACCTTAAACTAATTATTGGTGACGCCACGGCCCCGTTGCGGGGTACGTGGCGTTTTTTTGACAAGGAGGAATTGCTTACGATTGAATGGGATGACGTGACGATTAAAGATTTTCAGACCACGTTACTGAATTGGTTTGACCAAGAAGGCCGTGATCTGCCCTGGCGCCACGACCACGACCCGTACCACGTCTGGGTCTCAGAAATAATGTTGCAACAAACCCAGGTCCAAACGGTGATTCCCTATTACCAGCGCTTCATGGACTGGTTCCCGACCGTGACGGCGTTGGCGAACGCCCCGGAAGAGCGCTTACTCAAGGCATGGCAGGGACTGGGCTACTATTCGCGGGTGCGCAACATGCAACGCTGTGCCCGTCAGTTACTAGCCGACTACGACGGGCAGTGGCCACAAACCGCGGCTGAATTGACGCAATTGACGGGAATTGGGCCGTACACGGCCGGGGCGATTGCGAGCATTGCCTTTAATCAGCCGGTTCCCGCCGTCGATGGGAACGCCTACCGCGTCTTTAGCCGGCTATTAAAGATTGATGCGGACATTGCTAAGCCCCAGACCCGTAAGCTGTTTGAACAAGTCATTGCTCGGATTATTCCGCGCGAGCGACCGGGTGACTTTAACCAAGCAATTATGGACTTGGGGTCCAGTTACATGACGGCCCGCCAGCCGGACAGTGCGCATTCGCCGGTTCGCCGCTTTAACCAGGCCTACTTAGATGGTGATGAATTGCAATACCCGGTTAAGACCAAGAAGCCGCGACCTAAACCGGTGGCGTACGTGGCGGTCCTAGCACGGATGGGTGAGCAGTGGTTGATGACCCAGCGACCGAGTAACGGCATGCTGGCGAATCTGTGGACGGTTCCCCTGATTAAACTAGATGATTTGGATTTAGAAAACCCGCGTGATTTCGATGAACTTCGTGCGGCAATTACGGCCCGCTTTAAACACGACAGCCGACTGGACGTTCAGGTTAACCAGTTGGACTTACGAGCAGTCACCCATACGTTTACTCACCAAAAATGGACAATTCAGCTGGTTGCGGCCACCGTGACCCCGGCTGATTTAGCCTACTTTGCGGGTCAAAGTGTTGCCCCATCAGCGTTGGCGCAACTGCCGATTCCCAAAGTTCAAGCGAAAATTTTTGACCGCGCCGGCATCGAGTTGTAAGTAAGCGCCAACACTTTAGGTTTCGATTTTGCCGCGGTGTGGTAAAATATAGCAAACTTAAGAAAATTAATGGAGGACGACGGGATGCTGAACGTTTTTGACATTGTTAAGCTAACTAAAATTGATCATAAGGAAGTCGATAGTAACCAAGTGGTCGTCACGGACGGTAACGGCAAGCCGAACGCGATCCTGACCGCGCTCTTAAACGACGTCGTTAGTAACATGCGGATCTTCATTGATATGGGTGAAGTCTACGCCGTCGACGACCTCCTGCGGGAGTTGAGTGAGCACACCCCGTTACCGAACGACGTGTTGGAAGAATACGAAAAAGTACTCCGTGAACCGATTTATGGCATCAACTTTGTGCCCAAACGCGGGCAGGTTGAAGTTGTGGTTGGTGAGGGTTAACCGATCAATGATCCGGTTACTGGTGCGTACCAGTAACCGGATTTTTTTCTCGATAGCACGTGCTAAAATCGTGATTTATTAGCTGGTTTTTGAAAAAACGGGATTCGGGTGGGATAGAACGCATTTGCATTCTTTCTGCGATATAATTCTACTACACAAGTAGGGAGGTTCTGGTAATGAAAACAGTTACTAAATCAACCACGATCCGTTTTGATGAAGATGTCCTTAATTTAATTCATAAGCAGGCTAAATTGGATGGACAAACTGCCACTGATTTTATGCGTCGGGCGATATTAGAAAAACTTGAAGACAGTCTTGACTACCGGGACGCAATCAGAAATATTCGCGCAGCACATGGTCAAACTAGCTCTCGTGAAGATGTTAAAAAGCAGTTAGGCCTTTGATCATGAAATATACTTGGTCATTTAATCAAAAAGCTTTCAAAGATTTTAAAACGAATTTTGATAAACCGGTTCAAATTGGAATTATCAAATGGCTGGGTAGCCATATTGAAGGTGCCGATAATCCCCGTATTTGGGGTAAAGCGCTCAAGGGGGAGTTTAGCACGCTTTGGCGTTATCGAGTGGGCAGCTATCGGATAATTGCTGATATCCAGGATGGCATTTTTTTGGTTGAAGTCATTAAGGCGGGTAAACGCAATGATGTGTACAAGCAAAAATAGCACCGACTAAGGAGTCGGTGCTTTCTTATATAGAGAGAAATGTTTGATCAATAAATATTTTTGACTGATCAATCAATGTAAAAATCCCGTAAAAATTAACGGATGGGAACGCAATGGTTATTCGTTAACTTTTACGAGACAATCGTATCCTAAATCTTATTTAATGGTTGGCTGGCACTTTATTCCGTCCACCCATGGTCATCGCGCCAGTCACGTTTACGACTATCACTGATGTAGGGGTTACCCGCCACAATAAAGCGGAGCGGCAGTTGTCCGCTGGCCGCGTCCGGATTGACACCAACCCGTGGTACTGCCAGAATTTGGCGGGGCTGCCGGGTTTCTGCTAGACTAATGGTGAAGGGACTATCATCGATCAGGCTTAAATTATCCGTTTGATCACGGATGCCAAGTGCCTGGGTCAGTTTACCGGGACCGTTGGAAACCTGGACCCCGGATTTACCGCGGTTCGCGAGCATCTGGTCGGTGCCGTGAGTCGGCTCGATGGCACGAATTAAGACCCCTTCCGGCGTTTCCGCCGGTTGGGTGACGACGTCGAACAAGAGGTTGGCACGTAATTGGTAGATGTACAGGGTGCCGGCCTCACGGTACAGCGGTTCGGTAAATTTACTCCGCCGACCGTTATAGGCGTGAGCCGCGGTGTCGTTGGTACCTAAGTAGGCCTCGGCTTCAACGATCAACCCACCGGTAAGCCCATTGGAACTGCGGTATAATAAAGTTGACCCGAGGAGCGCTTTGGCGATTTCAGTCGTTGGCCGGCCGGTGAAGAAACTGGCGGTCGCAAAGTTAGTTGTTGTCAAAATAGATCCCTCTAATTCTAAAAGATTGAAGATGTTGAAATGTTGTTAAAACTTGAACGCATTTATACGAAACCCGCTGATTTAGATGGCTACCGGCTACTGGTTGACCGGTTGTGGCCACGCGGTATTTCGAAAGTGAACGCCCACTTGGATGACTGGGTCAAAGAGATTGGCCCGTCAACCGAACTGCGGCGCTGGTTCAACCACGACGTTGAAAAATATCCGGAATTTGTGAAGAAGTACCGCGCTGAATTGGATGCCAACCCGATTACGGCCGACTTCATCAAGCAGGTGGCTACCCAGTTAAAGACTACTAACGTTATTTTACTCTTCGGGGCTAAGGATGAGCAACATAACCAGGCGGTCGTCCTTAAAGCGTACTTGGAAGCCAGTGGCAAGTTACCGGAAAACTAATATATAAATAAGCTAATACTGGTATAGATATTTCGGCGGTTAAACCAACGCTAAACTGCGGACATCAAATTATTTTATTTATTTACCTGAAAAAGCTAGTAATCATAAGGCTTTTCTGCTATGATGATGGTGCTAATTAATGACGTCAACTATTACAGTGCACAATAATGGGGGTTGCATTGTTAGGCAAGCAAGATTGGGGATAATATTATGATTAACTTATGTGTGTTACCAAGTACCGCAAGTTGTCGCAAAGCCCATCGTTGGCTATTGGAGCACCGGATTCCGTTTCATGAACGGAATATGAATGCTCAGCCACTGACGGAAGCCGAAATCAAGCATTTGCTACAGTATACGTATGATGGCATCGACGATTTAATTAGTACCAAGTCGAATGCGTATCACCAACTCAGTAAGACGACACCGATTGAAGACATGCCGTTGAGTGAGGCGGTTAAGGTCTTGAGTCAGACACCACAACTGCTACGTCGCCCGATAATTTTTGATGATCACCGCTTACTATGTGGCTTTAACCAGGATGAAATTCGGATGTTTATTCCTCGCGAACAGCGAATTTTGAAGATGCGCGCGATGGAAAGCCATCAAATGGCTTAGAACTACTGGCTTTAAGAGTAGCCGCCGTAGTTTTGGGAAAACCAATTAAAATGTAAAACCAAGGCAACTACCTGCCCTCAAAAACTGATGAGCGCAGGTAGTTGCCTTTTGAATTGTTTGTCAATCTATGCGTATTTATGCGCAATCTTTGCAGCCACCGCCGCCGCAATCGCACCCACTAAGTCGTCAATAAAGGTATTGACCGAGCCGGATTTGTCTTCGTCTAAACGTTTGATAATGCCTTCTTTGACCTTGTCAACGTACCCGTAATTGGTGACCCCAATCGTACCGTAAATGTTGGCCATGTTCAGTGCCAGCCCTTCGTCAACGCCGAAAACGCCAGCGTCGTTGGCCACGATTGATTGCAGTGGTTCCTTTAGCTGACCCTCGGTTGCGAGTCGGTCGAGTTCCAGTGCGACCATCGCGTTATTGAGCAGTTCACGTTTATGAAGCACTTCCTTAGTCTCGGCCTCGCACTCCGCAACCGTGAGTTGGGGCACGTACTTTACTTGTAAGTTGTAGGTGATTTCCGCAATTTCCTTGTAGGTGATGCCCTTAGCAGCTAAGGCGTGACTCACGAATTCGTAAGCAGCCTTGTCTGGATACTTAAAACTTTGATCGTCCAATGTAATCCCTCCAAATTGTCGGTGGTTAGTAAGGCAAACCGGCCAACTAACTAAGTCAATTATACGAGTCGGGTGTGGAAAAGAATATTAATTCGTTCGTCGTCGGATTGATTATTTTATGATAAAAAGATTAAAACAATTGCTTGACGATTAAAAATGTTGGTGGTATTGTTAGACACAAGTTAATAAACGAACGTTAAACGTTACATCAAGTAGGTGCAGTTTTGGGTGTCAGGAAGTCGGTGGTTGCTGCGAACCGATCAGGAACTGTAGTTGAAATACGGTAACCGAGTTTCGATTGAACGGGTAATAACTAGAACCGTTATCTTCTAGTGAGTGGGGAATTGTGCACCGTCGGCAATTCTCAACCTGGGTGGTACCGCGACTAGTCTAATCGTCCCTGTTGTTCTGAATGAACAACGGGGACGATTTTTTTATTAAAAATTCAAATGAAGAGGATGATTAGGATGACAATGAAACGGTGTGGTGGCTTAGCTCGATATTAGGACTGAACTTGGTTGTTGGTCGTCGATTCAGCCAAAAAGAGGAGTTAGCAAATGAAAAAAGAAACGAGTACCCCACAAGTTAGCACGTTAGAAGCAGCAATTGTTTTACTAGTCGTTTTAGGCATTATGAGCCTGGGCGTCATTGGCTTCGGCCTGTCACCCCAAGTACCGGTTTTACTGGCAATGGGTGTCGTTACCGCTTGGGCCATGTTGCGTGGCTTTCCCTGGCCAGCCGTTAACGCCGGCATTAAAGAAGGTATCGACAAAGGTATCGTTCCAATTTTTATCTTTATTTTAATCGGTGCCATGATTTCGACTTGGATCGCGGCCGGGACAATTCCAACTTTAATGGTCATCGGCTTTAAGCTGATCAACGTTCAGTGGTTCTTACCCTCAGTCTTCATCGTTTGTACGTTGGTCGGTACCGCGGTCGGGAGTGCCTTTACGGTGACGTCCACCGTCGGGATTGCCTTCTTCGGGATGGGGGTCACGATGAACTTAAACCCGGCGTTAGTCGCCGGTGCCATTATCAGTGGTGGCGTCTTCGGCGATAAGTTATCGCCACTCTCCGAAACCAATAACTTAGCCTCCGCCGTGGTCGATACGGACTTATTTGCCCACATCAAACACATTTTGTGGAGCACCGTCCCAGCTGGCGCCATCAGCTTAGGACTCTTTGCCATTTTGGGTCACGGCAATACTAACGTTAGCTTGGCTAAAATCAACCAGACGGTTACGGTCTTAAGCCAAAACTTCAACGTTTCCGCCTTAGCGTTGTTACCAATTGTCTTAGTCTTCGTTTGTGCCGGCTTTAAAATGCCCGCCATCCCAACCATGCTCTTAAACATCTTCGTTTCCGCCGGCTTAATTTTATTTGAACAACCCGGTATTTCAATGGCCAAGTTAACCAGTATCATCAACACCGGCTTCGTTTCCAAAACCGGCAACACCAGTGTTGACACCTTACTCTCACGTGGCGGCATCGTTAGCATGATGAGCATGGTCGCCTTGATCGTTGTCACGCTGTCACTCGGGGGCTTACTCGTTAAGTTCGGCCTCATCAGTCAAGTCATGACCCCGGTTGCCAAGCGGCTTAACACCGACGGCAAACTCATTTTAGCCGGAATTCTCACTTGTATCGGCGTCAACGTCTTTGTCGGCGAACAGTTCCTTTCAATCATCTTACCAGGCCGAGCTTTCCGCAAAGCCTTCAATGACGGCGGCTTAGCCGGCCAAGCCCTCGGTCGGGTGCTTGAAGACGGCGGGACCGTCATCAACTACCTCGTTCCGTGGGGTGTCGGTGGGGTCTTCTTAGCCACCACACTGGGCGTTCCAACCGTCGACTACTTACCATTTACCTTCTTTAGTCTACTTTGCCCGATCATCTCCGTCATCAGCGGCTTCACCGGAATCGGTATCAGCCACTTAGGCGCCACGGCCAGCCGGACTAAAAAAGCGCTCCAAGCTTCTCAAGCCAATTAAACTAGCAACCACCCGCTTCTTAGAACGGGTGGTTTTTATTTAGCTTGGGACTAGCGGATAAAGCATTGCCAACAGTAGGGGATAATATTCTGAACTTAGCGTTACTAAACGGGAGAGCGACAGTCCTTAATTAAATAAGTTTAGCTCGATTCCAAATTAGCATTCCCTTGCCAGCCTTCTGGTCAGCGGGAATCAGTCCGGAACGCGGTGGCCACGGGGTTAAGCCCACAACCCAGGTCTTAACCACCGGGCTTTCACTAACTCGCCAAAGGACGGCGACCAAGTGAAATTTCACCGCTGGGACTGTTCCCGCTTTCCCTGCAGGCTTGAAGCGGTCGTTGGCGGGCTGTTAATGGTTAAATTTTATTGATGCGAATCAATTGGAAAGCTCGCTGCCAGCATTACCAGGTAATAGTTTGACTTTGGCGTTACTAAACGGAAGAAAAACCACACTTAATTAAATGCTTTCAGCTCGATTCCAAGCTAGTGTTCACTTGTCAGCCTTCCGGTCAGCGGAAATCAGTCCGGAACGCGGTGGCCACGGGGCTAAGCCCAAAAATCAGGTCTTAACCACCGGGCTTTCACTAACTCGCCAAAGGACGGCGACCAAGTGAAATTTCACCGCTGGGACTGTTCCCGCTTTCCCTACAGGCTTGAACTGGTCGTTGGCGGGCGGTAATGAGTTAATTTGTATGAATGGATTGAGTTAGTTCGGTAATCGATTATTGAATGGTGGATGCTATTTAGAAAAATCAATGTTTCGAAATCTGCCTAGCATCTATCCATAGTTACTGAATTAATAGCAGGTATCAATGAATTCTAAATTGATCTGATTTTAGAAGACTAGGGATTAATGAACTGTATAAGCAACTGCGCGATTAGTTCATTAAATCTGACAAGTTATCAGTTGACGTTCTGTGATTGAGGTCCCGGAGCCCTTCGAAACATGGCTGTGAGATTGTTGTTGGTCACCGTTATTTGGCGACTTACAACAAGGCCGTCTTGGGAGACAATTCGGGGTGTGAATTGGCTTTCAAGCGTGCCCACAGCCTTGCTTTCGTGTCGGCGGAGCGGACCGGCGTGTTAACGGTATTTCCAAAATATTTTGAACTTTTACGTAGGTACAGTAGTAATTTTTTAAATATAAGTGGTTGTGAATTGGCTTCTAAGCGTGCCCACAGCCTTGCTTTCGTGTCGGCGGAGTGGACCGGCGTGTTAGCGGTACTTTAAGCTAGGCCACTTAAAACAAAACGAGTTCACCAGAATGACTGGTGAACTCGGCGAGCATTAATCGTGATTGATTTTGAGTAGGTCTTCTTGGTTATTGACTTGGTCGTGGAAGTCGGTGAAGACCGGGTGGTTGAGGTTGATTCCCTTGGACTTAGCGATGTACCAGGCGAGAACTTGGAACGGAATAACTGCTAAGAGCGGTGCCTTGTACGGGTCTTCGACGGCGGTCAGTTGGAGTGTCTGCTCGTCGTTTAGGGTTGGGGTCGTACCGGTTAGGCTGATGGTGTAGATGTGCGGGGTGAGCCGCATTTCATAGTCTTTGACGGCTTGGAGTTGATCCATGACGGCCTGGTCGGTATTGAGTTCGACGTAGAATTGGCGTTGGTGCTCGTGAATGCCAAGGTAGCCGCTGTGAGTGAATTCAGCGAGGGTGTAGCCGCGTGACGGCACCCGCATGATTTCGGTGAACTTGGTTTGCATTTCGGCGAGGGTGCCGGCAAGGACGCTGGCGCCGATTGCGGTGAATTCGGGCGCGTTGGTAAAGTCGATCGTGAACTTGCGGTAGAAGTCGTTGGCTTGTTGAACCGTGTAGTTCATTTTTTCAATCAGTAGGCTGAAGTCGTCTAATTCCTGGTTAGTTTGTAAATCGGTTAGTAAGTCACTGTTGGCGGCCTGTTTTAGTGCGAGGAGCATCAACGTTTGGACGATGGCTTGAAAGCTCAGGGTGATGAACGGGATGGTTTCTTTACCGGTCAGGAGGTCGCAGGCGGCTTGGCAGTTGTTGGCCAGTGCCGAGTCGGCTTGGGCCGTTAAGGCAATCGTGTAGGCGTGGCTGACCGCTTCAGCCTTACGCATGGCGGCCCGGATGGTTTGGCTTTCACCGGACAGGCTGATGCCGATAAGGACGTCAATGTTGGGGTTGGTCGGTTCGTAAGTGAGGTACTGGTCCGCGGCGAGGACGTCGACTTGCAGCCCCGCAATTTTTTGCATGTACAAGCGGGCGGTCGTGGCGGCATTGTAGGTGGAACCCGTGGCGAGGATTACCCAGTGTTGGGCGTCCTTAGTGACGGAGGTCATTGCCTGGTCGATTTGGGTTGGGAAACTGGCGACCAGTTGTTCGAGAACGGCCTGCTCACGGCGAATGTAGGAGAGCATGGTCGGATTGTGCATCATCAAGGTTAATCAACTCCTAGTTAATTTACGATAGTTTGAATTGACTTAATTTTAGCCCATTTAGGTTGGGGTTTGAACCAATATGCGGTTTTTAACGAAAAAACGCGTAGTTGCATTTCGAAAATGAATCTGTTAAGGTTAGCGACAACCAAAAAATTAATTGCCTATATAATGCCATGATAAGGATGGCGAGTTTCTACCCAGCACCGTAAATGCTGGACTATAAGCGAATTGAGTCGATGGGTCCGTACTGCTCTATTTGCCGTACGGGCCCGTTTGCTTTCTCCGGTAGGCGGATAGGAGAATAATTTTGAAAACAGTTGATATGGTGATTACCGGCGCACAGGTGCTGAACGTGTTTACCCGCAAGTTTGAATTGACGAGCCTCTGGATCGATGACGGTCGGATCATTAGTAATTTGACGGATGAGCCTTACCAGGCACGCCAAACGGTCGATGCGCGCGGTCAGTGGATCGTACCCGGCATGATTGACGCCCACGTCCATATGGAAAGTTCGATGGTGGCCCCCAGCGAGTTAGGGAAGGTGCTATTAAGACACGGGGTGACGGCGATCGTCACCGACCCGCATGAACTGGCAAACGTAGCCGGAATTGCCGGTATCGAATACCTGATTCAAGATGCGCGTCAAACACCGTTAGACGTTTTCTTCATGTTACCGTCGTCGGTACCGTGCGTGCCGTTTGATGATAACGGCGCAACGCTCCACGCTGCCGACCTGCGTCCGCTCTACGCGGAACCGGAAGTACGGGGGTTAGCGGAAGTGATGGATTACGGCGCGGTCGCGCGTGGTGATCGGGATACGTTGGCTAAGATTCACGACGCGTACGCTAACGGCGGCCACGCGGATGGCCACGCTGCCGGGTTGGACCCGCACCAGTTAACGGTGATGGTCAACGCCGGTTTAGATACCGACCACGAATGTTCGACGGTCAAAGAGGCCCTCGACCGGGTGCGCGCTGGGATGCGGGTCTTTTTGCGTGAAGGGACCGTTGAACGTGACGTCTTGGCGACGGTCGGTGCGGTGACGACGGCGAATGCGGACCGCTTTGCCTTTTGTACTGATGATAAGACCATTACCGATTTAATGGCGGAGGGGTCGATCGACTATAACGTTAAGTTGGCGATTCAGGCGGGACTCCAGCCGGCATTAGCCTACACGTTGGCGAGTTATAACGCGGCCCAGGCCCACCGCTTGAGTGACCGCGGTAGTTTAAGTGCTGGTCAGCGGGCCGACCTAGTCGTTTTAACGGATCCGGCTAACGTGACGATTGCCAAGACGATGAAGGACGGGCGCTGGGTAACCCACGAGCCAGTATCAACGCCGCTACCGTTTACCGCGACGAGGGTTCGCCACCACGCCACCATTGCGGACTTCAAACTCCCGATTACGACCGAACGGGTCAACGTGATTGGAATCCAGCCGAACCATATTGAAACGGATCACCTTGTTAAAAGGCTGGCACCAACGGCTAACTTTGAAGCTGACGTTGATCAGGACGTGTTAAAGATGGTGGTCGTTGAACGTCATCACGATACCGGCAAAGTCGGCGTGGGCTTGGTCCACGGTTTTCAAATGACGCACGGCGCGGTCGCCGGTACGGTTGCGCACGATGCCCATAACATTGTAGCCGTTGGAACCTCGGACGCGGCCATTATGCGTGCGATTGACCAGATTACCCGGACCAACGGGGGGATTGCCGTAGCTGATGAGCAGCGGGTGCTGGCGACGATGCCGCTGGCGGTCGGTGGACTATTATCGAACGGTTCGTATCTGCAGGCTAGTCAGCAATTAACGGCATTACGGACGGCTTATCAGCAAAGCTGTGCGCAACCGGTGACCTTTGATCCGTTCATCACCTTATCGTTTCTGACTTTACCGGTGATCCCGACGTTAAAGTTGACGGCCCGCGGTTTGTTCGACTACGAACAGTTCGATTTCATTCCGGTTTGTCAGCCCGAACGACCGGTCGCGGTCCGGTAAGAACACTTAAAAGGACTAGTCATTCAAAGTTGACGCTTTGAACGACTAGTCCTTTTTATGAACTCATTTAATTAGTGGGCGTGAGCCGGCGTTGAAGGTTCGGCGGCGTTTGGCCGGTCCCGCAAAGCCCGTAGTGCCCAAAGAATCGATACGGTATCAACAACTTCTTGGAGCATGGCACCGAACAGGGCCGGAATGATCCCCGTACTGGCGATCAGCATTAAAATCGTACAGATGGCGATACCGATCCAAACCGACTGCTTTGCGACTTGCATGGTATCCTTCGCAATTTGAATGGCGGTCACGACCCGTCCCAGGTCGTCCTTTAAAATCACGACGTCGGCGGATTCGCTAGCCGCGGTTGAACCGTGGGCTCCCATGGCAATCCCAACGTCGGCGACGGCTAGTGACGGCGCGTCGTTGACCCCGTCGCCGACCATGATGATTGGTCGCTCCGCTTTGGGAACGGCTTTTAAGTGGGCGATTTTATCGGCGGGGAGTAGGTCGGCGGCCACGGTGTCGATACCAACTTTTTCGGCAATGTTATCGGCGATGACCCGTTGATCGCCGGTCAACATCATCACGTTGCGAACCCCTTCCGCGTGGAGGGCGGCCAGGGTTTCAGCCGCTTCCGGCCGGACGTTATCAAAGAAGGTCACGTAACCGGCGTACTGGTCGTCTACGGCCACGTAAATGGCGGTTTGGGCGAGGGGCTGGTGGTCACTGTTGGGCGCCACAAAGGCCAGTTTACCGACTTTTACAACTTGTTGATCGACCGTTGCGGTAATCCCGTTACCAGTCACTTCGGCAAGGTCACTGACGCTGCTTAACGGCGTACCGGCCGCAAACTTAACTAAGGAACGCGCTAAAATGTGACTTGAATTTTGTTCGGCACTGGCGGCCAGGTGCAGGACCTGCTCAGCAGTAAAGCCGGGTTGTGGGACAATTTTCTGAACACTGAGCTGGCCACTGGTAATTGTGCCAGTCTTATCGAACGCGGCTGATTTTGCCAGTGACATCTTTTCGAGCATGTCCCCGGTTTTGACCACGATCCCGTTACGGCTAGTCCGACTCATCCCGGAAACTAAGGCCACTGGGGCCGCTAAAATTAGCGGGCATGGTGAAGCGACCACTAAAACTTCGGCGAAGCGGTGGGGGTCACCACTGAGTGCCCAAGCGATTCCCGCAATAACGTAAGCTACCAGGGTGAACGGCACGGCGTAGCGGTCGGCTAAGCGGACAAACTTGGCTGGTCGGGCTTCGGATTCCTTCACCAACTTAACTAATTGTTGGTACTGACTATCGGCGGCCAGTTTGTCGACGACCATCGTGATGGCACTATCGCCGTTGACCGCGCCGGACATCACGTCGTCACCGACCCGCTTTTCAACCGGCTTGGATTCACCGGTCAGTGACGATTCGTCGAATAGGGCGCTCCCCTCGATTAGGTGACCGTCGACTGGTACCAGCTCACTCGGTTTAACAACTAGCTGATCACCAACTTGGGCGGCCTCGACGTCGATGTCGACGAGTTGGTCGCCTTCCAGCCGGTGCGCACTTTGAGGCGAATTATCCAGTAACGCCTTTAATTCGGTATTGGCACGCTTGGCAGCGTAGTCTTCCAGTGAATCGCCACCGGTCAGCATGATTAAGACGACCAGACCGGCCCAGTATTCGCTAACGGCCAAGGTGGCAACGATGGCGGTAATGGCGAGCAAATCCACGCCGTACTTACCAGAACGTAGTGTCTTGATCATTTCGACCAGCATTGACAGGGCCATCACCGACCCCCATAAGGTAATGATTACTTGGGCTGCGAGTTGTAAGTGCAAGCCGAACTGTAAAATCAACGCGATAATCCCAACACTGACGGTTAGGGTTAATTTATAGTAGTGACGCATTGAAAAGACCTCCCCCGTGGTTAATGTAACCGTTTTTATTATCTTAAGATAAGCATAGCATGAGTCGTCGAAAAAAGAAACAGTTAAGAATGATTCTAATGTAAAAATAATTCTAGTCATTAAATCGTGAAACTTTTTTGAAAAATATTACGGTTATTTACATTAAAACCGCTTCAAATGCCGTCATAACGGTGTTTAGCACGATAAGTGGCAAGAGTTTACATCTGAATTAATGCTAGTATACTATTATGTGAACATTAGATATCAGAAAATACTGAAGTCAGCATTTGTATAAGACCAGTCGCGCGCTGTACAGGTGGTAATTCGTTACCCTTGTTGTGCGTTTTTTTGTACCATGGTGGCGCCATTTTAAACTTGCTGGGCGCAACACCATTACTGGTCGTTTATCTGATGTATCAAGGGGGTTATCCATTAGCAAGATAAATGTAACCATTAATCGTTACGTGGTGTGTAAGCGTGGCTATGGCGATAGTCACAATTAGAAACACTAATCAAAGCTAAATTATCGATCAACACCAACGCGATTATGCAATTAAGAACACAATTTTTCAGCATGGCGTCCGGCAGATTCAACCAACGGAAAGAAGGAAATTCTGCTACTGGATTTTGAGATAGCACAAACAGAGTCTGCGGGACAATGCCGATTAAACCTGATTCAGTCAGGGTGTTGAGTGCTCCGGGAATTGACCCGGGGGGATGTACCGATTGCTAGTCGGAAATTAACGCGTGGGGACTACCAGTGCAATGATTGGCAGGAAGAACCACGAATTTTATTAATATAGAGAGTATATGCTCAGTAGCAGGTTTATTATTTTAAAAAGTAAGAATATTGATTGGTGGGTTTATTTACCTACGATTGGTCTTTTTGCCGTTGCTTCGGTTGTTTTGTTAATGGGTGGTCATTCGCTTGAAAACGGATTGACTGGTATTTTGAACTGGTTAACGAACAACATGAGCTGGTTATATATGTCAGTATATGTAATCACGTTTATCTTTTTCATTTACCTAGCCTTTAGTAAATTTGGTAAGACCAAGCTAGGGAGTGCGAAGGATAAGCCCGAATTTTCAACGTTCCATTGGGGTAGTATGGTTTACGCAACCGGGATCGATGCCAGCATTTTAATGTTGAGTATTGTGGACCCGTTACGTTACTTGCAAAGCCCGTCATTCGGCGCAAAGCCGTTTTCAACTTCCGCGTATAACTACGCGCATATGCTAGGTCAGTTCAACTGGGGACCGATGGCGTGGATGATGTTTGCGCCGGCCACGATTGCGATTGCCTACGCGATGTACGTTAAGCATGTCAAGGTTCAACGGCTTAGTGCCGCCATTTCAGTCTTAGAAGGTCCCGGAACGGGGAAGCAGATTGCCCGCAACGTGATCGACCTACTCGTAATTATCGGAATTATGGGTGGGGTCGGGACCTCCGTCGGGATGGAAATCCCCGTTATTTCACGAGTTTTAAGTACCGCAACCGGGATTGCGGATACGATGACGTTAAAATTAGGATTATTTGCGTTATTGTTCGTCATCTTTGCGGTCGCCGTTTTCAACGGTTTGAAAAAGGGGATTGGCCGTCTGAGTTCCGCCCACATTTGGTTAGCGATTGGCTTCTTGATCGTCGTCTTATTAGTTGGGCCAACCTTATACATTTTAAATTCAGAAACGAACAGTATCGGGCTATTTATTAACAAATTTATCAGCCTAAGTACCAACACCGCTCCGAACGGTCAGGCCACTGCCATGCAGCGGCAAACGATCTTCTACTGGGGCTGGTGGTTATCCTTCATGCCGGTCATGGGCTTGTTCATCGCGCGGATTTCCCGCGGACGGACGATTCGCCAGGTTCTCGGTGGGATGCTGCTATGGGGCTCACTTGGCTGTGTGACCTTCTACATGGTGCTCGGTGGTTACGCCCTGTACTTGCAAAAGATGGGGATCGTTAACTTGGTCCACATTTTAAACACCCAGGGGCAAGCTGCCGTGATTGCGGCCGTCTTATCGACCTTACCGTTGAAGATGATTATGCTGGCACTTTACTGCTTGTCATGCTTTATCTTCTTAGCGACGACCGTTTCGTCGTTTGCCTTCATTACTTCGTCATTTACCAGCAAACAGTTGGCGCCTGGTCAACAACCAAGTCGCTTCAACCGGATGAGCTGGGTCGTGATCTTCCTGGTCTTTTCACTGGGACTGGTCACGGTCGGGGGCTTCGAGTCGATTCAGTCAATTTGTGCGATGTCCGGCTTCCCGCTGACCATCGTGGCGTTGGTTCTGTTGTACTCGATCCATCATGACCTGACGACCGATCCGGTCAAGGAAGCGGCTAAGGCGAAGGCCAAGGCTGCTGAGTTGGCAAGGCGCAAGCGGCTGGCACGGGACGTCGAAATTACGACGTCGACCGACTACGCCCGTGAGCGCCGGGTTAACCGCAAGTCTGCTCAGGAGACCGATTGAGTGAAAAATTAAACATTAAATGATTCAACTATGGCTGTCAGGATATTCCTGGCAGTCATTTTTTTAGAGTGTGCCCAAAGTCGGTTAGTTGGTGAGCATTAACGGCGTGAGTGAATAATTCGGGGCTTGGATTGTTGAACTTAGGGGGTAAGCGGAGCCAACTGACTTTGGGCGCACGTTTTAGCTATCAATATTCGGAGACACACTGGGGGCTGTGACTCATGTCACAGTCTCTTTTTGCGAGCATCTGAAAACTTTACACGAATGACAATTAATCTTTACGTTGACACGCTACACTAGGGGTGTATCGAGGCGAGCATTACAGAATCGGTACGACTAGTTGGTGAGAGATTGACCAGTTCAACGGGCAACCGTTTTTAGCTTTAGTTAGTTCAAAATCGAAGTAATCAAAGGGGACTTTTATTGATGAAGAAATTGACTAAGATTGCCACCGAAGTAGCCACCATCGCCGGATTTGTTTCACTAACTACCGCTATTCCCGCTAGCGCGGCGGCGACTGCGCCGACGACAACGGCAACGACCAGGGTGATGGTGCGTGAAGTTAAGAAGCCACCAATACTGCTACCGGCAACGGGTGCGGCGACGGTGAGCCTGGCAAAGTTGAATCAGACTGGCCGTAGTGCACGTTATACCCAAAATGACGATACCAACCCGTTGAAGGCGGGGGTAATCGCACTCGGGTTATTAGTTATTGCGGCCATCGCAAATTGGAGCGGGTTTAAGCGCCGCTCACTTTAATCAGTTAGTGACGGTATCAAAAAAACGGTTAGCACTGGTTCACGCATCGTGAACCGTGTTAACCGGTTTTTTACTGTGTTTGACACTTAGTTACTTTGCCTTTTTCTTCGCCTTTTTCAGTTGCGATTTCTTACGTTCTCGTAATAGGTCTTTAAACGCGTCGATATCGTCCCCGTGCTTGGCGACCCACTGCTTGTAGTTGGAATGGGAATCCGTATCGCTAATTTTAAGGCCAGTTTCTAACCAGAATAGCGCTTCGGTCAACGATCCAAAGTTACGCATCCATAACGTGTGCCCGTTATCGGAATCAAGGGCAACGTAAGACTTATAGTGGGGAGTCAAGAAAGTGTGCTTAAGAATTTTAAACGCTGCGCGCCGGCGGGTTAATTTATAATCCGGTAAGATGTAGCGACCGGGGTGGTCCAAATGGGGAATTGAATTTTTCCGTTGGTCCTTATACTCGGTCAGCATGCCTTTTGCGCGGTCGGCAGTGATGAGGGAAATGTTGAAGTTTGACATGGCAGGGCTCCCTTTGTTTCAATGATAGTCGAATTTTACTCCTTATACTATTTATGATAGCGCAATTGTGCACAAATTCGAAACATAAAAACTCCATCGGTGGGGATTTTCAGTAAATTAAGGTAAAATTGACCTAACAGACAGGAGGAATTAACATGGCAGCACAGCCCCTAAGTTTTTACGAAAAGGATATCCCCGCGGTTCGGGACTTATTAACGGACGACGCGACACTAACGACTTTTTTTGATCAATTGACACCCGGTTACCAACGAGAATGGGCCCGCTTTATTTTTGGCGTGAAGGCCGAAGCTACTAAGCAACGGCACGTTGACGTCATGAAGACGGTGTTTAAGGCCGGTTATAAGTCCAAGCGGGCCTACGACAGCCGGCCTAAGGAATAAGCCGATGCCGAGATCAAAGTGGCCACACGGCTTCGAATGGCTGATTAACGCGTTACTAGTTGCGGTGCCGATCGGATTGATGGTTTTCGGTTGGTGGGTGCCCAGCGCAATCAACAGCGTGGGCCTGTTTGGGACGATGTTGCTGTTTCCAATCAGCTTGGGCTGCTTCTTATTTTATAGCTGGAACTGGTACCGCCAGCAACCGCACCACTTGCGACTTGATCAGTGGGGACTAGTAGGCTTCTACGCGCTTGCACTAATGATTAGTCTAAGTATCTTGATTAAAGTGTTATAAAAAGACGCCCCGTCGCGCTAATTAATCCAGCGAAACGGGGCGTCTTTTTATTGTTAGTGGTTACGGTAGGTCGTTACCGGCGGCAAAGTAAATGTCGTACCATTCCTGCCGGGTTAAGGCCACGTCGGCCCCGGCGGCGTTTTCCGCGAGGTGGGTCGGGTTCATCGTTCCCAGAATCACCTGGATCTTGGCCGGGTGGCGCAAGATCCAAGCAGTTGCGATGGCACTCTTCGTGACGTGCTTGTTGTCAGCTAAGGCTTGCATGGCGGCGTTTAGCTTCGGAAACTTCGGGTTGTCCAGGAAGATACCCTCAAAGTTGCCGTACTGGTAAGGTGACCAAGCTTGAATGGTCATCTTGTGCAGGCGGGCGTACTCGATAGTACCGCCGTCGTGATCGATACTGCGGGCGTCCTGCATGTTAGTGTGTAACCCAAAGTCGATGGCGTTAGTGTGCATGATGCCGAACTGGAGCTGGTTAATGATCAAGCGCTGGCTGAGCGCTGATTGGAGTAAGTCGACCTGGCCGGGGTTGAAGTTAGAGACCCCGAAGTGACGAACTTTACCGCTTGTTTGCAGGTCATCAAAAGCGGCGGCGACTTCTTCTGGTTCCATCAAAGCGTCGGGACGGTGGAGCAGGAAGGCATCTAGGTAATCGACGCCCAGCCGTTGGAGTTCGCCGTCCACAGCCGCTAAGATGTGTTGCTTGGAGAAGTCGTAACGTTTTCCTGAGACGATGCCGCCCTTGGACTGGATGAAGAGTTGGTCGCGGCTGACGCTGGCTTGCTTCAACGCTTGGCCGAACGTGCTGGATGACTGTCCGGCGCCATAAATGTCGGCCGAATCGATGTAGTTGATGCCGAGGTCGACGGCGGTGTCGAGCACCTGAGTTGCCTGGGCGACCGTTAACGGTGCCATCCGCATGATGCCGAGGGCAACGGTCGACGCCTGAACGCCGCTGTGACCTAAATTAAGTGTTTTCAAAGTGAATCCCCCTTAAGACTAGTTGCCCTAAGTATACGAGTTCAGCGGGGCACTGTAAACGATTGCAAAAACTGCGCAAAAAAAATAGGACCCAAGGCTTCTCAACTCGAGTCCTACTTATGAGGAATAATCCTGATTAGCAAGAAAGAAATGTTCAGTGTTCTTAATACATTACACCTTCATGCTATTCAATTTTACGCGTGTCCAACTTCTAGCGGACTAACCCGTATTTACTGTATCTATCTGCTTTAGCCGATCAAAAGTAAAGCTATACTTGATTGCGACTCGTTCGACGGGTTTTAACGAAAGTCGAGCTCGCGTTTAATACTTGGTAATGTCTTCGTAACAGACATGCACCTCCGCTTAAACTTTTAAAACCTGAGTCTACAATGGAACTGGTACTAGTGGAACTTAAAACTGGTCATTGGTGACACCTGTTTCCAACTTGAAAAGTTAAAATCTGATGGTCGTGCAAATGCCAATTATTGGTGCGGTTATCTTTTATTCAAGGGTAAACGTTCAGTCATCCAGTGCGTGTCTCCCGACTATCATTAGACCGATAACGCTGACGCTAAAAACGGTTTTGATAACGACCCTAACGGTGGTACTAGCTACCTAATTTCAAGCGGTAGCCCCAATCGCATTGAGAAGCTTTGCTAATGAGGATTAATTCCTTTCCTCACCTTGTATACTACCAGCATTTGTAAGCGCTTGCAATAGAAAACACCCACTTTTTTAAAATATTTTTAAACGTTGATCTGACGCGGTTACTGCCACCTATCCGACCTGTTATTTTGGCACCGGTTCGGTATAATAGACTTAAGTCAACGTGAGTGAATAGGGGGCGAGAAAATGAGTGAATCAACTTTTAAAAAACAGGCGTACGCAGCCCTGGGCACGGTTATCGATCCGGAGTTGGGCGTGGACTTAGTTAGTCTAGGCCTGATTTACGACGCGACGTTAAGTGCTGACGGGGTGGCGAACGTCACCATGACCCTAACGGTGGTTGGCTGCCCGCTGACCGAATGGCTGGCCGACGCGATCCATGACGCGTTGATCAAGTTACCGGGGGTCAAAGAAATCGAAATTGAAATCACCTTTGATCCACCTTGGAATCAGGACATGATGTCACGGGAAGCCCGCTTACAATTGGGGCTACATTAAGGTGGCAAAACAGGGGTAGTTGGTGAACGTTTCAACTATCTTTTGTTCGGAGACGAAGCATACTAAGATTAGATCCGTAAAGCCCAAAACAGCTTTACGGATCTTTTTGAATTACAATGGCATATGTGGAACCAAAGATTGAACGTTGCCGTTTATTCCGCGAGACCGTGTTAAGGACCAACCGGCAAGGCGGAAAGTTTCCACTATCCGGGCTTGACTAATCGTAGGAAAGGGGCTGTGACATAACTAGCCTCTGTATAAGCAAATAGGACGAGAAACCGAATTTTGGTTTCTCGTCCTATTTGCTTACGCTTTTGATTTTTAAAACTG